>JANQQB010000277.1 GCA_028285165.1 Rhodobiaceae bacterium
GTATGGCCGCCGAACACCGGCAAGGCCTGGAAACCGCCTCACACGACATCAGACAACCCCTGGCTTCGCTGCGCCTCAGCCTCGATGCGGCCATGTCCCGATCCGGCGAGGACAAGGCGACACGCGACCGCCTCTCCGAGACATTCGATTACCTGGATCGTCTGGCCGCCGGTTACGCAGCCGAACCGGACAATGAGAGCGCGGACGGATCAAAGGTCGGGCTCGAGCCTGCCGACCTGACGGCTGACGAACCGCCGGCCGATGCCGAGCCCTATGCCATCGCCCTGGTTGTCGATGCGGTTTCGGCCATGTTCGCCAACGAAGCCCGTGCGAAAGGCCTGGAGTTTCAAGTTCATGGGGCTGACGGCGAGACAAAGGTGCCGGTAATGGCGATAATGCGCATCTTGAGCAATCTGGTTTCCAACGCCGTCAAACACACAGAAGCGGGCCGCGTATCGATTGATGCGCGCGCGGTCGCCAACAATATCCTGATTTCAGTCTGCGACACCGGATCCGGCATGAGTCCGGCGGAATTCGACATTCTGCGGCAGCGCCGACAAAAGGGCGACGGATCCGAGGGACATGGCCTGGGATTGGCGATCGTCGATGATCTGTGTCGCGACAACGGCGTCCTGCTTGAAGTACGGGAGCCGGAAGGCGGCGGAACCTGCGTTGAGCTTCGCATGCCCGGCACCGGGCGGTGAAGAAAACCGCCTCTTGGCCAAGGTCGGTCGTCGGGATAGGCTGGTCGTTCAACCCTCCCGGATCCCGCCATTTTGCAAACGCTCTGCACGGACTTCGACACACAGCTGGAAACAGGCACCGGCAATACTCCCCGCCTCCAGCGCACATCGGGCACCGGACGGCTGTCGGTTCGGCGTCGCGAGGGTCGCTCGGTCGTTGGCGATCTGTACCAGGAAGGCGCCGCAAAGATCCGGATGCCCAAAGTGCATTCAGGGCCGATCCTGGAAGCCGTTCTGATGAACACGGCCGGCGGTCTGACCGGGGGTGATGTCTTTGACTGGCAGATCACCGTCGACGAGGCGGCCTGCGCCGTTGCCACAACGCCGGCCTGCGAGCGGATATACCGCACAACGGGAGGCGCGGCCCGCATCGAGACCAGGCTCACCGTCGGTCCGCACGCGGCGCTGGCCTATCTGCCCCAGGAGACCATCGTCTACGACCGCGCGGCCCTTTCCCGACGGATCGAAGCCGACCTGGCGCCGAATGCCTCGCTCTTGTTGCTCGAAAGCCTGATCTTCGGTCGCGCGGCCATGGGAGAAATCGTGCATACGGCCGATATCCTGGATTCCTGGCGCATCCGGAGCGACGGACGGCTGCTGCATGCCGAACAGCTCCAGTTCCAGGGCGACATCCCGGCCCTGTTCGCCAAAGCGAGCGTCACCGGCGGCGCACCGGCCATGGCCACCTGTCTGTTCGTTCACGACCGGGCCGCTGACATCGTTGACGGCGTTCGAGACCGGATCGGAGCGCATGGCGGCGCCAGCGCATGGCGGGTCCTCGATCGCGATAAATTGCTGATCCGCGTCGTCGCGCACGACGGCCTGACATTGCGCAGTGCGCTCATTCCAGCCTTGTTGCAGTGCAACAAAAACCTGCTAGGATCGGACCAATACACACTGCCCAAAGTATGGTCTTTGTAAAGGGAACGCGATGTACCTGACTCCCCGCGAGAAAGACAAGCTTCTGGTCGCAATGGCGGCGGAAGTCGCACGCAAACGCCTGACACGCGGCGTCAAACTGAACCATCCTGAAGCCATTGCACTGATCTCCGATTTTGTCGTCGAAGGTGCCCGCGACGGGCGCAGTGTGGCGGATCTGATGGACGCCGGTGCACAGGTCCTGACCCGCAGCCAGGTCATGGAGGGCGTCGCCGACATGATCCACGACATACAGGTCGAGGCGACCTTCCCCGACGGCGTGAAACTCGTCACCGTGCACGAACCGATCCGCTGACCCATCTCATCGAACCGGTGTTTGAAAACTGCACTGGTACCCGCCCCCTTCGTCCCTCCAAACCCTTCACAAGCCGTAAGACAAGACCAAAGGCAGCACCGGCATCCGCCAACAGAAAGGCCGATCCAGATGATTCCGGGAGAAATCCGAACCGCGGAAGGCGATATAGAATTCAACGCAGGCGCCGCGGCGGTGACGCTGACCGTCGCCAATACGGGGGACCGCCCGATCCAGGTCGGCAGCCACTACCATTTCTTCGAGACCAATGAAGCCCTGTCTTTCGACCGGGACAAAGCGCGCGGCATGCGCCTGGATATCGCTCCTGGCACGGCGGTTCGCTTTGAGCCCGGCCAGACCCGTTCCGTTGAGCTTGTGCCCATTGCCGGAAAGCGGGTGATTTACGGGTTCCAGCAAAAAATCATGGGAGCGCTCTGATGCCCGCCCGCATCAGCCGTGCCGCATATGCGGACATGTTCGGCCCGACCGTCGGCGACAAGGTCCGGCTTGCGGACACCGAATTGTTCATCGAAGTCGAACGCGACCTGACGACCTACGGCGAAGAGGTCAAGTTCGGCGGCGGCAAGGTCATTCGGGACGGCATGGGCCAGAGCCAGACGACCCGGGCCGAAGGGGCGGTCGATACGGTGATCACCAATGCGCTGATCGTCGATCATACAGGGATCTACAAAGCCGATGTCGGTCTGAAATCGGGCGAGATCCACTCCATCGGCAAAGCCGGAAATCCGGATACCCAGGCCGGCGTCGACATCGTGATCGGTCCGGGAACGGAGGCCATTGCCGGCGAAGGCAAGATCCTGACCGCGGGCGGTTTCGATGCGCATATCCACTTCATCTGTCCGCAGCAGATCGAAGAAGCGCTGATGTCGGGCGTCACAACGATGCTCGGCGGCGGAACCGGCCCGGCACATGGAACACTTGCGACGACGTGCACGCCCGGTCCGTGGCATATCGGGCGCATGATGCAGGCGGCGGATGCCTTCCCGGTCAATCTGGCGTTTTCGGCAAAGGGCAACGCTTCGCGGCCGGAGGCTTTGTATGAAATGGTGCTGGGTGGCGCCTGCGCCCTCAAGCTGCATGAGGATTGGGGTACGACGCCCGCCGCCATCGATACCTGTCTGTCCGTCGCCGACGAACACGACATTCAGGTCATGATTCACACCGATACGCTCAACGAAAGCGGTTTTGTCGAAAACACCGTGGAAGCCTTCAAGGAACGCACCATTCATGCGTTCCACACCGAAGGCGCCGGTGGCGGCCATGCGCCGGACATCATCAAGGTCTGCGGGCTCGGCAACGTCATCCCCTCTTCGACCAATCCGACACGGCCCTACACGGTCAACACGATCGCGGAACATCTCGACATGCTGATGGTCTGCCATCACTTGGACGGCAACATTCCGGAAGACGTTGCGTTCGCGGAAAGCCGTATCCGTAAGGAAACCATCGCGGCCGAGGACATCCTGCATGACATGGGCGCGTTTTCGATCATCGCGTCCGACAGCCAGGCGATGGGCCGCGTGGGCGAAGTGCTTATCCGGACCTGGCAAAGCGCCGACAAGATGAAGCGCCAGCGCGGGACACTGGCTGAAGAGACCGGCGATAACGACAATCTGCGCGTTCGGCGCTACATCGCCAAATATACGATCAATCCGGCCATCGCGCACGGCATGTCCAAGCAGATCGGCTCTGTCGAACCCGGCAAACGGGCCGACCTCGTGCTCTGGAACCCGGCGTTCTTCGGCGTCAAGCCGGACCTTGTCATGGTCGGCGGCACGATCGCTGCAGCCCCGATGGGCGACCCGAACGCGTCTATCCCGACGCCACAGCCGGTGCACTATCGGCCGATGTTCGGCGCCTTCGGTCGCGCCCTTGAAGCGTCTTCGGTCATCTTCGTCTCAAAGGCCGCGCTCGATACCGATCTGCATGAAACCCTGCAGATCGCCAAACCATTCGTCGCGGTGGAGAACACCCGATCGGGGATCGGCAAGGCGTCTATGGTCCACAACGCTGCGACGCCGGAAATCGAAGTCGACCCGGAAACCTATGAAGTGCGCGCGAACGGTGAATTGCTGACCTGCGAACCGGCCGATAAACTGCCGATGGCGCAACGCTATTTCCTGTTCTGAGGTTGTCATGATCGTTCTTGTCGCAACGCTGCGCATCAAACCCGGATCGCTGAATGCGGTCCTCGAAGCCGCCCGTCCCTGTATCGACGCGACCCGTCGCGAAACGGGCTGCATTTCCTACGATCTGCACCAGAGCCTGACGGATCCGGAATGCCTCGTCTTCGTTGAACGCTGGGAAAGCCGCGAAGCCCTCGCCTCCCACTTCGAAGCGCCGCACCTGATCGCCTGGCGCGAAGCCGGCGGACCGCATTTCGTCGATCGCAAGATCGAGATCATCCATCCGGATTCCGTCGAAGTGCTCTGAGATGATTGCAAACGTGGTCGCCGTAAGGCCGAAGGGACACTGGAAGGCGGACGATACGATCACGCTGGACGAAGCGGCCCGTTTCCGGCGACGCATGGTCATGCATTCGGACAACGGAACCGGCTTCCTGCTCGACCTGCCTGAGGCGCGCCTGCTTCGGCATGGAGAAGGTCTGGAACTGGACGACGGCCGTGTCATGCGCGTGCTGGCCGCGCCGGAACCGCTCTACGAGGTGCGCGGCGACGATCGCCTGCATCTGTTGCGTCTCGCCTGGCACATGGGCAATCGTCACCTGCCCGCTCAAATCGAAGAGGACCGGATCCTCATTCGGCGCGACCACGTCATACGATCGATGCTGGAGGGATTGGGCGGCCGTATCGTCGACACCGAAGCACCTTTCGATCCGGAAGGCGGCGCCTATGGCGACGCGCATGGCACCCATGGACATTGATAGCGGTCAGACAGGGCGTAGCGTGCTTCCGGACCAGGTCCGCATGCTCACCTGGTTTTCGGCCGCCTTCCCGACCGGAGCCTTTGCCTACAGCCACGGTCTTGAACGCGCCGTGCATGATGGCCTCGTCAGCGACCGGCAGACACTGGAGAACTGGCTTGCCGATCTGATGGCTTACGGGACCGGGTGGAATGACGCGATCGTCTGCGCCCATGCCTGGAAAGCCGCGGCAGGCGGCGAGGATTGTGGTCCGATCTGCGATCTGGCTATCGCCTTGCACGGATCGTCGGAACGCGCTCTGGAGAGCCTCGCGCAAGGCAACGCCTTCGTTACGGCCGTACGGGCTTGGCCCACGCCGACGGTCCTGCCGCTTCCGGCAGATTGCCCGCTTCCGGTCGCCGTCGGAGCCGTCACGGGCTTCCACGGCATTCCCTGCCCGGTCGCGGTTGCGGCATTCCTGCAGAGTTTCGTCAATGGGCTCGTGCAGGGTTGCCTGCGCTTGCTGCCGATCGGTCAGCAAGCCGGTCTGGAAACCGTCGCGTCGCTTGAGCCGCACCTGATCGCCGTCGCCGAAGCCGCGTCCAAGGCAAACCTTGATGATCTCGGATCTGCCACGCTGATGTCGGAAATCGTTGCCATGAAACACGAAACCCAATCGAGCAGGATATTCCGGTCATGACCCTGTCGCCCAACGGCCCCTTGCGGGTCGGCATAGGAGGCCCGGTCGGATCGGGCAAGACGACGCTCACCGAAAAACTCTGCAAGGCGATGCGCGATACCTATTCGCTCGGCGTGATCACCAACGATATCTACACACGCGAGGATGCCGACGCCCTCGTGCGATTGCAGGCGCTTTCCTCCGACCGCGTCGTTGGCGTGGAGACCGGCGGATGTCCGCATACCGCCATACGAGAGGATGCTTCGATCAATCTTGCGGCCATCGACTCGCTCAACGAACGTCATCCCGATCTCGATATCGTATTTGTCGAATCCGGCGGCGACAATCTGGCGGCAACGTTTTCGCCGCAACTGGCCGACATCACCCTCTACGTGATCTCTGTCTGCCAGGGCGAAGAGATCCCGCGCAAGGGCGGCCCCGCCATTGTGCGCTCCGATCTCTTGATCATCAACAAATCGGACCTCGCACCGCATGTCGGTGCCGATCTGGAAGTCATGCGGCGCGACGCGGAGACCATGCGAGCGGGCAAACCGTTCCTGTTCAGCGACATGCGCCGCGGAAACGGGGTCGACGATGTGGTGACTTTTCTCGCCGAGGCAGGCGGCTTGCGGCACTGACTGCAAACCAATCAGCTTACGCCGCCAGATCCACAGATTTCAGGTCCTCGATGATCTTCAGGCCCAACGGTTCGAAGGCGCGAACGAAATCCATGTCGAGACAGCCGGACATGGAATACAGCATCTGCATGGCACCGCGCGGTGACATGGGATCTTTGTAGGATCGCTTGTCCACCAGGGCGGAAAACACGTCGACAATAGTCAGCATGCGAACCGGATCACAGATCGCTTCGCCGGCAAGGCCGCGAGGATAGCCGGTGCCGTTCAGATATTCGTGGTGTTCGTGGACAAGTTTCAGGGTTAACGGGTCCCAATTGCCGTCGCTCTTCAGGATTTCATAGCCAAGTGACGCATGGGTTCGGACGATACCCTGTTCTTCCGGTGTGAGCGGGGTCTCCTTGTCGAGCAGTTCGAGCGGGATCCGGGCCTTGCCGACATCGTGCATCAGGGCGCCAAGCACCATGCGGGTCTTGTCGCGATCGCCGAACCCCAGATGGGTTGCAAACGCCATCGTCAAACCGGCGACATGCATGCTGTGACGGTAGGAATAGGAATGGTGGCCGTTGATGGCCGATAAAAACTCCAGTGCACCGCCGTGCTGTATCGCATTGCAAATGTGCTGGGCGCTCCTGTCAAAGACCGCCCTTGGCAACGGTAATCCGGATTGCACAGCGCTCGTAATGACATGCAGGCATTCAAGGCCGCTCTGCGAGGCTTCAAGACAATGGTTCGGGCCGTTCCGCATCAGGGCACGAAAATGATCAGATGCGTTGCAGACAGCGTCCAGCAGCTTTCGTGTGTCGGCGGGACGGTCGACGGTGGCGCGAGCCTTCAGTGTCGCGGCCTGGACCACATCCTGGCGCGATCCCCGGTCCACCAGGAACACTTTTGGAATCTCGACGCATCCCGCTTTCTCGCAATATGAACGATATTGTTCGAGAAGATCCCGCTTCTTGAGATCGATGCCGACAACGGCACCGGGATAGCCTGATAGATCAGGTACATTATCGGCTGTAATCGGATATTCTGTAAGCAGAAAAAACTTCCGCAACGTCTGCCGAACGTGCTGGAGGTCTTCCTCGAAGTCGGAAAGGAGCAGCAGTCTGGTATCCATAGCCCTGCCATCGCGGCGGCATTCCGCTCGTCATCGGCCCGCCAAAAGTTTGCCTCGCTCTTTCGCGCAACCTGTCAATAACCACAACAGTCTGACAACTTTGGCGCATACATATTAAGAAGGGCTGAATTTTTATCGGCTCTTTTTTAGAGGTATTTCTCGTTATGTTAGCAATTTATGATTGAAAAACGAACAAAAGGCTCCAATCTCTACTTCAATGTTCTGATGGGTGCCGATCGAACCATTCAGCATCATAACGCGACCCCGCGCTGATCTGTCGGCTGGCAATCTGCCGTACCATGCAACGATTCTAACCTCTGGAAATTTTAGGTTCCGGCATGCGCCGCATTCTGAGATACCTTTTTATCGCCCTTGCCGGTCTGGTTGTTGTTCCGGCACTCGTCGTCGGCGCTCTCCTGGCCGGTGGGTGGTCGCAATTGTCGATCTTCAACGCCGTTATTCCTTACGACAGCGGCGGCGATCGTATCGCAGAGGGCGTCGCCTACGGTCCCCACGCGCGGCATCGGCTCGACATTTATCGGCCGGACGACACAGACACTGCGCCGATCCTGTTTTTCATCTACGGCGGTTCCTGGAACAGCGGGTCGAGAGCGGACTATGCATTTGTTGGCCGCGCGTTTGCCGCACAGGGTTTCCTCACCGTCATCGCGGATTACCGTCTGGTGCCGGAAGTCCGCTATCCGGATTTTGTTCGCGACGGCGCCAGGGCGATTGCCTGGATCAGAACGGCGGCAACACGGTATGGCGGAGATCCGACGCGGCTCTTCCTGCTGGGACATTCCGCCGGGGCTTACAACGCGATGATGCTGATCCTTGATCGCGGCTTTTTGAACGAGGTTGGACTGTCGACGGACAGTGTCACCGCGGCGGCCGGACTGTCCGGCCCGTACGACTTTCTGCCATTGGCCCGCGACAGCACGCGCGCCGCCTTCGCTCAGGCGGCTGACCTGGAGAAAACCCAACCGGTCCATCTTGTGAGCCCCGACGCGCCGCCGATCCTGCTGGCGACCGGCGCCGATGACAACCTCGTAGGCCGCAAGAATATCGTCAACCTGGCCGCGCGCCTGCAGGATGCGGGCATACGCCATCGTTCGATCGTGTATCCGGGCGTCGATCATGCCGGAACCCTGCTGGCGATAAGCCGCCCATTCCGAAGCCGGGCTCCCGTCATCCAGGACGTTGTTGCCTTCTTTCAGGAAAGACTGGCCACAAGGGAACGCGCGCTCCGGCCAGTCGGTCTCACCTCAGTGCCAGAGTACCGGCCATGACCGGAACGCACCGACCGGCCACGGTTGTCGCCTCCACCGTGCCGTCGCGCTTGGTCGCCGTTGTCAAGAGGCGGCTCGGACGTCCCATCTCGAAACCCTGCAGAACCTCAAGCGACAAGTCGACCGAGGTCCTGGGATCCAAATGCGCCAGCAGGCCGGCCAATGCGACATTGGCGCTGCCGGTCGCGGGATCCTCATTTATCCCGTCGAGCGGTGCAAACAACCGAGCCCGAATGTCGTTTGCCCCATCCGGTGTGCGCACATAGAGCAGAATTCCTGTGCATCCGGGATCGGTCAATTCCTCCGCACAACCGGCGATATCCGGGATGGCACGAGCCAGGGCATCCACGGAGCGCACTTCAACGATTACGAACGGCGCGCCGCACGATCCCACAATCGGGGCATGGTTCGAGAGATCGAGGTCGTCCGGCGACAAACCGCAAGCGCGCGCAATGCCTTCCGCGGAATGGGTACGACCGGCGGCAAAGCGGCGCGGTGCGGTCAATCGCGCGCCGAGCACCAGCGCACCGTCCCTTTCAAGGTCAAGCGGAACAGGCCCGGCCTTTTGTTCGATGACGATACGGTCCGGATCGACCGGTTTGCCGTAAACGCTTCCCGCCCGGGCCAGCGCATAGGCCGTGCCGATATTGGGATGCCCCGCAAACGGCATCTCGCCCTTCGGCATGAAGATCCGCATCCTGGCCGTGTTGGCTTCATCGGCGGGCGGCAGCACGAAGGTCGTCTCTGACAGGTTGAATTCCGCCGCAATGGCCTGCATCTGCGGGTCCGTCAATCCGTCCGCATTCAGCACAACGGCCAGCGGATTGCCGCCGAACTGGGTTTCCGTGAAGACGTCGACGGTCACAAAGTCGTAGGTAGGCATGGGTTTCCCTCCTGCCGGACGCATCTTGCCGTGCCTGAAATATAAATTAGCGAATTTGCGAATTGTAAACAGACAAACGCATCTGTTACGGTACAGAAAATGCACGACCGCTCGCCGGACATCCGGCATGACGTGCATAGGGTGCCATCGACGCAATGCTTGACATGATCGATCCACTGAAGGCGCTGGCCAACGACAAACGCCTTCTGATCCTGGAATGGCTGAAGGAACCCAAACGGCATTTTCCGCCCCAGGTGGACGGCGATCTGGAACGCGACGGCGTGTGCAGCATCTACATCGCCGACAAACTCGGGCTAAGCGCTCCCACGGTCAGCGCCCATATGAAGGAATTGTCCCGTGCCGGGCTGGTGCGCGCAACGCGCATCAAGCAATGGACCTTCTTCCGCCGCGACGAAGACCGGATCGCCGCGCTCAAACAGGACTTCGCAAACCGTCTGTGAGGAAATGCGGACGCCGGTGCTACGACCAGTCGAGCACCACCTTGCCCGAATTGCCGGACCGCATGGCGTCGAAGCCGTCCTGAAAAGAGTCCACCGGAAGCCGGTGCGTGATCAGGCCCGATACGTCAAGCCCGCCTTCCACCAGGGCGATCATCTTGTACCAGGTCTCGTACATCTCCCGGCCGTAGATGCCCTTTAGGTTCAGCATCTTGAAGATCACCTTGTTCCAGTCGATCTCAAAACCGGTCGGCGCGATGCCGAGAATGGCGATGCGTCCGCCGTTGTTCATCTTATCGATCATGTCGCGGAATGCGGGTGCAGCGCCGGACATTTCGAGTCCGACATCGAACCCTTCCGTCATGCCGATGGCCTGCATGACGTCCGCAAGATCCTCGCGCGACGCATCCACGACATGATCGACGCCCATGGATCGCGCCAGATCGAGGCGGGTCGGGTTGATGTCCGTGATGACGACCTTGCGGGCGCCAACACGCTGGGCAACCAGTGCGCCCATGATTCCGATCGGGCCGGCACCGGTCACCAGGACGTCCTCGCCGATCAGGTCGAAACTGAGCGCGGTGTGCACGGCATTGCCGAACGGATCGAACACCGCGGCAATCTCGTCCGGGATGCTTTCGGGGATCGGTACGACATTTGCCTCCGGCAGGACGAGATAATCGGCAAACGCGCCGGGCCGGTTGACCCCGACGCCTTCAGTGTTGCGGCACAGATGTGCCCGGCCTGCGCGGCAATTGCGGCAGGTTCCGCAAACGATGTGCCCCTCACCCGATACGCGTTGCCCCACATGGTATTTCGTCGCCGCCTGACCGGTATCGGCGATTGTGCCGACAAATTCATGCCCGACAACCATGGGGACCGGAATCGTTGCCGCCGCCCAGGCATCCCAATTGTAGATATGCACGTCAGTGCCGCAGATCGCGGTCTTGATGACCTTGATCAGCACGTCGTTCGGGCCGGGTTCCGGAACCGGAACCCGTTCCATCCAGATGCCCTCCTCCGGCTTTGCCTTAACAAGTGCCTTCATCATGTTGGACATCGGGCTTTCCTATGGAACGATACTGAGATCACGGCCGACCTCGGCGAAGGCCTGCACAGCGCGGTCAACGTCTTCCACTGAGTGGGCGGCCGACATCTGGGTGCGGATGCGCGCCTGGCCGCGCGGCACGACCGGAAAAGAAAATCCGATCACATAGACGCCCTTTTCCAGCATGCGCTCGGCCATTGTCTGGGCAAGCGACGCGTCGCCCAGCATGACCGGGATGATCGGATGGTCGGCGCCGGCAAGGGTGAAGCCGAGCTCGGTCATGTGCGTGCGAAATCGCTCCGAATTCGCCCGAAGCCGGGCCCGCAAGCTGGCGCCGTTTTCGATGCGGTCGAAAACCGCAAGGGAAGTCTTTGCAATGACCGGCGCCAGCGTATTGGAAAACAGATAGGGACGCGAGCGTTGGCGCAGCCAGTCGACGACTTCGGCCCGGGCGACGGTGTAGCCGCCGGACGCACCGCCGAGCGCCTTGCCGAGCGTCCCCGTCATGATGTCGATCCGACCTTCCACGCCGCAATGCTCGGGCGATCCGCGGCCATGCTCGCCGAGGAAACCGACAGCATGGCTGTCATCGACCATGACCATGGCACCATAGGCATCGGCGAGGTCGCAGATCCCTTTCAGGTTCGCCACGATCCCGTCCATGGAAAACACGCCGTCTGTCGCGATCAGTTTGAACCGGGCGCCGTCGGCTTCCTTGAGGCGCGCCTCCAGGTCGGCCATGTCGTTGTTGGCGTAGCGCAACCGCCGCGCCTTGCAGAGACGCACGCCGTCGATGATCGAGGCATGGTTGAGCGCATCGGAAATGATGGCGTCGTCTTCACCCAGCAGCGTCTCGAAAAGGCCGGTATTGGCGTCGAAACAACTGGAATACAAAATCGCGTCCTCGAACCCGAGAAAGCCGGCAATTCGGGCCTCCAATTGCTTATGCTCTTCCTGGGTCCCGCAGATGAAGCGAACCGAGGCCATGCCGTAACCATAGCGCTCAAGCGCCGCCTTACCGGCTTCGGCAAGGTCGGGATCGCCGGCGAGGCCGAGATAGTTGTTGGCGCAGAAATTGAGCACCGTCTCACCGCCGGCGACCTCGACTGCCCCGGATTGCTTCGACACGATTACCCGTTCCGCCTTGTAGAGCCCGGCGGTTTTCAGAGCATCGAGTTCGCTTGAGAGATGACTGACGAGGTCGGTGGTCATGGGAACTCCCGGGTCGAAGGACCCGACAATCGTCTCCGAACGCGATCCTGCGCCGGTCGGTCGGGTGGTGCCACTGGCTGGAACAGACTGCTATCCAAATACGAGCGTTCCTGTCCGTCTTTCCCGGAAAGCCCGGATCACACTCGGACGCAACGAGAAACCGAACACAACGCTTAAAAGCCGCGCCTTGGCAAGGACGATTTTCATGAAGTTCACGATTTCGACCGGCATCGATCTCAACGCCATGTTTGAGATCCGCGAGATGGTCGCCAGGGAGCTGCCGGAAGATGTGCCGTCTGGCGCCCTGCTGCGCGCCGGCGCACCGATTGGGTTCGATTGGTGTGCCTGACGGTTTACAAGACACGTAAAAAGCGGGAGGAAGATCGACATGACCATTTTGAAGACAACACTTGCCGCGGCGCTGGCCTTAACCGCGTTCGGCGGCATCGCCCAGGCCACTTCTGATCCCACAGCGATCCGCTGCAGCCACCAATTGCCCCCCAAACACCACATCGCCCAGGTGATCGATCGCTGGGCCGCCGAAGTCGAAGCGCAGTCGAACGGATCGCTCGACGTCCAGATCTTCGGCGCAAACAGCCTTGTCGGAGCGAAGGAAAACATTGTGTCCACCGCAAAGGGCGACATTGAATGTGCCTTTTCCGTGAGCTTCCAGTGGGGCCGGACCCTGCCGATCATGACGGTTACCGTCGCACCCTTCGCTTTCGGCGATCTCGACATGTGGCGGAAATGGCCGGAATCGGAAGCAGCCGCTTTTCTGTCGGACAAGCTGCGCGAGAAAGGCGTTCAGAACCTCGTCTGGCTGTTCACCACAAATACATCGGTTTTCACGTCGAACGGTAAGAATCTCGTCAAGCCCGAGGACTTCAAGGGCGTCAAGATCCGCGGCCTCGTGCCCGCCTTCAACGCCTCGCTCGAAGCGCTTGGCGCGGCACCGGTTTCCATGTCCGGTTCGAAAGTTTACGAGGCCCTGTCGACCGGGGTGATCGATGCCGGACTGACCGATATCGCTGCGGCCGTGAGCCGGAAATATTTCGAAGTCCAGGACCACTTCACCGTGGTGCCGGTGATCTCGGTCTACTTCCACGGCTATATGAACCCGTCATTTTACGACGGCCTGACCGATGACCAAAGGGCCGCTCTCGACAGCGCCGGCAAGAAGGCCGCGATGTGGGCGATCGAGGCATCGGAAAAGGCGGCGTCCGAAGCACCGGACCAATTGCGGGAAAAGGGCGCGACCGTGCACGTCGCCACCGCCGCGGAACAGGCTGCCCTTGCCGCGGTCATGCGTCCGGCGTTTGACAAAGCCTTTGCCAGCGACGATCCCGACAGCCTGAAAATGGTCGACCTGATCCGCGCGCTGGAGAACTGATCTGCGATGGTGCACCCGGCAAGCGACGGCGATGCGGACACCGGTTCCTTCGCCTCCCGCTGGCTTGCCCGTCCGGTGATCTGGTTGGGCGGGGCCGCGAGCGCTCTTATGATCCTCGCGGTCTTTGCCATCACGATCTACGCCATCGTCATGCGCTATCTGCTGAACGACCCGCTTTTGTGGGCCGACGAGGTCACCGGCTGGGCGCTCGTCGCAATCGTGATGTTCGGCGCGGCGGAGGCCTATCGGCGCGGTGATCACATCGCCATCGATCTCCTGACCACTCGGGCGACGGGTATCTGGCGACACATCATCGCCTATGTCTCCGACCTCGGCGTTCTGGGCTTTTCGGTGGTCGTCGGGATCAGTGCCTGGGATGCCATCAGTTTCGCGCGCGTTTTCGGTTCCTACACCTCCGGACACGTCGTCCTGGAAACCTGGATCCTGAAAACGCCGATCCTGATCGGCGTCGGCCTCCTGGGCATGCTCGCCGTCATTCGCCTCGGCGAACGGCTTGCCGGACGGCGAAACCCATGACGATTGTACTTGTCTTTGCCGGACTGATTGCGCTGCTCTTGACCGGCATGCCTGTCTTCGCCGCGCTCGGACTTGCGGCAACGGCAATCCTTTTGATCTTCGAGGGCGGGATCGGATCGGTTGCGGACACGATCTACGCGCATCTCGACAAACCGATCCTGATCACCATTCCGCTGTTCGTCTTCATGGCGAACGTCATGATCCAGGCAAAGGCCATCGACGATCTCTACGACATGGCGCACACGATTATCGGCCATGTCCGGGGCGGGCTCGGGGTCGCAACGGTGCTGTCCTGCACGATCTTTGCCGCGATCTCGGGTTCGTCGGTCGCAACGGCGCTCTCCATCGGGTCGAGCGCGATCCCGCAGATGAAACGGTTCGGCTACCCGGAGCGCAATGCGCTCGGCGTGATCGCGGCGGGCGGAACGCTCGGCATCCTGATCCCGCCGTCCGGACCGATGATCCTCTACGCCATTGTCTCGGAAGTCTCCATCGGCGCCCTGTTTCTGGCCGGCATCATTCCGGGTCTCCTGATGGCGCTGATCTTCTCCGGCTATTGCATGGTGTCGGCCGGCGACACAACTGCACCGGCCTGGGCCGGCTGGGACCGGGCCGCCGCGGCCCTGCGCCGATCGTTCTTTGCCGTCATGGCGCCGCCGGTCGTGATGGGCGGGATCTATTTCGGCGTTTTTACAGCGTCGGAAGCGGCCGCCGTCGGCGCGCTCTACGCCTTGCTCGTCGCGACGCTGGTCTATCGGAATTTCGGCCTCGCCGATCTGTGGGAATGCGCCTATCGGTCCATGCGGACCTCAATGATGCTGTTCCTGATCATCGCCGGCGCCGCCATGTTCGGTCACGCGATCACGATCATTCGCCTGCCGCACGGCATCACCGAGGCGGTGTCGGTCCTGGGGCTCGGTCCGCTCGGCTTCATCCTGATCGTCATGGCCCTGATCTTCATCATGGGCATGTTCTTTGAATCGATCGCCATCATTCTGATCACCACACCTATCCTGCTGCCCACCATGCTGGCGCTCGATATCGATCTGGTCTGGTACGGAATTCTGTTGATGGTGAACCTGGAACTGGCGATGATCACGCCGCCGGTCGGCATGAACCTTTTTGTCATCAAAGGCATCAGCGATGCGCCATTGGCCGAGGTGGTGAAGGGAGCCGCGCCATACGTCGCCTTGATGCTCGGCGGCCTGGCACTGCTGCTTGCAGCGCCCGAACTGGCGACATGGCTGCCTTATTCGGCCGGGTTCGGTCGATAAGGTTGCGCGCCGCGTGCCTTTCCCGTGCGCTTCGCGCGCGAACGCCCTGGTGCCGCCACACGGTCATCTGTCGCATCGGGACCGTCTCGCGGCTACAACGGACGACGCGGTCAATACGGATCTGGAGACCACCGATCCGCATTGCCCGGGACGCGGCGATGCAGCGCAGGCCGGATTGTCATTCAATTCACGCGTGGCTGTGATACGCGCTACCTGATTCCTCGATAGATTCCGGGCGCTTCCACCCGGCATTCCAACGGTCCGTGCAAGGAGACGCCAATGGCGGAAAACAAGACCTATGACGAATTGTTCGTCGGCCAGAGCGCGTCCGTCGACCGCAAGGTCACCGACAACGACCTTTGGGTGTTTGCCCGATCGAGCGGCAATTTCAATCCGGTCCACCGTCCGGATTTCGATTACAATCACGACGGCCATCCCGACACCGTTGCGCCGAGCATGTGGCTGGGAGCCCTTGTTTCCGCGGTGTTCGGCAACGTGCTGCCGGGGCCCGGAACGCTCTACCGCGAACAATCCCTGATGTTTCACGGTCGGGTCCATGTGGCAGACACCGTAACGGTGACGGTTACGGTGAAGGAAAAGCAGGACGATGGTCATGTCGTCTTTGATACGACCATCACCTGCAACAGCGCGCTGATCTGCAGCGGCGAGGCGGTCGTCCTGGCCCCGACCGAAAAAGTCACGTTCGATGGCGGCGATTTTCCCGAACTCATCGTCGGGACGCATGTCCACGTGGACGCTTTGATCGAAAAATGCGAAGGCCTTCCGCCGATGGCAACGGCCATCGTTGCGCCCGAGGACAAAAACTCGCTCGGCGGGGCGCTTCTGGCCCACGAGCATGGACTGATCAAGCCGCTCCTGGTCGGCGATCCGGCAAAGATCCGGGACGTCGCCGCCGAGCTCGGCAAATCCCTCGACGACATCGAAATCATCGAAGCGCTGACACACGGAACCGCGGCGGCAAAGAGCGTGGCCCTTGTCCACGAAGGGCGGGCTGTGGCGGTTATGAAAGGTTATCTGCACACGGACGAACTGCTCCGCCATGTCGTCAAACGGGACGGCGGTCTGCGGGCCGGTCGCCGGTTGTCCCATGTCTTCATCATGGATGTGCCGGGCCGTGAGGAGCCGCTCTTGGTCTCCGATGCGGCGATCAACATCGCGCCCGACCTTTCGACCAAGGTGGACATCACCCAGAACGCCATCGACGTGGCGCTTTCGATCGGCATCGAAGAACCGCGCGCCGCCGTGCTCTCCGCAGTCGAGACCGTGAACGAAAAGATCCCGTCCACCCTGGAAGCCGCCGCCCTGTCTAAAATGGCCGACCGTGGCCAGATCAAGGGCGGCTGCGTCGACGGACCGCTCGCGATGGACAATGCCCTGTCACCGGCGGCCGCCCGAACCAAAAAACTGACCGGGTCAGTCGCCGGGCGCGCCAATATCCTGATCGTCCCGAACCTGGAAGCCGGCAATATGGTGGCCAAGGAGCTGGCCTATGCTGCGCACGCCGAATCTGCGGGGCTTGTCGTGGGGGCGAGCGTGCCGGTGATCCTGACAAGCCGGGCCGACGGGGACCGGGCTCGCCTTGCGTCGTGCGCGGTCGCTGCGCTTTACGATACCTGGGCCCATCCGGAGCGGGACGCCTCTGCATGACGGCGTCTCCTTACCTGTGCCGCGATCCGGGCCCGGACATTTGCCCGGACCCGGAACATGTCACGGCCGCACCGGCGACGCAGCCGGTTCGACTGTCGGTTTGTGCAATCCGACGACGACCAGGACAGCCGCCCCGTTTAGCCAGTAGTAAGCAGCATCCAGTCCGCTGAAGCCGAACATGAGCGGTGCGGCGACGAATGCGAGGCCGACCATGAGGTCGACCGCGAGATGCAGCGAATACGGCAGGACGCGCACCAGGCCGAACTTGTGATCGGTGAGCAGCGTGAGAACCAATGCCGCAATGCCGGTGACAAGGGCCAGCCAAAAGGCCAAGGGATGCGATTGCCCCAGTCCGAGGACAAAGGGCGCGGCCATCAGGCTGAGAGCAACCGGATAGTCGAGATAAGCGTGCATCGTTTTGGTGACAAATCGGGGATCCATGGCGGAATTCCTTTGGTGTTGGAGGTTTGGGCCCGTGCCGGCTCCGGCCAGCAACCAGCGCATCTCCAATGTGCGTTCGCATGTCCGGCCGATCCATGCGGATCCGTCCGCGAGAATTGATCGATCGTCCGGCAATGTTGCGAGACAGCAGTAGTCGTGCCACGAACTGACTACGGTAAATATTGGGGAGACCCCTGTCATGCCCGATGCGCTTAGCCAAATCCTCACGGTCCTGCGCCTGCGGGGATCGGTTTATTTCCACACCCATTTCAGTCCGCCATGGGGTGTCGCGGTCCCGCAGTTCGGAAATGTCGCGCGCTTCCACATGGCCATGCGCGGCCATTGCTGGCTTCGCGTTGCCGGTGTCGCGACGCCCTATCGCCTCGAAACCGGCGACCTTGCCGTGATCCCGCATGGTGCCGCGCATGTCTTGAGCGATACGCCGGATGGCGGCGCTTTGCCCGTCGACGACGTCATTGCCCGGACCGGTTATGCGGGAGAAGGCGCGTTGTCGCTCGGTGACGGCGACACCGACCAGGCCTGCAAACTGTTTTGCGGGCATTTCGAATTTCACGAGGGCGCAGCCCATCCGGTGCTGAATGCCCTACCCGCTTGCATCCATGTGCCGAATACCGAGACCCTCAACACGGCCTGGCTGGATTCGGTCATCCGGTTTGTTTCTGCGGAAATCATGGCCGGCCAGGCCGGTTCGGATGCCATTGTGCATCGGTTGTCTGAAATCGTCTTCATCCAGGTTATCCGGGCGTTCGTTGCAGAAGCGGGAGATGGAGCCGGAGCCCTTGCCGGCGTTCTCGATACAAAGATCGGAAAGAGCCTTGCGGCCCTGCATGCATCGCCGGCACGCGCATGGACCGTCGAGGCCTTGGCCGCGGAGGCCGGCATGTCGCGCACCGTCTTTGCGGAACGGTTTAGCGTCCTGATGGGCGAGACGCCGTTGCGCTATCTCACGGACTGGCGCATGCGGATCGCGCGGCAGGACCTGGTGGAAAGCAACCGGGCCCTGATCGAAATCGGCGAAAGCATCGGGTACCAGTCCGAGGCGGCCTTCAACAGGGCGTTCAAACGCCACTACAATATGACACCCGGCGAGTTGCGCCGGTCACACCAGGCCTGAGACCGGTGTCGGTGGTCAGGTCAATGCGCCACTGATTTGGACAACACATTGATGACGATGACCCCGCCGACAATCATGCCGATCCCGACATAGGCCCAGATATCGAGCGCCTGTTTGAACACCAACAACCCGATGATCGAGATGAGCACGACACCGAGCCCGGACCAGATGGCATAGGCAACGCCGATCGGGATGGTTTTCAAGGTCAGAGCCAGAAAATAGAAGGTGAAGGCGTAGCCCACAGTCGTGACAACGCTCGGCCACAGGTTGGTAAAGCCGTTCGATGCCTTCAACGCCGATGTGGCGATGACCTCGCCGACAATCGCTATTGTCAGGTAGATCCAGGGCATGCCACTCACTCCACGACTGCATCCGGTTCACCGGCAAGCAGTGGCAGAAATCAGTCAGGCCGGCAACGCCGCAATGTCTGCGCAACCGGTCTGCATTCCGGTTGCCAGGGTTTGACCCGTTTGAAAAGAGGACCTGAGCGATGTCGAATTCGCCCTACTTTCCACCCCGCGACGGGGCCTGGGAAACCGTCGACATGGAAAGTGTCGACATGGATCCGACCGCAATCCAAGCGGCCATGGCCTTCGCGCTTGCGCATGAATCGTCGATGGACCGGGATATCGGACGGGCATTGGCGACCGGCCATTTCTCCGAACCGATGCCGGACGGCGAGATCATCGGCCCGACGCGACCGCGCGGCGATCCGTCCGGACTGATCCTGAAGCACGGCCGCGTCGTTGCGGAATGGGGTCCGACCGATTCACCCGATATGACCTTCTCGGTCACCAAGAGCTACCTGTCGATCTGCGCGGGCCTTGCCGTGGACGACGGACTCATTCCAGATATCGACGCGCCGTGTCGCGCGCTGGTGGAAGATCTGTTCGAGCATCCTCAGAACCGGGCAATCACCTGGCGGCATCTCCTGCAGCAGACCAGCGAATGGGAAGGCACGCTGTGGGGCAAGGCGGACCGGATCGACCGCAACCGGCAATTGGACCTTCCGCCGAACACGCCGTCCCTGAAAGGCACGCACCGGGATCTCCGGGAACCGGGCACGTTCTGGGAATACAACGACGTCCGGGTGAATGTCTTGAGCACCGCCCTGATGCGGCTTTTCCGCCGCCCGCTGCCGGATGTCTTGCGGGAACGCATCATGGACCCGATCGGCGCCTCCGATACCTGGTCCTGGAACGGGTACCGAAACTCCACCCTCGTTGTTGACGGAAACCCTCTCCAGGCGGTCTCGGGCGGTGCGCATTGGGGCGGCGGCCTGTTCATCTCGGCACGAGATCATGCGCGCGTCGGACTTCTGATGCTGAACGAAGGCGATTGGAATGGGCGCCGGTTGCTGGATCGCGACTGGATGCGAGCCAGCACCAGCCCCTGCCCGCTCAATCCGGATTACGGCTTCCTGTGGTGGCTGAACGGACGCGGCGCTCAGAGCCCGAGCGCCTCGCCCGAGAGCTATTTTGCACTCGGGGTCGGCCGAAATGCCATCTGGATCGATCCGAAAAACGATCTCGTCGTCGTCCTGCGCTGGATCGAACGCGATGCACTTGACGGCTTCGTCGAAACGCTCGCCGTTAGTCGCGCGCCGGTTGCCACCGACGCGTAATCGCGCCGGGACTGTCTGGACAAAGGCCTTCGATTCCGCCGACACTACGCCATTCCGGGAGCGGCATTCCGCCGATCCGGCTGGTAAGGCAGCAAAAGATGTCGGTTTCCGAGACGCCCTTGTCCGGCACGATCGTCAGCGATCATGTGGTTCCGGCCCGCGCGCCCTGGAGCGCTGTCGTGCGATGCGGCGACATGCTGCGCCTGATCGATCTGGAAGGCCAGCAGGCCATTGATTTCCTGTGTTTCAACGCCGCCGATCCGAGCGAACGCTATCACGCCCCGAACACGATCAAGGTGCCGTGCAACATCTACTTGTCAAAGGGGAGCATTCTGCGATCCGTTGAAGCCAACCCGATGATGACCATCGTCGAGGACACCTGCGGCCGGCACGACACGATCTTCGGGTGCTGTTCGTTCGCCGTCGATCGCGTTCGATACGGCACCGCAAACGACGAATGTTGCCAGCGCAATTTCGAGCGTGAACTCGACCGACACGGCCTCGGTCCGGAGCATGTCGTTCCGAACGTCAATTTTTTCATGTCGGTACCGGTCAGCGAGGACGGCACGGCGCAAATTACGGACAGCCGGTCGAAGCCCGGAGACTATGTCACGTTGCGGGCGGACATGGACGTCTTGTGCGTGCTTTCGAATTGTCCGCAGGAACTCAACCCGGCGAGCGGGTCGAACGGCCCGACGCCAATCCGGGCAACGGTCTTTCGACCGGATTGACGGATCCGTGCTTGGGGCGTGTGAGAACTGCCCGTTGGTTCAGAAGTCCTTTTGTTAGGCAAAGTTTCAGGACATCGTCCTCACTTCTGGCATTAGGCGTATTGCATCCCTATTTCAATAGCAGCATCGACACATATGTTTGACGAATACTGTTGAATCTCTGGGGAGGCGTCATCATGCAACAAAAGAAGCAGAGCCGCGTAAGACGACGCCTTGACCGGATGAAACAGGCCCGGAGCCAGACCGTCAGTGCGCCGCGCCGGATCGCGGCCGTCGCCATTTTCGGCGCCGTTGCACTTGTCGTTGTGTATGGTGCGGCCGTCGTTTTCGGCTGGATGGCCCTTCAATGGCAGCTTGCAGGCTACGCCGTCGCACTTGGTGTTCTTACGGGTACGACCGTCGGTGCCACGGCAACGGCTGCAGGCATTCCCTCCGAAATCCTGGCCGCCATATGGATCGGCTTGGAAATCACCGCTCACGCCATCGTACTGGTGCTCGAAAGTGTCCTGTCCTTTTTTGGCGCCATTCTGGCGTTTATCGCCGGTATCTTCTCGATCTTTTCGTAGAGTTCGTCAGTCCCCCTTCCCGGCGGCCGGACTTGGCTCGATCTGCCATCGGTCATCCGTCCGAGACCGTGCTTGTATTTCGGCCCCTGCCGAAGGATGATCCCGGTTTTGTAATCGACATGTCCGGGAAGAAGGCTGGCGTATGAAAATCGCGATCGTGGGAACCGGCGCCATGGGGTCGGTCTATGCCGCCCTGTTCGCTGAGAAAGGACACGCCGTCTGGGCGATCGATGTCTGGGAAGACCACCTCGCAGCCATCCGGGATCAGGGCCTGCGTGTCGAAGGGGCCAGCGGCGACAGGATCGTGACCGGAATCCGGACGGCCCGAACGCCGGAAGAAGCCGAGCCCTGCGATCTTTATGTCGTGGCGACGAAGGCCTCGGGCGTCGAAGCCGCCGCGCGGTCGATTGCCTCTGTAAAGCCGGAAACCGGTCTGGTTCTGACGATCCAGAACGGCCTTGGGGCCGGCGAGCGCATCGCCGCCCACATGCCGACCGACAAGGTCCTGCTCGGCGTTGCCGAAGGGTTCGGAGCGTCCATGAAAGGACCTGGCCATGCCCATCACAACGCCATGAAACTGATCCGTATCGGCGAAATGAACGGTGGCCTCTCCGATCGGGCCAGGGGCCTGGAAACACTTTGGCGCGAAGCAGGGTTTTCCGTCAGGGCGTTCGAGGACATCGACCAACTGATCTGGGAAAAATTTATCTGCAACGTCACGTTCAGCGCACCGTGCACCGTTTTCGACCGAACCGTCGGTGAAATCATGGCCGATCCGGCGTCGTGGAACATTGCTCTGACCTGCGGTCTGGAAGCCCATACGGCCGGCGCGGCAAAAGGCGTCGCGTTTTCGTTCGACGACGCGGAAGCCTACATCACCGCATTCGGTCGCGGCATGCCGCATGCACGGCCATCCATGTTGCTCGATCACCATGCAAGGCGCCCGTCGGAAATCGATGCGATAAACGGCATGGTCCCGGTCGTCGCCCGTTCCGTCGGAACGACCGCTCCCTACAATGAAGTCGTCTCGGGGATCGTGCGATCGCGCGAGGCCGAATTCGCGCCGATCTGACGCGGAAACGCTCAAAGGCCCTTCAGGCCGGCTTCAGGTGATAGGTCAGAGCGCGCGCTACGCAATGCCGGAGTGCATCCACCGGCAGCGGATCGCCAATCCGGAACAGAAGCGCCCGATTTCCCTCAAAGGCGAAAACGGCCGGATACCGCTCCCGGAATTCCGCGACCAGCGTCGTCTGACAATGGAAAAACATCGCGAAATCATGGTCTCCCGTCTTCAGCCGATCGATGCGTATCGTGCTGCCAGTTCTCGGCCGTTTCGGCAGATAGGATGGTTGGTGCCACTTAAGGCATTCCACTATCGGTCCGACCCGATCCGTGCTGTCTGCCGTGGCAAGTATCAGGGATCGCAGATCCAGTAGCCGGGCTCTGTGCGGGTCAGGATAGGATTGAAAGACGGCTTCCACCGCGGAATCGGCAAAAGACGGTTGCGGTTCGACGTGAGAAGGATCCTTCAGAAGGGTTGGTGCGGAGCGGGTCATGGACGTTCGATCTGTTTGTCGCGGCAGGACTGCGGGAGACTCAGCGTTCAGCCTACATGATCTCTTTCGCTGACGTGGCAGGAAAACAGGCGGACAGGCAATGCCCGAACCGTTCAAGACATTCTTCAACCCGGACATGATCGCGCTGATGGGCACCCATCTTGCGCAGGCCTCGGACGGCTTTGATCGAGAGCGCTTTGTCCGCCTCGCGACGGACAACCTGGACGCCCTGGAACTCAAGGAACGATCGCGCCAGATCCGCGACGCGCTGCAATCCTGCCTGCCTGCCGATTTTCGCGCAGCCTGTGCCGTCCTTGTCGCCGCCCTGCACCCGGAAGACGACGTCGACCTGTCGCAGACCTGCATGGACAAACACGGGATCCGCGGCTGGGCGGTGATGCCGATGACGGAATTCGTTGCCGGAAACGGCCTCGATGATTTCGACCATTCCATGGACATCCTGAAAGAGATGACAAAGCGCTTCAGTTCCGAATTCGCCGTCAGGGCGTTCATCGCCCGCGATCCGGAACGGGCGATGTCGATCATGACGGAGTGGACGGAAGACGAGAATTACCATGTGCGCCGGCTTGCGTCGGAGGGCAGCCGGCCCCGCCTGCCCTGGGGTGGTAACCTCAAGGGGTTCATGGCCGATCCGGAACCGGTGATCCGTCTGCTGGAACGGCTGAAGGACGATCCGTCGGATTATGTGCGCCGGTCGGTGGCAAACAGTCTCAATGACATCGCCAAGGACCATCCGGACCGGGTCGCCGAAATCGCGGGGATCTGGCTTGCCGGCGCGGACGGCAATCGCCGGCGCCTGGTTCGGCATGCCTGCCGCGGCCTGGTCAAACAGGGCCACAAACCGACGCTGGACGCGCTTGGGTTCGGCAAACCCGATGTCGAGCTGATCCGGCTCGACATCAAAACCCCGGCGGTCGAGTTCGGCGGCATGCTGGAATTCGAAATCGAACTTGTGTCACGCAGCGCACAGGATCAGAACCTGATCCTCGACTACGTGATCCATCACCGCAAGGCGAACGGGGATACTGCGCCCAAGGTCTTCAAGGGCAAGACGTGCGACCTGGGAGCCGGCGAAACCGCGCGCGTCCAGCGGCGGCACGCAATCCGTCCGATTACTACCCGTGTCTATTATGCGGGAACCCACGGCCTGGAAATCCTGGCGAACGGCGAGAGCCTGGCGCGAAGTGCATTCGAACTCGTCATGCCCGACGGTCAGGACAAGGGTTGACGATTCCACCCGCTATGCGGACAGGCGATCGTCGAAGTGGACCGGTTCAAGCTCGGGGTGGCGATCCACCATGCCCAGCACCTCCTCGCAGGCCCGCGCCACCTGAAACACCTGCCGATCGCGAAACAAGGGGCCGGTCAGCATCATGCCCACGGGCACGCCGGCCCGCGTCATGCCGCAGGGCACGGAAATCGACGGATGACCGGAAAGATCGAACAATCCGGTGTTCCTGAAGGACAGCGTGGCATAATCGGCCGGGCGGCTGTCGATCGGTGCGGCGGCGATGGTCGACGTGGGCGCAAGCAACACGTCGCATTGCTCGAACAACGCCTCAACCTCGGCCCGAAACTGAACACGCGTATGCTGTGCCTTGGCGTAGTCCGTCACACTGCGCTCGCCGGACCGGATCAACTTGTCTCGCGTGTCGGCGCCGAAGATTTCGGGGCGTGACCGCAAGTCCTCCTCATACAGCGCAAGTGCTTCCAAAAACATCGTGCGGCTTGCGCTGAAAGCCCCCTCGATGTCGGGCAAGTCGACATCGACAACCTTGGCGCCGTTTTCGCGCAACACATCCACGGCCGCATCGACGAGATCCACAACCTCGTCATATCCCTCGAAGAAGTATCGCCGGACAATGCCGAAGCGGATCATCGGCAATTCCCGACGGGTCGGCTCGAATCCCTCGGAAATGTCGGCGTCGACCGAATAGGGATCGGTCGGGTCATATCCTGCGATCGCTTCCAGCACCGTTGCCGTATCGCGGACCGTGCGTGCCATCGGCCCGACATGATCCATGCTCCGGGCAAGCGGCAGGACCCCGGTCTTGCTGACCAGGCCGAAAGTCGGTTTGTGGCCGACGATGCCGCAGCAATGGGCCGGTTGGCGGATGGAACAGCCGGTATCCGTTCCAAGCGCTGCAAAGGCCATGCCGGCGGCCACGGCGGCGGCCGAACCGCCACTCGATCCGCCCGGGTCGCGCGCCAGGGACCAGGGATTACGGATCGTGCCGAAAAACGGATTGATGCTGGTCGTTCCGTAGGCGAGTTCGTGCAGGCCGGTCTTGCCGAGCAGCACCGCCCCGGCTTCCCGAAGCCGCGTTACCGCGGTCGCGTCGTGCCCCGGAACCCAGTTCTCGAACATTCTGGACCCACCGGTCGTCCGGATGCCGCTCGTGGCGAAGAGGTCTTTGACCGCCACCGGAATACCATGCAGCGGACCGCGATCGTGGCCGTCGCGCAATTCCGTATCGGCCTGTCGCGCCTGGTCCAGCGCCAGGTCGTCGGTAACCGTGATGTAGGCATTCACCGTTTCGTTCAGTTCCGCAATCCGGTCGAGCATGGCGATCGTCAGCGCCTCCGCACTGAGCTCACCGGCGCGTATCTGCTCGCCGATCCGGTCGATCGTTTCGAAATGGACGGGTACAGTCACGGGTCCACCCTTTGCACATGTCGGCCATGGCCCGCCGCCGACGAAAAACCGCCTTTCGCCCCCGGCCTTGAAAGCCGTCAAATGCGGCTTTCTTCGGGCCGAAGAAGCCACGCCGGCTGTCGGGTACGGCAAGGCTTTGATCGGATTTTGTGTCGTGGCGACGGAAATTCCACCGCATTCAAGGGTTTATGACGGTTTTTTTGTGCAATTGCAAAGGTCGCTCAGTTGATAGCCGGCAAATCGGCAGCGACCGCTCCCGGCATCGCCGGCCCATGCGTTTCCACCGAATCCAACGCGATGTCGCCATATACGAGGGCCCGAGCAAGGGCTTCCTCACGGGTCGCGGCCCCCAGCTTCCGGCGGGCGTTCTTGAAGTGGAATTCGACGGTGATCGGGGCAATGCCAATCGAACGGGCGATCTGCGCCGTGCGGCTGCCCTTGGCCAGGAGTGTCAGACACATGCGTTCTCGCGCCGATAACCGACCGGACGGCACGGCTTCGGCCGTTTCCTGTCGGCTTGCGAAGGCATCGAGCCTTTCGTGCGCATAAAATCCCATCAGGCGCACCGGCAACGCGACTTCGTCATACAGTCGGTCGAAACGTCGTCTCGGCAGATGTGTTCCGAACGTCCAACCACCGCAGCGCCGGTTGCTGCCCAATCGAACCGGGCTCGTGAAGCCGCTTGCCAGTCCGGCCTCGCTCATGTCCAGGAGGCGCTGCCGCGCGGGCTCGGACAGATTTGGATAAAGGTCGAGATATTCGACGCCGGTCAGCCTCGGTTCAAAGCTCTCGCAATGCCTGAGCAGCGGATCAGCGGCAATCTGGGTCTCCGAGAGATAGTGATCGGTCCACCAGGCCGGCAGCGTCGACCGGGTCACGCCTGCGTCGTGCGGCGCCTCCGGCCTCACACACACGTAAATCAGACTATCGATCCCGAACGCGCGAAAATGGGACACACAAATCGACCAGAGGTCTTCGTTGTCGCCCGCCTCCTGCAAGGCTTCGACAAAGCGATCAACCCGGGTGTCGTGTTCTGCAGGCCGCATTGCGCACGCTTCATTGCGCGCATACCGGACCCGGTTACTTTCCACAACGCCGTCTCGTGTCTCACCGATACTATGCCCGACCATGAAGCCCTTCTGCCTTCCGCAGTTTTACCGCTTCGACATTTAGGGATGGACAGGATTTGCGGCATGCCCAATCTTGGGTAACTTGGCCAGGGCCGGTCGCTTTCTATTTTTTTTGCAGGAACAGAAACGATTGGCGCTGTCCCACCGCCGAAGCCGCTGTGTCTTGCGACGAGCGCTCGGCCAAGCCAATTGTCAGGACGCATGCAGCGCGATCACACCGATAGTGAACCCGTTCCCGGTTCCACCGCGATCGACATGATCGATGCCGTCTACGGTGCCGTCCTGGATCACGACCGGTTTGATGAACTGATCCGGCTGACCGTCGGCTATCTGCCGGACAACATCCAGCAATCCCGGTTCGCCGAATTGCGCGCCCTTCTGGAAAATCATCTGGCGCGCGCGGAGACGATGCTGCATCGGCTGCCGCAGGACACGAACGGCGCCCCGGAAGACGTCCCGCACTTCGATCTGTCCCGAGCCGGACTGATCGTCGATGCCAACGATGCTGCGCGATCGCTTTTTGGAACAGAACCGGGCCTGTCGGTGTACGAGTTCGACATCCCGACCGACATGGTCTCCGCGCTGCGGGACTTTCTGTCCGGCCAAAGCACTCTGCCTCCCGTGCTGCGGCTGACCCGGTTGGATACGACGACGCCCTATGTCGTCAGCGTAGAGCCATTGCCGGGCGGGATCGGAGCGCGCTGCCGCGGCGTCGACGCGCTCTGGTCGGACGAAGCCGGCGAAGCTTTGCGGACGCTGTTCAAGCTGAGCCGGTCCGAGGCCGAGGTATTGGGTCTCCTGTTGTCCGGCCTGTCGCCGATTGAGGTAGCAGAGCGACGGGGCCGGTCGATCGAAACAGTGCGTCAGCAGATCAAGGCGATGTTGTCGAAAACCCATTCCGGCGGGATCCAGGATCTTATCCACCTCGCCCGGGCCGTCACCTTGTCAACCCGTCGCTCGAATCGGCGCGGCGGCAATGCCGCATCCGGCGACCGGCGCGGCCTGCACCGCCTGCCGGACGGTCGGGTTCTCGACTATACGCGTCAGGGCAATCCAAACGCTAAGGATGCCGTGTTCTTTCTGCACGGCTGCCTGTGCGGCAACCGGTTTCCGGCGCCCGCCGTGGAGGCGTTGAACACGCGATCCTTGCAGGTCATCGCTCCGGCACGCCCCAATCACGGCCAGTCTTCCGGCAAGGAAGCCTTCGTTACGGGACCTGACCTCTACGCGCGTGACCTGTTGCATCTGGCCGATCATCTGGGCATTGAGCGGTTTCACATCGTCGCGTTCGACATCGGCACGATCTATGCGCTCATGTGCGCCCGACATGTCGATCATCGCGCCACCGGTCTGACCTGCATTTCAGCCCAACCGCCGATCGGCGGCCTTGCCGACATCGCCTCGATGCCGGCGCAGCAACGGGTTTTTGCCCTGATGCCGAAACTTTCGGTTCCGTTGCTGAGATTCATGGCCAAGGCCGGTGACAAGCGGTTGAAACGGATCGGGGAACGCGGCTTTCCGGACGCCGTCTTTCGCGATGCGCCCGCCGACCTCAGGGCCTGCGAAGACCCGGATCTGTTGCGGCTCTTCTGGCACGGCCATCTGTTTCATGTCGAAAACGGATCGGAAGGGTTTATCGACGATTGCCGCGTCGTTGCCTCCAACTGGTATTCGACTTTCGTGCGTCCGGCCACGCCGATCCGTTTCCTGCATGGGGAGGAAAACGCCACGATTCCGCCGGAACGGATCTTCGGCTTCGCCGAGAAGCTCGGCGCTCGCATGACATTGGTGCCTGGCGCCGGCCATACCTTGCCGTTTACCCATTGGGATGCAGTCTTCGACGCGGTCGTCGGCGACTGAAAACCGGACAATCAAAGCCTCGGGCTATGATTTTCCATAGCTGGCCGGACCGAACCTGGCCGGCCATCGTGCAATGCAGTCGTTTCACCTTCACCGGTAAACCTGGTCACCATGCACGAAACCTTCTGGGACCCCTTTGACGGCACGCAGTCCCCGGCCCTGTCCGCGCCGGACAAAAGCGCACCCAATTGGGTCCTTCCCGACTATCTCAAAAGGCTTGAACTGCCGCTCCTGCTTCTGGCGTTCCCGGCTTTCGCCATTGCCGCATTCAGCGACACCTATCGGTTCTACGGCGTCGCGGCCTTCACCATCGGGATCGGTGGCGGGCTTGCGATCAATCATTTCAGTGACGCTGAGGGAACGTTGCGCCGGCGCCTTCAGGCCGCTGCCGAGGCACTCGGCTTCGCCTTTCGCGGCAATATGCCGGACGGACGTCTTGGAACCATCAGACGGCGGGTCCCGGAATTGTTCACGCTGCGCATCGGCGGATCGATTCCCCTGGTCATTTCCTCCGAAATGTGGGGCAAGAGCCCGTCCGGCGTGCCGTTGTGGCTCGGCGCCGCGGCATTGCAGTCGGCGGCGTTGTTCGGCGGACCGAAACAGGACCGCAGCGTCGGACCGGACACCATGTTTGGCAACACCGTGATGATGATCGCCGGGTACCGTCTCGAGCGCGATACCGGAATTCGTGTTCTGATCATGCCGGAATTCGTGACGGCGATCGGCCCCCTCGACCGGGACATCAAGACCGAGAGCGTCGAGTTCAACGCCAAATTCAACATCCGCATGAGCATGGCCGACGGCCAGTCGGCCGTTCCGGATGAAGCAACGGCGGATCTGTTGCGTGTCTTGACGCCTGCCTTCCAAGCGACCTTGATCGACCTTGCCGACCGCTTTGCGGCCCGGGTTGTTGTCGACGGGGATACCGTGTTCTTCGCCGGGTACCAGAACCTCCGAGCGCTCGACGCGGAGCAATTGACCGGTCTGGTCAAATCGGCCGTCGATCGTTTTGCCGAGGCCGCCGTCTCCTTCAAACGCTACGCCGAATAGGGATTGCCATGTCCGTCGCTCTCACGCTCATCGTGCTCGCTCTCCTTACCATCGGTGTCTACGTGCTGTGTTACAACGGGCTCGTCGCAGCCCGCCAGAAGGTGGACCAGGGCTGGTCCGGCATCACCGTTCAACTGAAACGTCGGCACGCTCTCGTGCCCAATCTGGTGCAATCGGTCCGCTCGGCCATGGACCATGAATCGGGCCTTCTCGACCGAATCCTGGAAGCCCGCAGCACGGCGCTTGCCGCGCTTGCCGGCAACGATCATGCCGATGTCGCGAAAGCGGAGGCAGCCCTGTCCGACGCGCTCGGCCGGTTCGTCGGCTACACGGAAGACAATCCGGAAATCACAGCGACCGAAAACGTCGCCCTGCTCCAGAAACAGCTGGAAGAAACCGAAGATCAGATCGCCGCAGCGCGCCGGCTCTATAACGGCAACGTCGAAGCCTACAATACCAAGGTGCTGTCCATCCCGTGGACCTTCATTGCCCGGATGAACAATTATGCGACTGAACCGATGTTCGAGGTGGATCCTGTAGAGATGAAACGCATCGTGGCGGATCCGTCGGTCGGGGATCTTGGGCTTGGACCCTCAAAGACCTGACACTCCTCGATTTCACGGTGACGGCGCCTTCACTCCGTGGCCTGAAACAGACGCCCCCGCTCCGTAATCGCAACGATGACCAGGCCTGCCAGCCCGAGCACCGCGAATCCGGCAATCAGCGGCCGGGTCGTGCCGTCGAACAATTGCCCGATCAGGAGACCCGAAGCGAGCGCCAGGAAGGTGGTCAGCGATCCCACCACCGCCGCGCCGATGCCGGCAATGTGGCCGAGCGGTTCCATCGCCAGCGCGTTGAAATTGCCGAACAGGATACCGAAGCAGAAAAACGCAATCATGCCCCATGCCATGAACGCGACGAGCCCGGTCGGGCCGAACCAGCCGAAGGTCACGGGCATGAAGGCGCACGATGCGATGGTGACGACAATCAAAGCGGAATGCGACAGACGACGCATGCCGAACCGCATCACAAGGGCTGAATTGGTCAGGGAGGCCGATCCGATCGCCAGCGCCAGCACTGCAAAATAAAGCGGAAACCTTTCCACCTCGCCGAACGCATCGGCAAAGATCTGCTGCGCCGAGCTCAGATATCCGACAAAGGCGCCGAAGACGGTCCCGGCCGCCAATGTATAGCCGAAGGCCATACGATCACCGCAGGTCTGGCGAATGCCTGACCAGATCTGCTCGGCGGAAAACGGCAACCGACGGTCCGGCGTGAGTGTCTCCGGCTGGCGAAAAGCAAACCAGATGAAGCCGACAATCGCGGTCGCCAGAAGGAAGGCGAACATCATCCGCCAGCCGGTCGCCAGCATGATCGCCTGGCCGAGCGCCGGCGCGACGGCCGGCACGAGAATGAACACGACCATGGCAAAAGACAGGACCCGGGCCATCGCCCGGCCCGCATATTGGTCGCGGATGATGGCCACCATGACGATCCGTGGCGCAGCGGCGCCAAGGCCTTGCAGAAACCGTCCGACCAGCATCGATTCCAGCGACCAGCTCACAATGCTCAGGACGCAGCCGGCTAAGAAGATCACCAGGCCGCCATAGACGACCATCTTGCGTCCGTAGGCGTCCGACAGCGGGCCGGAAAACAATTGGCCGACGCTCAGTCCGGCCATGAAGACGGTGACGATCAGCTGCGCACCATTCGGGTCCGTCACTCCGAGGGCGGCTCCGATCTGGGGCAGGCCCGGCAGCATGATGTCGGTCGACAGGGCGACAAGCGAAATCAGCAGCGCGACGAGCGCCACAAATTCGAAACGGACAGGCGCGGCCTTAACCGCGGGACCCGGAATCGGCATGACCATAATCTTTGGAAAACGGACGGGATCCAGTTGATGGACGACAATTCGGGTCCGATGGCAAGCTCTATCTGTTTTCAGCTTTCGTTGCTGTCCCGTGGCGCGCCGGCCGCACCTTCTGTCACCGGCGGCACGCCGGCCCGGGCGAGCGCCTCCTTCAGGGCCGTGTTTTCAGCCGTCAGGCGCGCGATGTGGTCGCGGATCGGGCCCAGATGCGTATCGAGTTCGTCGAGCGTCAGGCGGATGGGGATGTGCTGGGGGCAGTTCCAGTCGAAGGCCTCGATCCGGATGAGGGCAATGCGTTCGACGCGCGCCTTGTAGCCCGGCAGGCGGACGAGTTCGGCGATGTCCGGCGCCGCCTCTGCATCAAGAAACGCAACCCGGCCCAAGATTTTTATCCGCGCGCGGTTCGGATAGTCCATGAGAATGAGCGAAACGCGATCGTTTTCCGTCAGGTTGCCGACACTCACATATTGCCGGTTTCCCCGGAAATCCGCGTAGGCGAGCGTCGTCTCGTCGATGACCTTCAAAAACCCTTTCGGCCCGCCGCGAAACTGGACGTAGGGCCACCCGGTTTCTGAAACGCTGGCTTGGTAAAAACCGTCCCGCTCTTCAATGAAGGCTGTCTCGGCCGGTCCGAGCGTCTTGCCGCCGCTCTCACCGTCTTCCAGAAAGTGGGCATAGGCCCTGGCGGAGCCCAGTTTTTCCTGCTGGGCACGAACCGCCGGCGTAAAGGCGATTTCAGCGAATGCGCGTGCCATTGTGTTTCCTTTCCAACGGAGGGACGCGGTGTTGATCCTAGGATAGGCGCGCGACGCCGTGGTGATAATCCGGGCTGGGTGAAATTTATTATTGTTCGAAACAGCCATAATCGACCGCCTCAAGGCCTTGGAACCGGATCCGTTCCTCGCCCGGCAAACCAACGCACGGTCCGGAATCCGGACATCCCCCTGCCGACGCTGCGCAATTGCGCCGAATCCCTCGCCGTCGATTGCATTGCAACCGATTGCACATAAACTACAGTATCCTTACACTGTCGGGCTCATGTCCTGCTTGTGACGGCCTCGTGGAGTGACCAACAGATCGGAGGAAGCAAACACGATGGCCGTTACGCTGAAAGAGGTGGCGATCCTCGCTGGCGTGTCGCGATCGGCCGTCTCGCGCACCTTTACCGAGGGCGCGTCGGTCTCAGACAAGACACGTGCCAAAGTCGAAAAGGCAGCCCGTGATCTCGGCTACGAGCCGAACGTGCTCGCCCGCAGCCTGACCACGAGACGCACAAAACTCATCGGCCTTGTCTCGGACAATTTCCGCAACCCGCTCTTCCTGCAGATCTTCGATCTGTTCACCCGGGGCCTGCAGGACCTGGGATTGCGACCGCTCCTGCTCAATCTCTCGGATGCGCAGGATCCGCAAAGCTCCGTGCGCATGTTGCAGCAATATTCCGTCGACGGGGTTGTCATCGCCTCGTCGACCCTGCCCCCGGCCTTTGCCCGGGCGTTTCGAGAAGCGGGCGTGCCGGTCGTGCATTCGTTCGGCCGCCCGTCGAGAGCACCGGACATTCATGTTGTCGGGATCGACAACCGGTTTTGCGGTTGGTTGGCCGCCGAAACGCTCATCGCCCGCGGCTATCGCACAATCGGTTTCATGGGTGGTCCCGAGACGGCCACGTCGACGCAGGACCGTCTCGCCGGCTTCTCAGAAGCGACCCAAAACCATCCGGAGATCGCGGTCCGGACCAAGTTTTGCGCCGCCTATTCCTTTGAGGCCGGACGCATGGAAATGGCCCGCCTGTTGGGCGGAGAACCGGCAGAGGCATATTTCTGCGGCGATGACGTGCTGTCGATCGGTGCCATCAGCGCTGTGCAATCGGCCGGCCTGTCGGTCCCGGACGACATCGGCATTATCGGCCTCAACGACATGGAAATGGCCGGTTGGCAGAACATCAACCTGACGACGATCCGTCAGCCGGTGCGCGAAATCATCCTGTCTTCGATCGAACTGATCGCCGCCATGTTGGACAATCCGGCACGAACGCCGGAAACCCGGCTTTTTGCATGCCATATCGTCGAACGCGGAACGCTCAGGCCCCTTTGAACATCGGCGGTCGGGCGTCTTTCCAGGCCCCGTTGTCGCGTGCCGAAGCGACGGCGGCGTGTACCGCGGCGACAGAGCGCACGCCATCCTCGGCCGTCGGAAACAGACAGGCGGCCGGATCCACCGTCCGACCGGCCTTGCGGGCGGCAATCGCTTCGGCCAGATCGACATAGATGTTGGCAAAGGCGACCGGCATGCCCTCGGCGTGGCCGATGGCCACCCGTCCGGCGCGCTCCGCGTCCGCCGACAGTCCGGCCTCGCCGCGCTCTATGATTTGCGTACGGCCGCCAAGCGGCGTCCAGAACAACTGGTTCGGCTGTTCCTGGGCCCAGCGCAGCCCGCCCTTTTCCCCGAACACCTGCACCGTCAGACCATGCTGGCGGCCGATTGCAACCGAGGAGGTCCAAAGCCGTCCGACGGTTCCGCCATCCAGTCGGAAATTGACCATGGCATCGTCCTCAAGCACGCGGCTTTCGATGCAGGAGGCAAAATCAGCAGACAAGTCGTGAACTTCGCGCCCGGTTACAAAACTGACCAAGTGCAGGGCATGAATGCCGCAATCGGCCATTTGCGCCGAGGCGCCGGCCTCGGCCGGATCATAGCGCCAGCGCACCCGTGGATTGTCGGCATCGGCCGCATCGGCATGGTGACCGTGGGAAAACTCGGCGACCACCACGCGAATCCGGCCCAGATCGCCACGTGTCACCATGGCCCGCATCTGGCGGACCAGCGCGTAGCCGCTGTAGCCGTAATTGACCGCACAGATCGCCCCCGTGTCGCGGCTCACTCGCACAAGGTGCTCGCCATCGTCGACGTTCATGGTCATCGGTTTTTCGCAGAGGACATGAATGCCGGCTTCCAGAAACGCCCTTGTGATCTCGTAATGGGTGGCGTTCGGCGTCGCGACCGTGACGAGATCGACCCGGTCGTCGCGTTCGCGCTCGCCTGCCAGCATCTCACGCCAATCGCCATAGGCGCGCACCTCATCGATACCGAGTTCGCGGGCGAAACGTCGACCGGCATCCGGCCGGTGATCGAGGGCGCCCGCAACCAGATCGAAATGACCGTCGAGCCGGGCACCGAGCCGATGCGCCGGTCCGATCTGACTGGCCTCGCCGCCACCGATCAGGCCCCAGTTCAATCGCGTCATTGCGCTCGCTCCTAATTGAAGCCGATCGAAGCGAGATAGTCCCGGTTGAAGCGAGCATCGCCGAGCGCATCGCCGCCAAGCGTCGGGTCGCAATCCTGTTCGACCGTGCACCAGCCGTCGAAGCCGGCATCGAGCAGCACCTGGCGAACCGCATGAAAATCCACATCGCCCTCGCCGAGCCGGCAGAAGATGCCCTGGCCGCAGGCATCGTAAAATCCGGTCCGGTTGGCAATCACGTCCGCCTTCACCTTCGGATCGATATCCTTGAAATGCATGTAGGAAATGCGCGGCATATGACGCTTCATGAACGCGACGGGATCGAAACCGGCATAGGAATGATGGCCGGTGTCGAAGCAGATTTTCAGGATCGCTTCGTCGACCTCGTCGAGCAGGCGTTCCAGTTCGGGTTCAAAATCCATGAAGCCCGCCGCGTGCGCGTGAATTCCCACTGTCAGGCCGTATTCCTCGGTGCCCATCTTCGCGACCGTTCTGATCCGGTCAACGAAGGCGGTCCATTCGGCGTCGTCCATCATCTCGGCCTCATCGGCTCGTCCGGCGGTCGGCGCGCGACGCGGCGAGATGGAATCGATGAGAACCAGATCGCGGGCGCCATGCGCCGACAGCGCCTTGCAGGTCCGCACGGCGCCATCCAGTACGTCCTCCCATTCCGCCGGATCGTGGAACGCACGAAAGACCACGCCGCCGATCAGGTCCAGATCGTGACGCGCCAACGCGTCCCGCAACCGTTCGGGATCTTCCGGCATGAATCCGACCGGCCCCAGTTCGATACCGCGATATCCGGCGGCGGCACACTCGCTCAACACGGATTCCCAAGGCGGATTGCGATCATCGTCTGCAAATTCAACGCCCCAGGAACAGGGCGCATTGCCGACTTTCATGCTCATGACGCGTCCCTCCTTGAATATTCGGCCAGCCGCCCGGCACAGGTTTGCGTCCTTATGCACTATAGGCCGCACTCCTCGCAGCAAAAAACGCTTCTGCAACCGATTGCAAGATGCGTATCGTTGCCCTTTGATGCCGTCAATGGGATGGGCCCGCAGCGATCCCGCAACCGCACGGCCCCCTGTTTTCTGGGCGCAGAACGCGGCCTATGGTGACCCGGTTCGCTTCCCCTCACGCCCCTGCCGGAGCCCTGCAATGTCCTATGAGACCCTGACCTTTGACCACACCGACGGTACGGCGACCATCACGCTCAACCGCCCCGACGATGCCAATGCGCTGACCGGCCTCATGGCGCGGGAACTGTTCGATGTCGCCATGCGCTGCGATACCGACGACGCGATCCGTGCCGCGATCCTTACCGGAACCGGCAAGATGTTCTGCGCCGGCGGCGATTTGAAGGATTTCAATACCCGGGGCCCGGACCTTCCCGCCTACCTGACGGAAACCGCCACGGTGTTGCACAATGCCATCATCCGGTTCCAGATGATGGACGCACCGCTGGTCGTCGCCGTCAACGGCACCGCCGCGGGCGCCGGTCTCAGCCTGGCGCTTGCCGGCGATTTTGTGCTTGCGAGCAACACGGCCCGTTTCGTCCTGGCCTATACTGCGTCCGGCCTGACGCCGGACGGGAGTTCGACGTATTTTCTGGCCAAACATGTCGGCCTGTTGCGGGCGAAGGAACTCGCACTCACCAACCGTGTGCTCGGCGCCGACGAGGCCGTGCAATGGGGTCTGGCAACCAAGATGGTTGCACCGGATGCGCTCGCCGAGGAAGCCCAGGCGCTTGCCGCCGGTTTTGCGGCCGGCCCGAGCCGCGCCTTCGGGGCGACCAAACGGCTGCTGCTGACAGGCTTTTCCGCCAGCATCGAGGCTCAGCTCGAGGCCGAAACCCGGGCGATCGTCGCCATGTCACGCACCCATGACGGGCGCCATGGCATCGACGCGTTCGCCAACAAACAGAAGCCGGTTTTTACCGGCTCCTGAGGAAAGCGCATCTCAGCCCGGTCTCAGGCCGCCTCGGCGATCGAGCTGGGTTCTGGACCGGTCGCATAGGCGAAGCCTTCGTCAGCCCATCCTGTCAGGCCGCCGATCATCAGTTTGACGGGCAGCCCGAGACGCGCCAGCTTCAGGGCCGCCCGGTCCGCGCCGTTGCAATGCGGACCGGCGCAATAGACGACAAACAGCGGAACCGGCGCCCACTCGGCCATGCGTTCACCTGTGATTTCGGCATGGGGCAGATGCACAGCGCCCGGCACGTGGCGGGCTTCGTAGGCCTCGCGGGTTCCGACAACATGCAGAAGCACAAATCCCGGATCGCTGGACTGCAGTGCCGCCGCGACATCGGCACAATCGGTTTCGAAAGTAAGGCGCGCGGCGAAATGCGTTGCGGCGGTTTCACTGGGCGCGGCGGAAACTTCCAAAACGGGATTGGACATGGTCGGATCTCCTTTTGTGAGGCGCGCACCATAAGGCCGGTTCCAGGCCAGGAGTGATTGGCGGGATTGCCAACATGCGTTAGGATCTCGCCAAAGATCCGAACAGACACGATCCCGATGCCAATCACGCCCTCTCCCGCTGCACCGCTTGTCTGCACGCTGGCCTACGACCGCCTGTGCACGTTTGAATACGCGCTCTGCGTCGAGGTCTTTTCGCTGAACCGGCCGGAAATCACCGGGCCTTTCTATCGGTTCGAGACGATCTGCATCGAACCGGGCCCGTTCGCTGCTGCCGGCGGGCTGTCAGTCGACGGAAACCATGACCTGACCCGGCTGCGGGCCGCGGATCTCGTTCTTGTTCCGGGTTGGCGGGATCCCGGCGAGCGACCGCCCTCCACGCTTCTCGACGCGCTGCGTGACGCCCATGAGGCCGGCGGCCGCATCGCCTCCATCTGCTCCGGCGTGTTTGTGCTCGCCGCTGCAGGATTGTTGTCCGGCCGGCGCGCGACCACCCATTGGCGCTATGTCGAGCGCCTGCGCGCCGCCTATCCCGACATCGAGGTTCTGCCGGACATTTTGTATGTCGATGACGGTGACGTCCTGACATCCGCCGGTTCGGCGGCCGGCCTCGATTTGTGCCTTCACATTGTGCGCAAGGATCACGGTGCCGCGCTCGCCAACCAATTGGCACGCACGCTTGTAATCCCTGCCCATCGCGACGGCGGGCAGACGCAATACATCCCCGCCCCGGTCGCGCCACGGGAACGGGGCTCGCTCGCTCCCGTGCTGGAGTGTCTTCAGACCCGTCTCGACGAGCATTGGACCCTCGCCGACATGGCCGCCCTTGCCGCGATGAGCCAGCGCACCCTCTTGCGACGGTTCCGGGAAAGCTGTGGCGAAAGCCCGATTGCCTGGCTCACCCGGGCGCGGATCGCGAGGGCTCGCGACATGCTGGAAACGACCGATGCCGACCTTGCCGGCATTGCCCATGCGGTCGGATTCGGCGCCGTGGAGACCTTCCGCCTGCATTTCAGGCGCCTTGTCGGAACCAGCCCCTCGCGCTACCGGACACAGTTCCGATCAGGGCGCGCAATCTGACGCCGGTGCCCTATACTCGACAGCATGAGACTCGGCCGAACCGGAACAGGAGCTTCCCCGCCATGACGCCTTCCCCGATCGCCGTCACGATGGGCGACCCGAACGGCATTGGCCCTGAAATCGTCGCCCGGGCCTTCGCCACGGGCACGTTGGCTGATTGTGTGGTGATCGGCGATGCCACGCGCCTGGAAGAGGCCGTTCGCCTCACCGGCACCGGCTTGTCGGTCGAGCGGTTGAACGGCCTGGAAACGATCCGTACCGGATCGACGCTTCCCGTGCTTCAGGTCGGTCCGGAAACCGGCGGAACCGATTTCGGCATCGTGACGGCGTCCGCCGGCCGGGCGTCTTTCGACTATGTGGAAGCAGGGATCGCGGCCGCGCTGGACAGGTCCGCCAGCGCGCTGGTTACCGCACCGATCAACAAAGAGGCCTGGTCCGCCGCCGGCATTGCCTATCCGGGACACACCGAAGTGCTCGCGGATCGCGCCGGCGGCGTGCCGGTCGCCATGATGCTTGCCAATCCGGAATTGCGGGTCGTTCTGGTGACGATCCATGTCCCGCTGCGGGAGGCCTGCGACCTGATCACACCGGAGCGGGAAATCGAGGCGATCCGGCACGCACATCGCGCCGGATTGGCATTGGGCCTTGCCGAGCCGCGCATCGCCGTTGCTGGCCTCAATCCCCATGCCGGCGAAGGCGGGTTGTTCGGCCGCGAGGATATCGACATCATCGCGCCGGCCGTCGAAAACGCGCGGGCCGAGGGCATCGACGCGACCGGTCCCTGGCCCGGCGACACGGTTTTTGCACGGGCTCGCAAGGGCGAGTTCGACCTTGTCGTCGCCCAGACCCATGACCAGGGCCTGATCCCGGTCAAATATCTCGGCGTCGACGACAGCGTGAACGTCACGATCGGGCTGCCCTTCGTGCGGACCAGCCCGGACCACGGCACGGCCTTCGACATTGCCGGCACGGGCGCGGCGAGCCCGGCCAGCCTCCTGACGGCGATCGACTATGCGCGTCGCCTCGTTGCTGCCGGAGACTAAGCAATGGGCTTCAACTTCATCTTCATGCTGACGGCCAACGACAGCACCGTACCGGACGCGCGGACACGCCTTGAAGAAGTGCTGGCCGGCGGGGCCCGGCATATCGGCTTCAAGGATGTCGGCCTGCCGCAATCCGAATTGAGAATCCTCGCCGACGAGATCCGCGCCGCCGGAGGGCGCTCCTATCTGGAGGTCGTCAGTCTTGATTCCGACAGCGAACTGGCGTCCGCCCGGGCCGCCGTCGATCTCGACGTGGACTGCCTGTTGGGCGGGACCCGCGCGGCCGACGTGGTTCCGATCATCCGCGACCACCCGGTGCGGTACTACCCCTTTCCCGGCCGCATCGTCGGCCATCCCAGTGTGCTCGACGGCACGATCTGCGAAATTGCCGACAGCGCCCGTATGCTGGCCGAGCTCGAAGGCGTGCACGGGCTCGATCTCCTCGCTTATCGGTTCCAGGGCGATGTGCCAGCACTCATGGAGGCGGTCTGCAAGGCATCCTCGAAACCGGTAATCATCGCCGGCAGCATCGACCGGGAAGATCGGGTCGTCGCCACTGCCAAGGCCGGCGCGGCCGGGTTCACCGTCGGGACCGCCGCCCTCAGCGGCGAGTTTCCGGCAGAAGGCGACGGTCTGACGGCGCAGGTGCGCTCGATCCTTGCCATGACCGGCCGCGCATCCAGGCATTCGACTCTGCCGCGCACGCTCGCGCTCGTCGCGCACAATCCGCGCAAGGCGCATCTGCAGGCTTGGGTGGCACGCCATGCCCGCGCGCTTTCCGGCCATCGTCTCATCTGCACCGGCGGCACTGGCGCCATTCTGACCCGCAACCATCCGGAATTGTCGATCCGGCGCCTGCAGCGCGGCTCGCGCGGTGGCGATCAGCAATTGGGCGCGATGATCGCCACCGGCGAACTCGATGCAGTGATCTTCTTTGCCGATCCGGAATCACAACAGTCCAACGACGTCGATCTGAAGGCCCTGATGCGACTGGCCATCCTGCACGACACGCCGATTGCCTGCAGTCCGGCGGCAGCGGATCTGATCGTGGGGCCGGATTAGATCGGGATCCCCTTCTGCATGACCGGCAAGTCCGGCGTTCATGCAGACACCCCCATTCGGACACTGCTGACCATTTCCGACCCGCTGATGGTGCTTGCTGGGTACTCGTATGCCCCGGTCAGGAGATCCGAAAATGCCAACCTATCTGATTATCGGCGCCAGCCGTGGGATCGGCGCAGCGACCGCGACCCATCTTGAGAAGCGCGGTGCAGAAATTCTGTCCGTGTCGCGCAGTCCGTCGGCGGCGGGAACCTGGATCGAGGCCGATATCGGCACCGTGGACGGTGTCAATCAGGTTGTCCAGACTGTGGGAGACCGCACGCTCGATGGACTGCTGTTCCTGGGTGGCATTTGGGAGAAAGGCGCGTTCACCGCCGAGTACAATTTCCTGGAAAGCCCCGTGTCGGAAACACTGGCGGTTATCGCGGTCAACCTGACGGCGCCGATCCTGCTTGCGCAGGCGCTCGCACAAAATCTCGCTCGATCAGACAACGCGCGAATCGTGTTGATGGGATCGACATCCGGCCTGCCAAATGCCGCGTCACCGGAGGTCGCCAACACGGCCGCGAAATTCGGGCTTCAAGGCGCGGCGGAAGCCCTCAACCTGTCCCTTCGACACCTCGGCATCGCGACCACGGTGATCAACCCCGACAATGTGGCGACGCCCGAGGTTGAAGAGGACATCGCGATCGGTCGATTCGGCAATCAGGTACCGATCCCGTTGAGCGATGTGACCAATACGATCGACTATGTGCTCGAGATCGGTGCATCCAGCGTGCCGTCGTCGATCAGCCTCGGCCAGAAACGGCCGGCGACCTAAGCATTTCGCCTTTCTCGGCTCAGTCTCTTGACAAAGCGGCTTCCAGCACGCGGTGGCTGCGCTTGGTCGCGAGATAGAGGCTGGTTTCGCTTGTCGCCACGCCGCTGATCAGTCGAATGCGTCGCAAGACCGCGTCGAGATCCGGCAGGGTGTGCGTGCCCAGTTCGATGATCAGATCCCAGCGGCCGTTTGTCGTATGAATGGTCTGCACCTCCGGCAGCGCATCGAGGTGCGCGATGACGGTCTCCGTTCCCTTGCCCTCGATCTCGATCAGCATGACCCCGCGCACAGGCAGGTCATAGGCATCGCCTTTCAGAACGGCCGTAAACCCGAGGATCTCGCCGGTTTCGATCAGCTTGTCCAGCCGGGTGCGCACCGTCGTGCGGGTCACGTCCAGTGTCTGGGCCAGTTCCGAGATCGACGCACGGGCATTGCGCCGAAGCAAGGCAATCAGTTTTTGATCGATATCATCCATAGTGATTATTCTAGCTGCGCAAATTGATAAATCAATCGATTGATTTGCGCATTATTCCGTCTTGAAGGTGCCATGCCAGGACGGCCAGATTCAGGAAAACCTCGCAAGGTCAGGAGTCGTGCATGCAATCGATAACGCTGATCGGCGCGCCCGTGGATGAAGGTGGCGCCGCGCGCGGATGCCTGATGGGTCCCGATGCGCTGCGCACGGCCGGCCTGCCGGACATCCTGCGCTCGCTGGATCACACCGTGATCGACCGAGGCAACGTCGTGCCCGACCGCAAGACCGAACGCAGCCACCCGAACAATGCGATCCACGACCTGGTGGATTGTGCGGCCTGGGTCGATACCCTCCAGGACATCGCCTTCGATGCCGCCAAAAACGACTCGGTGCCGATTTTCCTGGGTGGCGATCATCTGATGTCGGCCGGTACCGTGCCGGGCGTCGCCCGCCGGGCGGCGGCCGAAGGCCGTCCGCAATTCGTGCTCTGGCTCGACGCGCACACGGATTTCCATGATCTGGACAGCACGCAGAGCGGCAATTTGCACGGCACGCCGGTGGCCTATTTCAGCGGCCAGCCCGGCTTCGACGGCTATTATCCGCCGCTGAAGACCGCGGTGGATCCGGAGAACATCTGCATGCTCGGCATTCGCTCGGTCGACCAACCCGAGCGCGACCGTCTGGTGCGCGGCCTGATCGACGTCACCGACATGCGCCAGGTGGACGAGTTCGGCATCGCCCGCCCGTTGCGCGCCTTCCTTGAAAAGGTGCGGGCCGCAAACGGGCGCCTGCATGTCAGTTTCGACGTCGACTTTCTCGAACCCAACATCGCGCCGGCCGTCGGCACGACGGTGCCGGGCGGTGCGACCTTCCGAGAGGCGCATCTGGTGATGGAAATGCTGCATGACAGCGGCCTCGTCACATCGCTCGATATCGCTGAACTCAATCCGTTTCTCGACGAACGCGGCCGAACGGCCCGCCTGATGGTGGACCTTGTCGCCAGCCTGTTCGGCAAACGCGTGATGGACCGCCCCACAAGGAGGTATTGACCATGACAGTGCAAAAGGACCTGAACATCGTACCCTTCGTCAGCGTCGACAACATGATGAAACTGGTGCTGTCGATCGGCGTCGAACCGTTCCTGCGGGAATTGGCCGACTACATCGAAGAGGATTTCCGGCGCTGGGAATTGTTCGACAAGACGCCGCGCGTCGCCTCGCATTCCAAGGAAGGCGTGATCGAACTGATGCCGACCAGCGATGGCGAAGTCTACGGCTTCAAATATGTCAACGGCCATCCGAAAAACATGCGCGAAGGCCTGCAAACGGTCACCGCCTTCGGCGTGCTGTCCGATGTCTATACCGGTTATCCGGTCTTGTTGACCGAGATGACCATCCTGACAGCGCTGCGCACGGCGGCAACTTCGGCGCTCGCCGCAAAGTATCTCGCACCGAAGGGCGCCGATTGCATGGCCATTATCGGCAATGGCGCCCAATCGGAATTCCAGGCGCTCGCTTTCAAGGCGCTGCTCGGCATCCGCAAGGTCCGGCTTTTTGATATCGACCCCACAGCAACACAAAAATGCATGACGAACCTGGCCGGTCAGGACCTCGACATCGTTGCCTGCAAGACCGCGGAAGACGCCGTCGAAGGCGCCCAGATCGTGACGACGGTCACCGCCGACAAGCAATATGCCACCATTCTGACGGATAACATGGTCGGGTCAGGCATCCACATCAATGCGATCGGCGGCGACTGCCCCGGCAAGACCGAGTTGCACAAGGACATTCTTCTGCGCTCCGACATTTTCGTGGAGTACCCGCCGCAGACACGCATCGAGGGCGAGATCCAGCAATTGGATCCGGATCATGCGGTGACGGAATTGTGGCAGGTCATCAACGGAGACGCGGCCGGTCGCACGGGCCCCTCGCAGACGACACTGTTCGATTCGGTCGGTTTCGCGATCGAGGATTTCTCCGCGCTGCGCTTCGTGAAGGACAAGCTCAGGGGATCGCGCTTCTATGATCGCCTGGACATGCTGGCCGATCCGGACGAGCCGCGCGATCTGTTCGGCATGCTGCTGCGCGCGGAAGCTGCGCTTCAGGACTGATATCGCGATCCTGGCGGCCTATTTCGACAGGAATTCCTCGGCGCCGGCCCAGTCCGCCGGCGGCGGGTTCTGACAATAGTCCCGCGCCCGCTCCAGATAGAACCGCGCGACGCCGTCATCAGAGAACCGGGTCAGGTATTCGGCAATCCAGTCGGCACTTTCCGTCCAGCGCCTTTCCAGGAACGCATCGAAAATCCGGTTCCATTCGTCGATACGCCCCCGCTCGGCGGGGCTGACCGGGTTGAGATCCGCGACATCGGGCTGACTGGCGTCCAGGCCGATCAGTTCGTGCACCATGATGGGCGTAGAGACGCCTTTCGGGTTGACCAGGCCGATCGTGCGCCACACAAAGGCCGTGCCCGTGCGCCGACGTACGGCATCGGAGGCCAGAATCGTCGTGCCGAACGCCTTGTTGAGGCCCTCTAGCCGGGCCGCGACGTTTACCGGGGCGCCCATCGCCGTGTAGTTCATGCGATCGCTGGATCCGACATTGCCGACAATCGCATTGCCGACATGCAGGCCGAAACGGGTAACGAAGGGATCCCGCCCCTCGATGTCCCATTTTATATTGAGGGTCTGCAATCCGTTCTGGGCCCGGAGCGCCGCCTTGCAGGCGTTCGAGGCCATTTCCAGATCGTCGCGCGGCGCGTTCCAGAACGCCATTACGGCATCGCCGATATATTTGTCGATGGTTCCGTTATGGGCGAGGATCGATGTGGAGAGGCACTCGAAATAGTCGGACAATTGGCGCATCATCGCCATGGAATCGGACTTCTCCGAAATCGTCGTGAAATCCTTGATGTCGGTGAACATCAACGCGATGTCGCGCCTGACACCGCCAAGTTCGCCGCCGGTTCCCGATTCCACCAGATTGGCCACCAGCGACCGCGGCACATAGCGGGAAAACACCGCTATCGCCGACTTCATCGTCTGCATCGCCATGCTGAGCTGATGCACTTCGGAAAACGGCGAACGGACAGCGGCACCGGAGGAAAACTCCAGCATGCCGATCGCCTCGGCGTCCGCCGTCAGCTTTTCGATGGGGCGGGCCAGCCAGCGCCCGACGAACACCGCCACGATCAGGACAAAAAGCGCAAGACCGAGCATGACAAGGAGTGCCCGGTTGCGTGCCTCGTTGAGCGGTTGGGCAATCTCGTCCCAGGGAACGGCTATCAGGAGCCGATCGGCTTCATTGCCGCCGAGTTCAAGCGGAATGACGCTGCCGAAATATCGCTGCCCGTCGACCTTGAAATCCGTCGGGTCGCGGCCAAGATCCGGAAGGCCGGCCAGACCGGCGAGAACGGGATCGACCGCGGGTTCCAGGGTCCTCAGGGTTAGCGAAATCGCGCCGCCGGACTTGGCGCGGACATCGACCGGGTCGATCTGGGTGTGCCCGAGCACACGGTTATCGGGACTGACAATGGCAAGGCGCGCCGTTCGGGTGAGCTTCAGGGAGGTCAGGAACTCCTTCAACGATTGCAGGTCGAGATCGACCCCGGCCGTGCCCGGATCGCTCGATGAAAGCCGGCGTGACAGCGTGATGCCCGGTTGATGCGACGCCGCGTAGACATAGGGCGGCGACCGGAAATAGGTGTTTGCGGCGGTCAGTCCCCCCACCCCGTACCAGGGCCGCTCGCTCGGCCGGAACGTGGTGGGTTCCGACCATCGCCTACCGACGGCGCGGCCGCGTGCGTCGACCGAGCGGACCGTGCGGATGCGGGATCCGGCAGCGTTGTCACTCACCTCGACGATGGCAAAGGCCGCTTCCGGCGCCGCGCGATACAGCTTGCGGACTTCCGGACCGCGCCCGGCCAGCGGCACGACCTGTATGAAGTCGTCGTCCTCGAAGCCGAGATAAGCCGATGTGATCGCCGGATTTCGCGTGAGGATGGGCGGCAGTATCACCTGCAGGGAGGCCGAAGTGTTTTCCCGATCCCCGATCAGTGCGGAGACCGAGACCATGTTGTCGAGCGTCAGGCGCATGGCACTCGTCAACACACGAACCCGGGCTTCGACCTGGCGAACAGTTTCTGAGATGTTGCGTGCGGTGCGCGTTTCGGCCCTTTGCGTGTCCTGCATATAGTAAAAGACCACGATCAGGATGCTCGACAACAGAACCATTGTCATGGCGAACGTCGATATCCCGATACTGAACCGGATTGTGTTCGGTGAAGTCTTCACGCGGAACCGCGCTCCTGTCGTCTTTACATCACGCACTTAGGAGAATGTTTCCGGCGCGGTCAATGCTTGCTGCGACCATGAGGATTCGCCGTCGCGACTGCATTTCGCGCTCAGTGTTGCCGGATGCACGGAATTTGATCCGGCAGCCTGAACATTGCCAACGGATATGCGTCCGGCAGACGGACTCGACCGGATCGGTGTCAGATAACAATCGAGCAATTTTGGGATCCGGCAGACCGATTCGGCAGTTTCGGTATGAACCGGAGCATCGACGACACGGCTCGTCAGGCGATCAAACGCACCGGCGATGTTGGAAATCAGCGCACCTGGTTGCGGATGCTACAAATTTTGCCGCCGAAATTACCGCTGAATCACAGCTCAGCGCGTCCGCATAACCGGAATCACCTTACCGGTGAGCGGTCGTCCGTCCAATTGGCTTCATCGGCTTGCCTTGCAACAAAAAGGTGACCGAAAGTTTCCCGGTATCGACCGCGATGACGTGCCGTATCAGTCGGCATGGCCGGGTCACGACAAACGTCGCCGTTCCGCAAGTGCGTCGTCCGGTCTTTTTCCGACAAGGGTCTCTAACCTGAACGTCTCCTCATGGACGATACACACAAACAACACGACGCAAGATTCTCCGGTTCGGCATTGCCTTATACCGGAATGGAATTGCATTACGTGTTGCCTCCTACATACAACTTGCATACCACTCATTGACACAACTTTATATAGCTGTCTGCGGTACTTATTTTGCTTACCCTAAGAAAAGCACCAACTAAATACCTGCTTTTATTGAAGAGTATTGGCACAATCATCAGCAGTTTAAGTCGAAGTTAACCACCCTATTGCAACCTAAGGCAGACCTAAAGTGGCCAAGAGAGGGTAAGGGGCACATGGACAAGGTAATGAGCCGGTTTCGAATCGGTACGAAGATTTATACGGGATTCGGAGTGGTGATTGCCCTCCTTATCGGTCTTTCTGTCATGGCGTATATGAGCTTGTACAGTGCTGAAAAGACATTCGGCGAGTACCGTGGTCTGGCGCGTGACACCAATCTGGTTGGCCGCCTTCAGGCCAATGTGCTGATGACCCGTCTTGGTGTGAAGGACTTCATTATACGGTCCGATCAATCGGCGATCGAGCTCGTTCAGGAGCGGCTGGCAAAGGCCAAGACCTTCCAGGCCGAATCGGTAAAGGAAATCCAGGCTCCGACCCGCGCTGCAGGGATCCGAACCATCGGAACAGCGCTTGACGGCTACGAAACGGGCTTCGACGACGTCATTGCCCTGCAGGCAAAGCGCAACGAGTCGGTGGAGATTCTGAATGCGAATGGTCCCGACATCCGCAAGAAGATCACCAGCGTCGCACAAAGCGCCTTCCGGGACGGTGATCCGACGGCGACCTATTGGGCCGGCCGCGTCCAGGAAGATTTCATGTTGGCACGGCTCTATGCCCAGAAATTCCTGATCGTCAACGACCAGGAATCGGCGGACCGGACGCTTGTCGAGATCGATGAATCACTCGGCAGCATGGAGACCTTGCTCGGCGAGCTTCAGAATCCCCAACGCCTGCGTTCGGCCCGAGCCGCTAAAGAGCAGATCGGCAGCTATCGCGCCGCGTTCGAGGATGTTGTCCGCCACATCACGAATCGCAACGAAATCATCCATGGCACGCTCGATGTTCTCGGGCCGCAGATCGCCAAGACGGTTGAAGAGGTGAAGCTGAGCGTCAAAGGCGAACAGGACACGCTCGGCCCGCAGGCGGTGGCACGTCTTCAACAGGCTGAGTTGACCCAATCGATCCTGGCTGTCATCGCTGCGGTTATGGCGATTGCAGCGGCCTTGGTGATCGCGCGATCGATCACCATACCCGTGCGGTCGATGACCGGCGCCATGCAGAAGCTGGCAGACGGGCAGCTCGAGACAAAAGTGCCGGCAACCGACTACAAGGATGAAGTCGGCGACATGGCCAAGACGGTCCAGGTGTTCAAGGACAATGCCCTGGAGCGTGAGCGCCTTGAAGCCAAGGCGGCGGAAGACAATGCCGCTACAGCCGAACGGCAAAAGACCGTCGACGACCTGATCACCTCGTTCCGCACAGAAGTCGAAGAGCTTCTGGCCTCTGTCACTGCGAACATGGAGCAGATGCAGGGCACTACGCACAATCTTTCGGCCATCGCCGAACGGACTTCGGAACGGGCGACCAGTGCGGCCTCGTCGTCGGAGGAAGCCTCCAGCAACGTGCAGACGGTCGCATCGGCGTCGGAACAATTGGGCGCCTCCATCCAGGAGATCGCCGGACAGGTCAACCGCGCCATGGAAATCGTCGGAAAGGCCACGGGCGCAGCCCAGGCCACCAACGACCAGGTCGCAAGCCTCGCCGAAGCGGCCCGCAAGATCGGCGATGTCGTCAACCTGATTTCCGACATTGCAGAACAGACCAACCTGCTGGCACTGAACGCCACCATCGAGGCTGCTCGGGCCGGGGAAGCCGGCCGCGGCTTTGCCGTCGTCGCCTCGGAGGTCAAACAATTGGCTGAACAAACCGCCAAGGCGACCGACGAAATCGGCTCGCAGATCTCCGGTATCCAGTCGTCGACTGGTGAGGCGGCAACCGCCATTGAGGGCATTGCCGCGACAATGGAAGAGGTGAACACCTACACCGCCAACATCGCCTCGGCGGTCGAGGAGCAGGACGCGGCGACCAAGGAAATCAGCCGCAATGCCCAGCAGGCAGCGGAAGGTACGACCGATGTCTCGTCCAATGTCGCCGACGTATCGTCGGCCGTTGTCGAGACACGGCAATCGGCGGAAGAGATGCAAAACGCCTCGGCCACGGCCTCGGAAAAGTCTGCTGCGCTGAAACAGGCCGTCGATCAGTTCCTGTCGCGGGTTGCGGCCGCCTGACAAAAACGGCAAACGGGTAAGGAGGAGGCCTCCGCCATCGGCGGAGGCCTCTTTCTTTGAGCTGATCGCTTACCGGTGAACCCGACCACAGAGCACTGTGCCTTTTCCCGATATGGATTGAACCTGTTTGTCCGATCCGCTACGGCCGCCTTGATCACCCAACGAATCTGAGGTGCGGTACAAATGCTCTTCCGATACGCGGCATTCCTTGCCGTTGGTATGCATCTTCTCTGTACGGTCCCGCCTGCGGCAGCGGTCGCTGATCCGGTGCCGATCGACCGAGCACTGTTCGCAACCGAAATCGGGGACCGTGACGTGTCCTTTCTTGCGCGCGACCTTGAAACCGGCGCTGAGCATGTGCTTGCGGGAAGTGTCCTCACAAAACGTCACACACCGTGGTCTACCTTCAAGATCGTCAATTTCCTGATTGCGCTGGAGAGCGGAGCCGTTCCCTCGCCGGACACAGTCTTTGGCTGGGATTCAGCACGGCGCCCGGCCGCGAATTACTGGCCGGCTGCCTGGCGACAGGACCAATCGCTTACCACCGCCTTCCGGCATTCAGCCGTCTGGTTTTTCAGGGATGTCGCCCTCAAGGTCGAAGATCAGCACTATCGGGCTGTCCTGCGGGACTGGGGGTACGGCAATGCGGCCGTACCGGACGGGTCGGACCGATTCTGGCTGGACGGCTCGTTGCAGATATCCGTTCGTGAACAGGTCGCGATGCTCGCCGCGCTTGCGGAGAACCGATTGGGCGTGTCGGGAACTGCCCTTGACGCCCTGGATGACGCCAGCCGAGCCGGAACGGCCGGCGCCGTCTCGCTGCACGGCAAGACCGGAGCCGGTCCGGTGCAAGCCGGACGGTTCAATGGGCCCTTCGAGGGCTGGTATGTCGGCTACGTGCGCCGGGCCGACGCCCGGCCCGTTATGTTTGCGCTGCACGCCCAAGCGCCATCATTCCGCGCGCTGAAGGATTTTCGGAAAGGCTTTGCGATCCGGTTGCTGAAACATCTGGGCCTGGTTCCCGACACCATGCCGGATTGAGGCGGTCGATTCACCCTGGCTCAGATGACAAGTGCGCCCGCTCGGTCCGCCGCCTTTGTCAGCACCGGCAGGAACCCGTCGATCATGCGGCCGATCGAAATGCGATCGGCCGGCGCACCGATATTGAGCGCCGCAACCACCTTTCCGTCCAGCCGGCGCACCGGAACGGCGATCGATCGAAAGCCGATCTCCGCCTCCTGATCGACGATGCAATATCCTTGTGACCGGGCCGTCAGAATCGCCGCCTTGATCAGATCGACATCGGTCCGCGTGCGTTCGGTCACGGCCTCCGGCGAAATGGTCGCCAAGAGACCGTCCAGTTGAGGATCGCCCAGTCCAGCCATCAGGACACGGCCGACCGATGTGCAATGGGCCGGCAGACTGTAGCCGATTTCAAGCCCGACCGTGAGAATACCCTCCGGACGTGCACGCGCAATGAATACAACCTCCAAATCCCGCCGGACAGCGGCGGAACACGCCTCGCCGGTATGAAGTGTCACCTCTTCGCAAACGCCCTGGAGAACCCGTGTAACGCCGTTCGCCGCGAGATAGGCCCGCGCGAGCTTCAGAACGTCCGGCGTTAAGGAAAACTGGCGATCACGCTGGGCAACAAATCCAAGTTCGGTCAAAGTGAACAGGATGCGGCGTACGCTCGCCCGAGGGAGATCGACCCGCCGCGCTACATCGGCGAGCGACAGAGGGCGTTCTCCGTCCCCGAAGGCCTGCAGGACCGACAGCCCGCGGGCGAGAGATTCCACATATTCAGGCTTTGCAGCCATGGCTTCGGACCTGTTTCACTGCTCAGACAGCAATCACACTACTGAACTTTTGTTCGCATAACGAACACATAGACCGTCCTTGCGGTACGAGCAAGGGTACTGGCGATACTCTAGGCTCACAAAGAAGTATCAGTATAATCTGATATACAATTGAATTTCTTATTTTTCATGATATTTCTTGATGTCTGCTCTTTGCCTGCGGGCGCGCTGTCTTGCCCAACAAGTCCTCAATTCGTAAAATGAACACTTGTTCGCTATTCGAACTTCGGGTGTTTTTGCCATGTTGAATCAGGAACAGAACGACGCGTTGACGCGGATCGGTGCGGATCGGCCAGCCGGCAAGGTCTTGCGGCGGTATTGGATGCCGGCGGCGCTTTCCGACGAACTGATAGGGTCTCGTCCCGTGGTTCCGGTGACATTGCTTGGCGAACGCCTCGTGCTGTTTCGCGACCAATCCGGCGAATTGGGTCTGATCGGACGGCATTGCCCGCACCGCGGCGCCGATCTGTGTTTCGGGCGCCTGGAGGACAACGGCCTTCGCTGTCCCTTCCACGGCTGGCATTTCGACGTATCGGGTCAGTGCGTCGAACAGCCTGCGGAACCCGAAGGCTCGCTGATGCACACCCAGATCCGCACGGACGCCTATCCGGTGATCGAACGCAGCGGCGTGGTCTGGGCCTATCTCGGGCCGGGCGACCCGCCGCCCCTGCCTGAATTCGATTGCTTTCGCGCCCCGGACAGCCATGTCTTTGCCTTCAAAGGGCTCTGGGAGTGCAATTGGCTACAGGCGCTCGAAGTCGGCATCGATCCGGCGCACGCCTCCTTCCTGCATCGCTTTCTTCAGGACGAAGATCCCAAGGAAGCCTATGGCAAGCAGTTCCGCGACACATCGGACGGCTCCGACATGCCGATGACCCGCGTGCTCAGGGAGTTTCCCCGACCGGAAATCCGCGTGGAGGAAACCGACTATGGCCTTCGGCTGATTGCGCTCCGCGACCTGAAAAACGGCCATATGCATGTCCGGGTGACAAACCAGATCTTCCCCTGTGCCATCCACATTCCGCTGTCGAACACGATGACGATCACGCAATGGCACGTGCCGGTCGATGACGAGACCTGCTACTGGTATTCGGTCTTCACAAGTTATGCCGACCCGGTCGACAAGGTCACCATGCGAGAACAAAGGCTCAAGGAACACCGCCTGCCCGACTATGCGCCGCTGAAGAACAAGCGCAACAATTACGGATATGATCCTGAGGAACAGGAGCGCGAGACCTATACGGGCATGGGACTCGACATCAACGTTCACGATCAGTGGGCGGTTGAATCCATGGGACGCATTCAGGACCGGACGAAAGAACATCTCGGACGTTCGGATATCGGCATTACCCGCTACCGCCGCATGCTGCGCCAGGCGCTGTCGCACGTACAGGCAAACGGGAGCGACGGCGAAACGGCCCTTGTCGGGTTCACCGCCGCTGAAGCACAGCGCGGTCCGATATCGGTCGATCTGGTTGCGCCGGCCGACGATTGGGAAGCCGCCTGGCGTGCGCGCGACGCCGAACGGCGTATGCAGGCGCCCTGGCCGGCCGGGCTCTGACATGGACCGCTCGCCGACTCCATTGTCTCAGGAGGCCTTCGTGCACCGGCACGGATTATGGGATGATGACCAGGCGCGTCGCGGTTCGGAGATCGCCCAACAGATCCGGGCCGACGCGCTCGACGTCGTGCGGTTTTCGTTTGCCGACCAACACGGCATTCTGCGCGGCAAGACCCTGATGGCGGACGATGCGATCGGCGCTCTTGAATCCGGCGTCTCGATCACCTCCACGCTGCTCCTCAAGGACACCTCGCACAAGACGGTCTTTCCGGTGTTTTCGGCTGGCGGCGGGCTTGGCAGCACGGATCTGCAAGGGGCAGCCGACGTCATCATGGTGCCCGATCCGCACACGTTCACGCTGCTGCCGTTTGCCGGTCGCACCGGTTGGGTCCTGTGCGATCTCGCCTTCCCCGACGGCCGGCCGGTCCCGCTGTCAACCCGCGATGTGTTGAGGAAAGCGCTCAGCCGGGCCGCCGATCAGGGGTTCGGTTTCGTTACCGGACTTGAAGTCGAACTGCACTTGTTTCGCCTGGTTGACGAAAGACTTGCCATCGACGATGGCGGGCAACCGGGTCCGGCGCCGGAAGTCCACCTGCTTTCTCAAGGATATCAATACCTTACCGAACACCGTTACGATCAGTTGGATCCCGTGTTGGACATCCTGCGACAAGAGCTCGTGCAGCTTGGCCTGCCGCTTCGGTCCATGGAGGTCGAATTCGGTCCCAGCCAGGTCGAGTTCACATTCCGTCAGGGCGACGGCCTGGCAACAGCGGACCGGATGGTGCTGTTCCGCTCGGCGGTCAAGCAGATCTGCCGACGGCACGGCATCCTGGCGAGCTTCATGTGCCGTCCGAACTTTCCCAATGCGATGGCATCGGGCTGGCACCTGCACCAATCGCTCGCCACAGCCGGATCCGGCGACAACGCGTTCATGGCGTCCGGCGGTCCGGACCCGCTGTCATCGACCGGCATGGCCTATCTCGGCGGGCTCGTCCGGCACGCGCGTGCGGCAAGCCTGTTCGCCGCGCCGACGCTGAACGGGTACAAGCGGTTCCGGGCCAATTCGCTGGCTCCGGACCGCGCAAGCTGGAGCCGGGACAATCGCGGCGTCATGGCTCGAGTGCTCGGCTGTCCGGGCGATCCGACCAGCCATATCGAAAACCGGATCGGCGAACCGGCCGCCAATCCCTATCTCTATCTGGCGTCGCAATTGTTTGCCGGCCTCGACGGCATCGCCAATGCCCGCGACCCGGGCGCGCCGACCGATACGCCCTACGAAAGCGAGGCCGTGCCGCTTCCGCGAAGCCTGCGCGAGGCCGTTGCCGCACTGGATGAAGACCGGTTTTTTGAAGAAACGATGGGCGCTGATTTCATCGCCTATTACCGAACGATCAAACAGGCGGAAATCGCCCGCTTCGAAGAAGCGGTGACCGATTGGGAGCAGCGGGAATATCTCGATCTCTTGTGATCGCCGCGCCAACGGACCTCAGAGTATCCGGCGAAGTGTCTGCTTTTTATCGATAAACTGGTGTTTCAGTGCGGCCCCAGCATGCAGGGCCACGATCGCGATCAGCGCGTAGGAAAACCACGCATGCACGTCGATCGATACATCCCGCAGCCATTCCGAACTGCGGTAGAGCGCGGGGATCTCGAACAGCCCGAACATGGAGACACCCTCGCCCTTGACGGTCGTCTGCAGGTATCCGGTCACCGGGATGACGAACATCGACACCAGCAGAATTGTGTGCACGACGCGAGCGCCGAGCTTTTCAAGCGGTTTCAGATCCGCCTGTAACGGCGGTGGTCGGGACACGGCGTGCCAGATGAGCTTCAGGGCCGCGACCGCGAACACGACGATGCCAAGGGCCTTATGGAGGTTCGGCGCCGCGTAGTAATATCGCGAATAGAAGCTCAGATCGACCATCCACCAGCCGAGCCAAATGAGAAAAATGATGCAAAGGGCGATCGCCCAATGCACCATTTTGCTTACGAGGCCGTAGGATTCCGTGGAATTCGCCAGCACGGTTTCGACTACTTGTCCTTGATGGCTTCGATGAAGAGGCTGACTTCAACGATCTCGGCAAGCGGGCCAAGATTATAGTCCATGCCCCAGTCCGCGCGCTTCAGATCGAAGCTGCCTTCAAAGCCGGCCCGATACCCGCCCCACGGATCCGCACCTTCGCCGATCTTCTTGATTTCAAAGGTAATCGGCTTGGTCACGCCGAGCAGCGTGAGATTGCCGCTGAGCGTACCGCCCTCTTCGTTGCCCTCGTAGCCCGTGCTCTCGAACTTCGCGGTCGGGAATTCGTCGACATTGAAGAAGTCGGCACTTCTCAGGTGCTTGTCGCGATCGGCCCAATTGGTGTCGATGCTCGTGGTATCGATGGTGATGTTGATGCTCTGAGCCTCCGGTCCCTTGCTCGGATCGTAGTTCATCGTTCCTTCGAACTTGTTGAACTGGCCAGGCAGCCACGACATGCCGAGATGTTTGGTGCGGAACTGGATGAACGAATGCGACAGGTCGACCGTGTACGACTCGGCCGCCGCGAACGTAGCGGTCGCGCACAACATGCCGGCCGAGACAAATGAGAAGAGCGCCTTTTTGAGAGACTTAGATGCCATGGTTGTTCCTTCCATCCTGCTGATCGTCGATCACCTGTGTCCGTTTAGGTAGATCGTGCACTCGTGTTGTTCAAATTGCCATTTCGCAGTAATGTCGTGCAATTATGCACGACATTGACTGGAATGCTCTCAAGTACATCCTGAAAGTCGCCGAAACCCGGTCGACAGCCAGTGCGGCCAAGGCATTGGGCGTCAACCCAACAACCGTCATGCGCAAGATCACCGCGTTCGAGCAGCGTTCCGGGCTCCGTCTGTTCCGGCGCAAGCAGACCGGATACGAGACGACGCTCGAATGCGACACGCTCGTCGACCAGATAAGGCGCATGGAGGATCGGGCAAGCATTATCCAGGGCGAAATCCTCGGGCTCGAGAACGTGGTGCGCGGCACGCTTACCGTGTCGACGACGGATTCCGTCATGACCGCCGTGCTGGGACCTTGCTTTGCCGCTTTCACCGAGCGAAACCCGACAATCGCGCTGACCGTTTCGGTCTCTACAGACCGGGTCAACCTGAACCGCAAGGATGCCGACATCGCCCTGCGTGGTGGCGTCACTGCCCCACAGAACACTGCCAAGGCTTTGTCGGGACTATCGTTTTGCGTCTATCTCGACCGCGGAATACAGGCTGACTGGCAAGGATCGGCGTTGCGCGATCTGCCATGGATCGCGCCAGGCGGCGGACTGAAGCGATCGACGGTTCATGACTGGATGAAAGCCCATGTGCCGCCGTCCCGTGTCAGGATCACGGCCGACACATTCCAGACCGCGCGCACGCTCGCCGAAAGCGGCATCGGAGCAGCGGTCTTGCCGTGCTGCCTCGGCGATACCGCACCGCGCCTGTCACGTTTCGGTGATCCCATCCAGGAAATTCAATCGACCTTATGGATTATGGTCGCAGCCGACCTGGAGGAAGCCCCGAGGGCCCGGCTTTTCGTCGATCACATGGAAAACGCGATCGGCGAGTACAGGGACCTAATGGAAGGCAAATGTCCGGCCGACAGGCCGTCCGACGCTTCCTGACAGGCCTCAGACGCCTTGCAACGGCCTTTACGGAGACAGGCGGCGCTGCTGGTTGACGCGCCGCTGGTGGTCGAGATGCAATTGCTGTCCGCGCTGGCGGTGGCGAACGTTGTTCTGGTGACGCCGGATCGAATTGCGCTGGCCAAGGCGGGAATTGTTGAGGCTGTTTGCCCGGATCTGGCGGTTACGCTGGCGCTGAATGTCGCGCTGCCGCAGCCGATTGTTGAACTGTCGATCCTGCTGGTATTGCCGCTGCAGCGATCGTTCCTGGCGCAGGGTCGTACCGCGCCTTTGGATGTCCCGGGCACGCTCCTGCTGCAGATCGCTGGCCACGGTTCCGCGGCTTGACGAACGCGGGCTGGTCTGGGCGATTGCGGTCGAGGCCGCAAACCACCCTGCCAATACAATCGCGATCAATCCTGCAACAACCGATCCGGGCGCACGTGGCATGACACGATCCTTTCATCGTCTCATGTGGGGTGTCGCGGATGCTTGTCCAACGCTGTCGGGCAAAGCGCCGCAAGTACCCGCGGCGGATGCCACCATCGGAAAGACGATCAACCGGCGAAGGATCGGCCCGGTGTTCGCACAGCCCTTGTGTCTGAATCCTGTCGCCCGTTTGACATGGATCTGGTTTCGCGTGCGGTTGAGCCAATAGACTCGCATCGCACAGATCATACCGCAGGAGCTGAAACCCATGCCCCACGCCGCCATCAAAGCCGCTTTGCTCGGTGGCCTGATTGTCTACAATGCCGGATCCGCCGGCGCCAGTCCGGCAGACGGCCAGGCGTTTGCCGAAGCCAATTGCGCGCGTTGCCACGCAATCGGGCGCGAGGGCGACAGTCCGCTTGCCGAAGCGCCGCCGTTTCGCGACCTGCACACGCTCTATCCGATCGAATCCCTCGCAGAGGCCTTTGCCGAAGGCATCGTCACCGGCCATCCGGACATGCCGGAATTCGAACTGGACGCCCAACAGATCGACGATGTCCTCTCCTATCTGAAGAGCCTGTCCCCATAGCTGCGACCGCCTCTGCGTATGAGGCCGCAGAAGGCACCGCAGTCAAGCGCAGCATCCATGCCCCACAAAAGACCAACCGGCATTGCCCGAACGCCGAACTCTGACACATAAGGCGCCACCAGGGTCCACAGATCTGACATGCCGGGAGCAAGCAAGGCGCCTGCTATCAGCCCGACGAGGCGGACGGTCGGTGTCGGCCCGTTGCGAAACGGGGGCTGGCACTTTGACCTATACGCAATACAGTGACTGGGACCGGCGTCGCGCCACATGCAATGACGCCGCTGCCGGAGATGATTATGCGGACCCTGATTGTCGGACTGACCTTGCTGATTTCGATGGCCGCCGCAGAGGCCGCCTGCGTAACCGGCGTACGCGCCAATGATGTCTTGAACATGCGGGAATTTCCCACCAACCAGGCGGCGATTGTCGGGGTGCTGGCACCGGCGGCGTGCGGCATCGACGTGTCCGGCCAATGCTCCGGAAACTGGTGCGTGGTCGCATTCAACGGCCTGTCCGGTTGGGTCAATATGCGATACATCGCCCGGGCCGCCGCGCCGGCACCCGGACCGGGCGGCCTGTGCGTGGTCGGCGTCGCCGGCAACGATCGCCTTAATGTGCGGGCGGGGCCAGGGTCGGGTCATGCGATCCTGGACTCTCTCTCCCCAAGGGCTTGCGGTGTCCGCCGGACCGGGCCGTGTTCCGGACGATGGTGCGAGATCGATACCGGCCGGTCGATCGGCTGGGTGAACATGCGCTATCTGCGCTAGCGAAGAGGTTGGAAGGGTAGTCGGCCGGGCACCGGGCATCACCGTCCCTCCCCGGCCTTGTATCCCCAATGGCGGCACAGCAGATCGAGGTGGTCTCGCAACAGCCGTCCGTAATAGTCCAGCTCACGCTTTTTGGCCGGACGACCCAGAAACCGTTCGGCAGTCTGGCGCACCGACAACCGGTCGCCGCATACCAGGACGCAAACCGGGTATCCGATCTTGCCGAGTTCGCCGGCAAGCCGACCCAGTTCCCGCGCGGCATCGAGCCGGGCTTGCGGGACCGCGTCGGGCACCCGGCTCTCATCGACCCGGTCGCGCGTGATGTCGGGACTGCGAACCCCGGACAGGCCGGCACGCTCATAAATGGCGCGAAACCGTTCGGCCGCTTGCTTCTGCGCTTCGTCGATCTGGTCGCGGGCAAACATCTGGGCGATCGAGGATTCGCGGATGTTGACCTCGACCCGGATCGTACGCGGTCGGCGCGGCGACCCGCGTCGCGGCGGCGCCGCTTCCGGATCCTCGACCTCCGCGACCACCGGCTCTATGCCCTGCCTTCCAGCCTTCTGTTTCGCAGCCATGTATTTGTTCCTGTTTTGTTCCATTAACGCATGCAAAAGGGATAAAGCCAGCGCGTTCCATATGACGTCGCCGCCGCTCGTATGCAGTCACCGGTGTAAATTTTCTTGATGCACTCAATGTATCATGCTAGTGGAAACGCGCAAGATACATTCCACGAAAAAGTTGCATTTTATGATGCAAAAAGATCCTCAACACACCAGAAATGCGTTCAAGGACGCCCGTCTTGCCGCCGGCCTGACGCAGGAGGACCTCGCGGACCGCGCGGGTGTCTCCCGCATCACGGTCAACCGGATCGAACGACGCGGTGTCCTGACCCACAAACAGGCCGAACTCTTTGCCCCCCTGCTCAATGTCGATCCCCGGATGTTGATCCTGGGCGCCGTACCCTCGGACCGGTACGAAAGCATGCCCGGTGCGGTAACGGCGGTTCCGGTCATCGGCGAAGTCGCTGCCGGGATCTGGCTGGAGGTCGATGTTTTCGATGAACCGCGCTTCGATCCGGTCCCGGCCGTCCTGGACGATCGCTACCCGGCGGACAGCCAGTTCGCGCTTATCGTTCGCGGCCCATCGATCAACAAAACCGCGGAAGACGGCGCGATTTTGCTGTGTGTCTCGCTTGATTCCGGTCTGTCCATCAATGACGGGGATCTGGTCATTGTGGAGCGAACCCGTGCCCAGGGTGCGATGGTGGAAACCACCGCAAAATTCGTTCGACGCCTCAAGGACGGCTACGAGTTATGGCCGCATTCGACAGACCCGCGCTACCAGGAGCCGATCTTCATTTCGGAAGACGGCACCGACGGCGACGTGAGCATCGGGATCAAGGCCCGCGTCCTGTCGATCAACAGCGCTCCCCGGAGTCCCTGGTCCTAGAGTATCCGTTTTGATCAAGTAGGAGATTTGGCCCATTTACGGTCGTCTCTGAGGAGCGCGTTTGCGAGGACGATAAGTTTTCGCATGATGGCTG
>JANQQB010000390.1 GCA_028285165.1 Rhodobiaceae bacterium
CCGTCGGCAGCGTTAAACAGCTTGCCCGATGTAGAGCAAATCGGATGTTTCCGATTTGCCAGGCAAAGGGCAACGGCGAAACATCGCCGTTGCGATCGCACTGCGCTGTTTGCCTCGCCGAAAGACCTGATCAGGCCCATCAAATGGGTCAATCTAATCACATAGTGCTCTAGCAGGAGGGCAGGAACGATGGACGCAGCTTCGAGCACTGAAGACGACAGCCTGCGTGACGAGATTGCGGCGCGTCTGCGGAACGGCCTTGAGACCGAAGTCTTTCCACGAGCCGAGACGTCGGACATGGTCAACCAGATCGTTGGCCGGCTGCAGACCGAGGCGGGTGACAACCTTGCCGGCAAACTGACGATCGCCGGTTTCACGGATCACATGATCGAGGTCGATGACATCGAGCAACCCTGCGAAACCTGCATGTATTATCTCGTGCACCGCCGGTTTTGCGAATTGCCTGAACTGATGCTTCCAGTGGAGCCGCACTGGTCGTGTCGGTTGTGGCGAATCTGACGCCGGCGCGACCATGACGCTCGCGATCATCGGCTGCGGCAATCCGAACCGGTCCGACGACGGCGTCGGACCGGAGGTCATCGCAAGGCTCGCGCGCCAAGATCTGCCGGCTTCGGTCTCCCTGTTCGATGCCGGCACCGACGGCATGGGGGTTATGTATCGGGCGCGCGGCGCCACGCATCTGATCGTGGTGGACGCGCGGGCGCCGGAAAACGATCCGGGCGCCGTCTATGACGTGCCGGGCGAAGTGCTCGAGGCGCCGCCGCCGCAAAGCCTGAACCTGCACGATTTTCGGTGGGATCACGCGCTCTATGCAGGACGGCGGATCTACGGCGATGCGTTTCCGGGCACCGTGCGGGTCTTCCTTGTGGAGGCGGCGCGTCTTGATCTGGGCCTGGGCCTGAGCGAACCGGTCGCCAGGGCAGCGGACCGGCTTGCCGAGACGATCGCCGGGCTGGCCGCTTCCTATGCCCGCTCGGAGGCCTGGACGTGAGCGTGACCGTGGATGTCCGCAATGGATCGATCTACCTCTCCGCCGCCGTCTGTGACACCTATTTCCGCGGTCTTGACGCCGTCATCGTGATCGCGCGGGGCGACGATCTGCATGTGCTGCCGGTCCGGCACATGGCATCGGGCGGATGTCTCCTGAAAGTGCGCAATGCGGCCGGCGACCGCGTCGCCTCGGCTCCGGACGTATTTCACGATCGGGGGCTGGAATTCTGGTCGCAGGAGGGTGTGCCGGCGGCCTGGTCCTCGGACCATTCTGCGCTGGTCATCGGATTGCCGATCTCCGAAAATGCAAACTAAGTTTGCATGTTGAAATTCTTGTAGACAATAAACTGCATATCTGATTTGCTCTCTGCAAAGAAAATTGCACGGTGGCCGACGCCGTGTCTGAGCGGGAGCGAAACATGGTGGCGCGCAGCCGGGCCGAGGATCAGGTGAAAGCCGCGCTGGCGGCAATCCGGGAAACCGAGGCCACCGACGCCGAAAAGTCGGAAATGCTCATGGAAATCGCCATGGGGCTGCAGCAAAAGCCGAAAGCCATCGGTGACCTGCAGGCCGCGATCGGTCTTTACGAAAAGGCCCTCGAGCTCTGCCCCGCGCAAAACACGCATTTAAACGCAACGATCCGCGCAAGAACGGGCACGGCCCTGATGGCCGTTCCCGAGGACGGCACCGCCGGGCTGGAAGCCGCGCGCGAGGCTTTGGAGACCGCGCTCGCAACGTTTGCGGCCGAGGGCAGCGATGAGGAGATAGCCGAGGCGGAAATGAATCTCGGCCTCACGCTGCAGAACCTCGCCGCGGTCAACAAGGCACGGATCCAGGATGCGATCAGTGCCTATCAGCGCGCGCTCCGGGCTTTCGACAAGCACAAGTTCCCGAAGGAATTCGCCATCCTGCAGAACAACATCGCGACGGCGTTTCTGTCGATCCCGTTCACGGACGAGAAATCGAAGATGCGCGAAGCGCTGGCCGTGCAGGCGTTCGAGGAAGCGCTGTCCGTGGTCACGCTGATCGACCACCCGGCGGAATACGCCATGTTGCAGAACAATCTCGGCAATGCGCTGCAATACGTGTCCTCCAGCCATCGCGTCGAAAACGGTTTTCGGGCGCTGGAAGCCTATGACGAGGCGTTGAAAGTACGCACCGTCCGCGACACGCCGGGCGAATACGCCAACACGATCTCCAACAAGGCCAATTGCCTGGCGAACCTGCCGGACGATCCGCAAGAGGCCGATATCGGCAACCCGCGGAACCTTGAAGCCGCGATCGCGCTCTACGAGGAAGCGCACGGGTTGTTCATTTCGTTTGGTGACGCGGGCAAGGCGTCCGCTGTCGCCGGTGCGCTCGAAGAGCTTCGCGAAGCCATCGACGCGTCTGCCGCCGACCGCCGGGCGACCGGCACCATCTGATCCCATCCAGAAACGAGGTTGTTATGGATCCTGTCGTCTTCATCATCAGTCTGGTCGCCGGAATCGCGGCGGCCATGGGTGCCGGTGCGCTGTCCGGAATCCGGGTCGGCGGCGAGGCGCTTGGCGCCGAACTCGCCGCCTATATGGGGTCGCTCTACGGTCTTTTGTCCGGATCAGCCGCCGTGTTGGTCGGGCTCGTCATCGTGACGCTGCTGTGAGGAGAACGACATGCTCGACATGGTGATGAATTCGTCCCGCCTGTTCTTTACCGGCAAGCTGTTCCAGGACAACAGGCTGGTCTTTCGCCAGCTTGCGATCGGTGCGGGGGCGGGACTTGTCGTCCTAGTCGTCGCGGCGCAGTTCCTGCCGATCTGGGCGGCGGCGATCGCCGGCGGTGCGGTATCGGGCTTCCTGCAGCCGATCCTCTTCAAAGACCTCAAATACGCGTGACATCGTGAACGGGACCGCGCTCAGATCCGATTCGTTCCCGAAGGCGCCCGCGTCCGTGCCGCCGGATGCGGACGGCGCGAACCTGGAGACATTGCTTTCGGATATCGACGCGCTGGCGGCCCTGGCGGCAGACTGGCCGGAGGCGCAGCGGCTCGGTGCGGAGGCAAGGGTCGGCGCGGTCGACGCGCTCAACGCGGAAGCGTTCCGCCGATTGATCCGCGCGTTGAAACCGGTGCCCGGCATGGCGGATGCACTGCGCGAAGCCGCCGCCGACCCGGTGGTCTACGCCGTCCTGCGTCGGCACGGCATTCTGCGGCCTTCCTTGTTCGAGCAGGTCGAAGCCGCCCTTGATACCATCCGGCCGATGCTGGCCAGCCATGGCGGCGATGTCGAACTCGTTGCCGTTGAACCGCCGGTCGCGGAGGTTCGTTTTCTGGGAGCCTGCGACGGCTGCCCGGCCTCGGCCCTGACCTTTTATTCGGGCGTCAAAAAAGCGATCCAGGACCACGTGCCGGCGATCGAGGACATCCGACAGGTCAAGGGTCTCGGCGGCGGCGGTTCGGAAAGCGTGCATTTCATGTCGCCGTTCGCAAGCTATGCCGGCGAGAACTGGGCCTTCGGCGCCAAGCTCGCTTCGGTCCGGGATGGGGAAACCCGCACGCTCGATGTCGACGGCCGGTCGGTCCTGGTTTCGCGTTTTGGCGACAGGGTGACCTGTTTTGAAAATGCCTGCGCCCATATGGGTCTCGGCATGGACGGCGGCATGATCGCGGACGGCCTGATCACCTGTCCCCATCACGGTTTTCAATACTCCCTTGAGAGCGGTGAATGCCTGACCGCACCGGAAGTGCAGTTGCAGCCGCACGGCGTGCGGGTCGTCGGAGACCGGATCGAGATCCGGCTGACCCGCTGATGGCCCCGACCCTCGCCCTCTCGCCCTCCTTCGAACCGCTCAAGGCCCCGGGAAGCGTTCACGCCGGGCCGCCGCTTCTCGATCCGGCCGGACCGTCGGTCGTGCTCGGCTGGTCGGAAACGGATCTGGCGGCGCCGATCGTGCCATCCGCTTCCGCGCTGTTCGGTCCGCGCGGCGTCTGCCTGCATCCGGACGGAAGTCTTTGGGTGGCCGACACCGGCCACCATCGGCTTCTCGGCTGGTCGGCCGTTCCGGACGCGGACAACGCGGCCGCCGACCGGCTTGTCGGGCAACCGGCTTTCGGCCATGAGGGGCGCAACGCCAAGGCCGCGCCGAACGCAGCCAGTCTGAATGTGCCGACCGGTATCTGCGCCTGGGGAGACGGGCTTGCCGTCGCCGATGCATGGAACCACCGCGTGCTCCTGTGGCGCAGCGTTCCGGTGACCGACAATCAGCCCGCCGACTTGATCCTCGGGCAGGAGGAGCCGGGTGCGGTCCTCGCCAATCGCGGGGCTGACGTCCCGAATGCGGCGACACTCAACTGGCCCTACGGCGTCGCGGTGATCGACGGCCGGCTTGTGATCGCCGATACCGGGAATCGTCGCGTGCTCATCTGGCATGACCCTTCCTGGACCGGGCAGGACGCCGATCTCGTGCTCGGCCAGGACCTTTTCACTGTGCGCGACGAAAATGCCGGCATGGCGGTCGGACCGATCGGCATGCGATGGCCGCATGGTCTGGCCGCTTGGCACGGCGGATTGGCGGTTTCCGATGCCGGCAACAATCGCATCATGGTGTGGACCGACTGGCCGAACCGACCGGGCCAACCCTGCGATGGCGTGATCGGCCAGGCGGACGCCTTTGCCTGCGACCACAATCAGGCGGCCTATTATCCGAGTGCCGCCGCGCTCAACATGCCCTATGCGGTCGCCGAGGCGGCCGGTCGGCTGGTCGTTGCGGACACGGCGAATTCGCGCCTGCTCGGCTGGTCCGACGATCGGACGGGGGCTCCGGCCGACCATTTGTCCGGCCAGCCGGACTACGCTTCGAAAGGCGATAACCGGTGGTCGATGCCGGCACGGGATTCGCTGTGCTGGCCCTACGGCCTGTCGGTACGCGACGGTCTGGTGGCGGTTGCCGATAGCGGCAACAACCGGATCCTCCTGTGGAGGATGGCAGCGTGACCGGCGAGGCGATCATCGTGCGTGGTCAGGTGCAGGGTGTCGGTTTCCGACCGACCGTCTGGCGCATCGCGACGGAACTCGGTCTGACCGGCGATGTGCGCAATACCGGCGACGGGGTCGAGATCCGGATCTGGGGCGCGGCACGCGACCGCTTTGCGCCGCGGCTGATGGCCGAATTGCCGGAACTGGCGCGCATTGAAGCCCTCGATACGACGGTGCTCGACGAAGCCGCACCCGATGCCTTTGAGATCGCCTCCTCGCGCGCCGGACCGATGCGGGTCGCGATCACTCCCGATGCCGCGACCTGCCCCGAATGCCGGGCGGAAATCTTCGACCCCTTCGCGGATCGCTATCGGTATCCCTTCACGAATTGCACGAATTGCGGACCGCGTTTTTCCATTGTCGAGGGCGGGCCCTACGATCGAACGCGCACGACCATGCGCGACTTCGACATGTGCGGAGCGTGCAGTGCGCAGTTCGAGGATCCGGCAGACCGTCGTTTTCATGCGCAGCCGATCGCCTGCCATGCGTGCGGGCCGCGGGCCTGGATCGAGCGACTGGGCGGCGGCGCCGTCAATCACGAAGCATTTTCCATGCTTGATGACGTGGATGCGGCCGGCGGTATGCTGATGATGGGCCACATCGTGGCGATCAAGGGCATTGGCGGTTTTCACCTGGCCTGCGACGCGACGAAACCGGATGTCGTGACACGCCTGCGCGACCGAAAACAACGGCGCGGCAAGGCCTTTGCCCTGATGGCCCGGGATCTCGATGTTATCCGTGACTATGCCGACGTGTCGGAGGCGGAGGCGGCGCTGTTGGCGAGCCCGGCGGCGCCGATCGTGCTTTTACGGGCAAAGCCGGGATTGCTGCCGGACGATGTCGCGCCGGGGCTCGATCGTCTCGGCTTCATGCTGCCTTACACGCCGCTGCATCACCTGATGCTGCGCCGCATGCGACGGCCGGTCGTGATGACCTCCGGCAACCGGTCCGGCGAACCGCAATGTATCGACAACGAAACGGCGCGCCGGGATCTGGCCGGGATTGCCGATTTTGCGCTGATGAACGACCGGACGATTGCCAACCGGATCGACGACAGCGTCGCCCGCGTCGATCTCGGGCGGGCACGTCTGCTGCGCCGGGCACGGGGTTACGCGCCGGCGCCTCTGCCGCTTCCCGACGGGTTTGATCGCTCGGTGCCGGTGCTGTCCATGGGCGCGGAACTGAAGAACACGTTCTGTATGATCAAGGACGGTGCCGCCCTGCTTTCCCCGCATCTGGGCGATCTTGAAAAGCCGGCAACCGCAGACGAAAGCGTTCGCACGCTGGCGCTCTACCGCGACCTTTTCGAGCATGACCCCGCCCTCGTCGCGGTCGACATGCATCCGGATTATCTGTCGACCAAAGCCGGTCATGCGCTTGCGCTCGAC
>JANQQB010000295.1 GCA_028285165.1 Rhodobiaceae bacterium
GACCTCGCGCATCGAACAGTATGCGACTTACCGGACTCTGTGTGTGCGCTCCTGCGACGGGTATTACTTCCCGGTCAGCTTCTCCACGCTGCCCAGCAATTTCTCGCGCGACGCAGCACAGTGTCAGTCGCAGTGCGCGGCACCAGCCGATCTATACGTGTACAGAAATCCGGGCGAGGAAGCAGAGCAGATGGTGTCCACGGACGGCGCCCGCGCCTACAACGAGCTTCCCAATGCATGGCGCTATCGCAAAGAGTATGTGAAGGGCTGCTCGTGCAAGACGACCGAGTATGATCCCGACGAGATCGCGGCGTCGAACCAGAAGGCGGACGCGGGTCAATCCGGGCTCCCGGCGCCTGAAGGCTCGGGCAGTGGCGCGCAGTTCGCGGACGAACAAAACAAACCGGCGCAAACCCAATAGCTCGCACCAGCGCAGGCCTACTCAGACGTTCTCGCGAAAACGGTTGGTTATCGGATAGCGCCGGTCTCGGCCAAAATTCTTTTGCGTGATCTTTACGCCGGGCGGGGATTGCCGGCGCTTGTATTCCGCCAGATACAGCAAGCGCTGGATATCGTTCACGGTCTTCTTGTCATGGCCGCGTGAGACGATGTCATCCAGCGGCATTTCCTGCTCGACCAGGCATTCCAGAATATCGTCAAGCGCGTCGTATGGCGGGAGGGAATCCTGATCGGTCTGCCCGGGTTTCAGCTCTGCCGTAGGAGCCTTGGTGATGATGTTCTCCGGAATAACGATGCCTTCGGGACCGAGTGAACCGCCGGAGATGTTCCCGTTCCGCCAGCGCGCCAGGGCATAGACCTCGGTCTTGTAGAGATCCTTGATCGGATTGAAGCCGCCATTCATGTCGCCATAGAGCGTCGCATATCCGACGGACATCTCGGACTTGTTGCCGGTGGTGACGAGCATGGATCCGAACTTGTTCGACACGCCCATCAGTATCGTGCCGCGGGCCCGGGACTGCAGGTTTTCCTCCGCCGTACCGGCAGGCATGCCGTCAAACAGCGGCGCGAGACTGTCATTGAAGCCGTCGACGGGTTTGTGAATGGGAACGATGTCGTAACGTACACCGAGCGCCTCGGCGCATTCCGCCGCGTCGCTCAGGCTCTCGTTGCTGGTATAGGCGTAGGGCAACATCACGCAGTGGACCCTGTCGGGCCCAAGCGCGTCGACCGACATCGCCGCACATATCGCGGAATCGATGCCGCCGGAAAGTCCAAGGACCACACCGGGAAAGCCGTTTTTGTTCACATAGTCTCTCAGGCCCAAAACGCAGGCCGCATAGTTCGCGGCATCCCCCTCCTCGATGGCTGAGAGATCGCCGGGTTCGCAGCGCCAGGTGTCGCCGTCGCGAACCCACTCCGTCATCACGAGCGCCTCCTGCCAGGCCGGAAGCTGGGCAGCCAGGGAACAGTCCTTGTTGAGGACAAATGACGCGCCATCGAAAACAAGCTCGTCCTGTCCGCCGACCTGATTGACATAAGCGAGCGGAACGCCGTTTTCCGTCACGCGGGCGGCTGCCTGATTGGTGCGTACGTCCATCTTGCCGGAGGTATAGGGCGACCCGTTGGGCACGAGCAGGAACTCGGCTCCCGTCTCGACGAGGCACTCGCAGACTTCCTCGCCCCAGATGTCCTCGCAAATCGGCACGCCGATCCGAACGCCGCGGAAATTCACCGGTCCGGGAAGGGGCCCGGCGGAAAACACGCGTTTCTCGTCGAACACGTCATAGTTCGGCAAATCGTTCTTGTAACGGATCGCGGAAATCTCGCCGCCATCGAGCAAGACCACGGCATTGTAGACTTCGCCGCCGTCTTCCCAGGGCGCGCCGACGAGCATTGCCGGCCCTCCATCAGACGTCTCCTCGGCCAACGCCTCGACTTCCGCGCGAATGGCAGCGCGGAAGGCTGGTTTCAGAACCAGGTCTTCCGGCGGATAGCCGCAGATAAAGAGCTCGGTGAAAACGATCAGGTCGGCGTCTTGCTTGGCGGCGGCTGCACGCGTCTCCCTGACGCGATCGGCGTTGCCGGCGATGTCGCCGACAACCGGGTTCAGCTGCGCCAGGGCAATGCGAATCCTATCCATCTCGTCCTTTGGCATGGGCGGAGATTACCGGCGCGCCGGAGCGGCCCGCAAGGGGCACTCCGGAACAAAAGTGTCGCGTTTCAGGACGCAGTGTCACCCGCCGGAAGCGGATTTGCGTTCAGCGGCAGGTTCGGCGCGATCGCGCTTGAGGCGATCGGAAATCAGAAACGCGAGTTCCAGCGCCTGATCCGCATTGAGCCGCGGATCGCAGTGGGTGTGATAGCGATCGGACAGGTCCGTTTCGGTGACTTCGCGCGCGCCGCCGATGCACTCGGTCACATTCTTGCCGGTCATCTCAAGATGCACGCCGCCGGGATGCGTGCCTTCGGCACGATGAATGTCGAAGAACGCCTCGACCTCTTGCAGGATCAGATCGAACGGACGGGTCTTGTACCCGGTCGTCGCCTTGATCGTGTTTCCGTGCATCGGGTCACAGGACCAGACCACATTCTTTCCTTCGCGCTCGACTGCACGGATCAGAGCCGGAAGGTGCTCCCCGGCCTTGTCGGCGCCGAACCTGCAAATCAGCGTCAGGCGACCCTCTTCATTTTCTGGATTGAGAATATCGGTGATCTTGATCAGTTCCTCCGGATCCGTTGAGGGTCCGCATTTCATGCCGATCGGATTCTTGATGCCGCGCGCGAATTCGATATGGGCATGGTCGGGCTGGCGTGTCCGGTCGCCGATCCACACGAAGTGTCCCGACGTCGCGTACCAGTCGCCGGATGTCGAATCGACACGCGTGAGCGCCTGCTCGTAACCGAGCAGCAGCGCCTCATGGCTGGTGAACATATCGGTTGTGCGAAGCTGCGGCGTGTTGTCCGGCGTCAGGCCGCAGGCGCGCATGAAGTTGAGGCACTCGGAAATCCGGTCGGCATGAAATGCGGACCCTCAACGGATCCGGAGGAACTGATCAAGATCACCGATATTCTCAATCCAG
>JANQQB010000300.1 GCA_028285165.1 Rhodobiaceae bacterium
CGGCACCGGCGCCCGTCGGCCTGGCGGTCGGATAGGCGTCCGCGCGCGCTTGTGCTGAAACGGGGGCGGGCCCCGGAGCCGGCCGCCCGTCGCGCCGGAAGGCCGCCAGCGTCGCAACCCCGCCCGAAGTCGACGCCCGCATGCCGTCGACGTTCAGCGCTTGTTTCAGGGCGCCGACGATCAGGCCGCGCACATGGCCGCCGTCGCGGAACCGGACATCCGCCTTGGTCGGATGCACGTTGACGTCGACCCGGGCCGGATCCAGATCGACGAACAGGCAGACCACCGGGTACCGTCCCCGATGCAGCACATCCGCATAAGCGGCCCGAATGGCGCCGAGGATCAGCTTGTCGCGCACCGGCCGCTGGTTGACGAAGGCGAACTGGTGCAGCGAATTGGCACGGTTGAAGGTCGGCAGACCGATCAGACCGGTTAGCGATACGCCGTCCCGTTCCGCTTCGACGGCGATGCAATTGTCGAGGAAGTCACGGCCCAGCACCTGACCGATCCGCGCCTTTCGCGCGATCTCGGGCTCGGCGACGGGAAAGTCGAGGCGGGTTCTGTCCGGGCCCGTGAGCACAAACCGTATGGCCGGATTGGCGAGCGCCAGGGCTTTCACACATTCGGCAATCGCGTTGGATTCGGCGCGATCGGATTTCAGGAACTTCAGCCGGGCCGGTGTCGAAAAGAACAGGTCGCGCACGGTGACGCGTGTGCCCGTCGGCAGGGCGGCCGGGTCCGGGCCGGTCTTTTGTCCGCCGGCCACGGTCAACGTCCAGGCATGGTCTTCGTCGGCATGGCGGGAATCGATCGTCAGTCGGGCAACTGATCCGATCGAGGGCAGGGCCTCGCCGCGAAATCCGAGCGCCTTGATCGCCGTCAGGTCCTGTTCGTCCAGTTTCGACGTGCAATGGCGTTCCACGGCGAGCGCCAGGTCATCCCGGCGCATGCCGTGCCCGTTATCGCTGACCTGGATCAGGCTCTTGCCGCCGGCCGCGGCGACGATCTCGACGGTCGACGCGCCGGCATCGATGGCGTTTTCCACGAGTTCCTTGACGACGCTGGCCGGACGTTCGATGACCTCGCCGGCAGCGATGCGGTTGATCGTCGTATCTGAAAGCTGTCGGATCACACCCGTCATGCATGTCCTCTCGCACTTCTGTCACCCGCGCCGGGTAGGATCGGTCGACAGAGTTGATGTTTCGGCCTTGACACCCCTGAGCAAACAGGAAACCAAACGGCGCATGCGGCCCGTCCGCGCCGCGTTTCCGTCACGAACCCATAGGAATACCAATGTTGTCCACTTCCGGTTCGATCGTGCCCGGCCTGTCCAGTCTGGCAGATCGGTTCGACGCGATTTTATGCGATGTCTGGGGCGTGATCCACAATGGCGTTTCGGTTTTTCCCGGCTCCGTCGAAGCCCTCGAAACCTATCGCGAGCGCACCGGCAAGCCGGTTGTTCTGATCACCAACGCGCCGCGTCCGTCGCCGCCGATCGTCGAGCAATTGCACACGCTGGGTTTTCCGCAAACGGCTTTTGACGACATCGTCACATCGGGAGACGTAACCGCGGATCTGATCCGTCGCGAGGGCATCCGGAAGGTGAACCATATCGGACCGGACCGCGACCATTCCCTGTTTGACGAACTCGGTATCGAGCGGGTTGCCCCCGGCGATACCGACACCATCGTCTGTACCGGCCTGATCGACGACACGGTCGAAACGCCGGAGGATTATCGCGACATGCTCCAGGACTTGATCGACGCCGGGCAAAGAATGATTTGTGCCAATCCGGATGTCGTAGTCGAACGCGGCGACACGATGGTCTATTGCGCCGGCGCGCTGGCGGCGCTGTACGAGACCCTTGGCGGTGAGACGATCCGGCTCGGCAAGCCCTATGCGCCGATTTATGAAGGTGCCCGGGAGCGCATCCGGACGATTGCCGGCGATCTGCCGCCGTCGGAGCGCATCCTGGCGATCGGTGACGGCATGTTCACCGACATCAAGGGAGCCAATCAAGCCGGCCTGTCGGCACTGTTCGTGACCAGCGGCATTCACAGCGACGATTTCGGACCGGTCGATGCGCCGGATCCGGCACGGATTGCGGATCGCCTGGAAACCGAGGGCTTGCAGGCCGCCGCTTCGATCGTGCGCCTGCGCTGGTAGTCTGGAATCAAATCGGCGCGGGAATGCCCGCGCCGTTTGAAAGGCTCAAAGTCAGAAGAAACGGGTTCAGCCGAACAGTTTGTCGATTTCCGACTGTTGGCTGTCTTCCGCCTCGTTCAGCATGCGATCCACGTCGCTCTGGTCGACGCCCTCGCCCTTAAGTTGCGGGCCGTGCAGGATGAGTTCGCGTTTCCGCCGCTCTTCCTCGGTTTCCTCGACCGGAGCATCCTCCGCGTCCAGGTCCTGATGCAGGATCCGCAGACGGTCGACAAAGGCGGAGATGCGTTCATCGATATGGTTGATGGTCTGTACGACCTTCGAGATCCGCTGCCCGGTGATGTCCTGGAACGAGCAGGCTTCGAAGATTTCCATCACCTTGTCGGTCACAAGCGCAGAAAACGCGTCATGGTTATCCGGATCTGCGCCCATGATGGCCTCGGCGGCCTCCATGATGGTGTTGGTTGCATCTTCCGTCGCCTCGACGATTGCATCCAACTCGCGTCCCGCTTCCGGAATGCGCTGCTTCTTCATGTCATGGATCTGAAGCTTCGAGATTTCCGACTTCATCGAGCCGATTTCGCGGCTGATGGCGGACAGCGCTTCGATCGCCATCGGGTCGAATCCGTCGGCGTTCTGAAACGATTCCGCGGAAACCGCGGCGAAATCCATAACAGTGTTGAAATCGACCGGGTCGGAGCCTGCGGAGCTGTTTTCAAGCAGGTCGCGGACCTTTCCGACGTGTTCTTTCTTGAGAGTCCCCATCCAGACTTCCCCCTGTCTGTCCGGCGGCGCCGCGCGGCGCCGGTATGCTTCTTGTCCAGGCGGGTCGACGGATCGCCGAGACCGCCCGTTTCCCTTGCGTCGGTCTAGTCGAAGACGGCTTCGATCTTGCCCTTGAGCGTCTGCGCGTTGAAGGGCTTCACGATGTAGTTGTTGACGCCGGCCTTCTTGGCGGCGATCACGTTTTCCGTCTTGGATTCCGCCGTCACCATGATGAACGGGGTTTTGCAGAGACCGGAATCGGCGCGGACCTGCTTAAGCAGTTCGTAGCCGGTCATCGGTTCCATGTTCCAGTCCGAGATCACCAGGCCGTAACGCCGGCCCTGCATTTTTTCGAATGCCTCGGTACCGTCCGCGGCATCGTCGATGTCGCTGAAACCAAGTTGTTTAAGAAGATTTCGGATGATGCGAATCATCGTCTTGTAGTCATCGACGACCAGAACCGGCATCGAAAGATCGAGGGCCATTGTTCACTCCAGACTGTTGACGCCGCCGATGCGGCCTGACTATTTGACACAACCTGCGGGGAATGGTCCGATGATTGAACCTTGTGCCCCCACACCCGCATTGCACCCTAAACCTAAGGGTTGAAAGTTCGGTTAATCCAGTAGGTTAAGCCGAGGTAAAGGAAACCGGGCACGGTGTTCTGCTACGGAAGAACAGGTTGTACGGCTTGCCCGTGTCGGTTACGGCACTGTCAGGCATAGGCGGGAAAAAGGAGGTTCGACATGGGTGAAAAGGTCATCCTGCCGATCGAAACCCATTGTTTCGAGGACCTCGCTGTTGGTCGAACGGAAAAATGGTCAAAGACCGTTCAATCTTCGGATGTTGTCGGGTTTGCCGAGGTTTCCGGTGACCGCAATCCGATCCATCTGAGCGAACACTTTGCGGCTCGGACACCGTTCAAATCGCGAATTGCCCACGGCCTGTACACGGCGAGCCTGATTTCGGCGGTGCTTGGTACGCGGCTTCCGGGACCGGGTGCAATCTATCTGTCGCAGACGCTGAACTTCAGGGCGCCGGTCCGCATCGGCGACACGGTCGACGTCACTGTCGAGGTCGTCGAACTGATGGAAAAGGGAAATCGCGCGCGCCTTGCCTGCACATGCAGCGTCGAAGGCGATGTCGTCCTCGATGGCGAGGCGATCGTCAAGGTTCCGAGAAAATCCGATATCGGCATGGTGTGAAGCAACAAGCAACCGACCGTTTTTCCGCGTCTGCAGTGATCCCCGAAGGAATACGGCCCGCACGGCCCGGACAATGTTGTGCGGGCGATTGGTCCTTGACCGGCACGACGCATCGGGGCAGGGTCGCCGCACTTCCGATCGATGACTCGCGTTAAATGAACCGCATGACGCATTCCCCGGCCGACCCGCTCGCCGTTCAGCCGGCCCAGCCCTATTTGCACGTGCCGCCGGACACGCCCATTCCGGCTGCAACCCGAGGCTGCGTGCTGGCCATCGGAAATTTCGATGGCGTGCATCGCGGACACCAGGCGGTACTAGGCGAAGGCCTGGCGATTGCGGAACGGCTGGCCGTACCGATGTTCGCGCTCACGTTCGAACCGCATCCCCGCACGCTGTTTGCGCCGGACAATCCCGTGTTCCGGTTGACAGGGGAATCGGAAAAGGCACGGCTTTTCGAGGCGGTCGGCCTCAACGGCGACATTGTCCGCACCTTCGATCGCGGTTTTGCCGGGCAATCCGCCGATGCCTTCGTCGACGACATCCTGTGTGCCCAGATCGGCATTCGCCATGTTGTCATCGGCTTCGATTTCCACTTCGGCAAGAACCGTCAGGGATCTCCGGATTTCCTGCGCACCAAGGGCGCAGAGACCGGATTTGGTGCGACGATCGTCGAAGCCTTCGGTGACGAAGCCGGCGACGTCGTGTCGTCCAGTCACGTCCGCCGGCATCTGGTCGAAGGGGAGGTTGCCGATGCCGCCGGGCAGCTCGGCTATCGCTGGTTCGTCGACGGAACGATCATCCATGGTGAAAAGCGCGGACGCGATCTCGGCTATCCGACGGCGAATATGCAATTGGCGGCCGATTGCGCGCTGAAACATGGCGTCTATGCCGTGCGCATGAAGATCGGCGATGCACACTACGATGGCGTGGCAAGCTACGGTCGACGGCCGATGTTCGACAACGGCCGGCCCCTGTTCGAGACCTATTTGTTCGACTTTACGGGCGATCTTTACGGACAGTCCGTCAGCGTTGGTCTGTTCGGCTTTTTGCGCGGTGAAGAGACCTTCGATTCAGCGGACGCGCTCGTGGCGCAGATGGGCCGTGACAGTGCCGAAGCCCGTGCTGTCCTGTCCGCGGCCACGCCGTTGTCAGCCATCGACGCCTCTTTGCATTTCTAGACGCAGTTGCCTATCTGCTGCCGGTCACCGTTTTCTTCCCGGCTTGAACGCGGTCGCGAAACGCCCACATCGTTCCATAGATTACGGGTGTGGGGTGCGCATGACGATGACGGATTTTTATGATCTTCCCGTCGACCCGCCTGCGCCGGATGATGCGATAAAGGCCTGCTATCGGGCATTTGCGGGACATGCCGCTCTGACGTCCGGTTTCTGCCGCCAATGTTTCGATGTCGAAATCGAACGCAGGATCCAGCGTCCGGTCCCGCTGCATGACAAAGCCTGGGAAGACTTCTCTTTCATTTTCCACGAACATCCGGATTGTTCGGTCGGCGCCGATGGTTACCTGCATTTCCTGCCGCGCGCACTGGAAACCGCCTTTTTCGACGACAGCATCTATCCCGATCTGATCGGTCAGGCGGTCAAATGCGGCCTCTACGTTCTTCCCGAACCCGAACAGGCCGCGCTGCGTCGGGCGTGCACCCGGGCAGCCAAAGGTTGGTTCGAGGTCGGCGACCCGGCGCCGTTCGGCGGGTTGGATCCGCCCTGCGGCAATTGCGGTCGGTCGGTGATGGATTCCGCATGGCGAAGCGCGGAGGTCGGTCGCAAGCTCGTCGTTGCGCTGGTCCATGCCCGGGTGGAGCCGGATCAGCTGTTTGCCTGGCTGGCCGGTATCGGCACGCCGCAGGCCTGGGTTTGCCTCGCCGACCTGATCAACGACGACGTCATTCTGGACAGTCCCGCCTATTTCGTCGTGTCACGCGGGGAAGACGCCCTTGAAGAATCGGTCGAGGCGCTGGATCGGCTGGCTCGCGCCGCCCTGTTTGCCGAAGTCACGGAGGATCGGCTGCTGGAGGCCGCACTCCCGCTGACGGAGACGCATCCGGAACACGCACAGCGGATCACGAATGCCGCCGATATCTGGTCCGCCCGTCGACCGACCTATAACGAGGCCGATCGGGTACGGGATCGAGATTTTGTGCTCGATATCCTCACCGGCGATCAGGTCGCGTTGTAAAGCGACCTGGCTGTCGCCCAGCTATTCCGGGTCTTGCAGGTAATCTTCGTCGGAGACCTTTTCCTGCCAATGCGCGGGAACGCCGTTTTCGCGTTCCTGCATGGCCAGGTGAACCATCGCCGTATCCGGCGCCGCGCCGTGCCAGTGTCGGGTATGCGGCGGGATCCAGATCGTGTCGCCCGGCCGGATTTCCTGCACCTTTTCACCCTCGCATTGCACCCGACCCACACCGGAGAGCACATGCAATGTCTGGCCGAGCGGATGGGTGTGCCAGGCCGTGCGGGCGCCGGGTTCGAAGGCGACACGCAGGGCGGCAACCCGCGCCGGCTCCGGCGCCTCGATGATCGTATCTTGCCACACCGTACCGGTAAAATAGTCCGGGTTGGCTCGCTTGGTGGGCAAGGATCCGGCGCGTTGAATGTTCATCATGTCCTACCTGTGTGACGGGGTCTCGGGCGGTTTTCAGTCAAGGTTTTTCAAGACGTCGGCGAGCGTGCCGAACAATTCCTCGATATGGGCCGGTTCGATGATCAGCGGCGGCGACAGGGCGATGATGTCGCCGGTGGTGCGGATCAGGCAGCCGCGCTCGAAAGCCTCCACGAAGGCGCTGAAGGCTCGCTTTGTGGGCGCGCCGGCGATCGGTTCCAGTTCGATGGCGCCGATCAGGCCGATATTGCGGACGTCGATGACATGCGGCAGGCCCTTCAGGCTGTGCAGTGCATCGGCCCAGACGGTTTCCAGTTCGGCGGCGCGTGTGAGCAGGCTTTCGTCCTTGTAGGTCTCAAGCGTGGCGAGTGCGGCCGCCGAAGCGACCGGATTGCCGGAATAGGTATAGCCGTGGAAGAACTCGATCAGGTGTTCCGGACCGGTCATGAAGGCATCGTGGATTTCCGGCTTGACCAGCACGGCGCCCATCGGGATGACGCCATTCGTCAGGCCCTTTGCCGTGACCATGATGTCCGGCAGCACGTCGAAATGCTGCGCGGCAAACGGCGATCCGAGGCGTCCGAAGCCGGTGATCACCTCATCGAAGATCAGCAGGATGCCGTGTTTGTCGCAAATCTCGCGCAGCCGCTGGAGATAGCCCTTGGGCGGGATCAGGACGCCGGTCGACCCGGCGACGGGCTCGACAATAACCGCGGCAATCGTCGACGGGTCGTGCAGGGCGCAGATCCGTTCCAGTTCGTCCGCCAGGTGCGCGCCGTGTTCCGGCTGCCCGCGTGAAAACGCGTTTTGTGCGGGCAGATGCGTATGCGGCAGGTGGTCGACGCCGGTCAGGAGCGTACCGAACATCTTTCTGTTGGGCACGATGCCGCCGACCGAAATGCCGCCGAAATTGACGCCGTGATAGCCGCGTTCGCGGCCGATCAGGCGGAACCGGGCGCCATCGCCGCGCGCCCGGTGATAGGCGAGCGCGATTTTCAGCGCGGTTTCGACGGATTCCGATCCGGAATTGGTGAAGAAGGCATAATCGATGCCCTCCGGAGCCAGATCGACCAGCCGGTTGGCCAGTTCGAACACCCGGGGATGGCCCATCTGGAAGGCGGGCGCGTAATCCAGTTCCTCGACCTGGTCCTGGATCGCCTTGACGATCTTCGGCCGCTTGTGACCGGCATTGACGCACCACAGGCCGGCCGTTCCGTCGAGCACCTTTCGGCCGTCAACGGTCGTGTAATACATGCCGTCCGCCGAGGCGAACAGGCGCGGCGCCTGCTTGAACTGGCGATTGGCCGTAAACGGCATCCAGAATGCCCGGAGGTCGTTCGGCGTGACTGCGGGTCTGTCCAACATCTGATGCTCTCCACCCTTTGGACTTGCTTAGCGGTTCGGCTTGCTTGATCGATGCGAACCGTCTTGTTGCCGGACCTTACAGGAATTAGGATTTGCTGCAGAAAAAAGTACCGATCCGGCAAACAGCTCGGGCGATGCGGGGAAACAGACGATGCGCCGGATTCACGACCTTCTCGATCCCTGGGTGAAAGCGGATCCGCAGCGGATCGCGATCATCGATCACGACCGTCGACGCATTGATTTTGCTGGATTTTCCAGATCCGTCGACGAAGCGGCGGCTTGCCTGACGGGGCGCGGCGTACGCGGCGGCGACCGCGTTCTCGTTGCCGCGGAGAACAGTCTGGCGCTCCTGGCTTTCCTGTTCGCGGCAAGCCGGCTCGACGCCTGGGCGATCCCGATCAATGCGCGCATGAGCGCCGAAGAAGTCGATCGCATCATTGCCCATGCGCCGCCGCGGGCGCTGGTCTTTACCCATGCTGCCTCGCGATCCGCCGCCGCCCATGCCGAACGGTGGCAGGCCGTTGAATCCGACCCCGCGACCTTCGGTACGGT
>JANQQB010000304.1 GCA_028285165.1 Rhodobiaceae bacterium
CGTCTGGCGCGTCCTCTCGATTTACGACGACCACACCGTCATCGTCGGCCACGATCACATCGCCTGCCTCGATATGCTGTCCGGCACACACAATCGGCACGTTCACCGAGCCGAGCGTCTCCTTGACCGTACCCTCGGCCGAGACGGCCTTAGACCAGACCGGGAAGCCCATGGCCGTCAGGTCGCTGACATCGCGCACGCCCGCGTCGATGACCAGTCCCCGGCATCCGCGCGCCTTGGCCGACGTCGCCAGGAGATCGCCAAAATAGCCGTTGTCGCACGGTGACGTTGGGGCAAGCACGAGGATGTCGCCGCTTTTCACCTGCTCGATGGCGACATGCAGCATCCAATTGTCGCCCGGCGGCGCGCTGATCGTCACCGCGGATCCGGCAATCTGTGCGCCGGCATAGATCGGCCGCATGTAAGACGCGAGGCAGCCGATGCGTCCTTGCGCCTCATGAACCGTGGCGACCCCTGCCCGCCCCAGTGCGTCGATGACTGACGGATCGGCGCGATCGATGGTCTGAACGACGACCGGCATGGATCAGCCCTCCTTCTCGACCGGCGGTGTGCCGTGCGTGTGGAAGCTTGCGATGGTCTTCAGACCCCAGGCTTGCCCCTTCTTGCGATCGGCCTCGGTCCAGCAGACCGGCTCCCAATCGGGAGCGAGCAGCAGGCGGGCGCCGGCATTGGCGAGTTCGACACGGTTGCCCGCAGGCTCCCAGACATAAAGAAAGAACGTTCCCTGGATCGCGTGTTTGTGCGGCCCGGTCTCGATGTGGACGCCGTTCTCAAGAAAGATATCAGCGGCGCGCAGGATGTCCTCGCGTTGGTCCGTGGCGTAGGTGACATGGTGCAGCCGCCCCTTGCCGACTCCGTGTTCCTCGGTGCAGGCGAGGTCGTAGGTCTTGTTGTTGATGGTGAACCAGCAGCCGCCGATACGCCCGTTGTCGAGCTGAATGTATTCCGTCACGCGGGACCCGAGGCAGGTTTCCATGAAGCGCTTGAACTCCGTCACATCGTCGGCAAGCAGGTTCAGGTGGTCGATGCGGCGCGGACTGGCCCCTTGCGCGTGGAAGCGGCTTGCCATGTTTTTCAGCGCCGGCCGGTCCTGTTCCGACAGCTCCGGCCGGCGTGTGTCCCAGTAGATCTCGAACACATGGCCGAACGAATCCTCGAACCGAAAGGCGCGGCCGTGGCCGAGATCGCCGTCGACCCAGCCGTGCACCGGGTAGCCGCTTTCCTCGATCGCAGCGACACGACGAGCCAGCGCCTCGGGCGACGCAGCCCGATAGGCGACATGGCCGATCCCGGTGGTTGCATGCCGGGTCAGTTTCAGGGAATGGAATTCGTAATCCTCCCAGGCTCTCAGATAAGCAGATGTCTCGTCCTGGCCGGAGAGTTTCAAGCCGTAGACGCGGGTGAAGAAGTCGAGGCTTTCCTCGAAGCGGTCGGTATACATCTCGACATGGCCGAGATGCGCAATGTCGAAACAGCGCTCGCTCGATGTGGTCATGCTTAGCTCCCGCTCATGGCCGGCTCACAATTCGTCTACCGTGCGCGGGAAGACCGACTGGAAGGCTTCGGCATAGAGGCAGTCGCGTCCGCCCGACTGGCCGCCCGAATTCCGCTTGAAGTGGTTGGCGCGCTGCTGGGCCAGCCTTGTGTAATAGTCCCACAGGTGGTGCTGGCCCTGCATGCATTCGATCGCGGCACGCTTTTTGGACCAGACCGCGGTGATGTCGAGGAACGTATCGGGCTTCCAGCCCATCTGCTCGGTCTGGTGCGGCTCGAACAGGTAAAGCTGCGGCGCGCCGAGCACCTTTTCGCCCGGATTGTGGCCCCAGGCTTGGGCGATCATCCGGCATTCCAGCACCGCCTGCATCGTATTCATGTGATCGGTGTTATAGGGGTCGTATTGCGAATGGGTGAGCATGAAGGCCGGCTGCACCTTTCGGATGACGTCGACGATCTTCTCCTTGTTGGCGCGCCTGAAATCCAACGGGTAGTCGCCAAGATCGAGACAGATCAGGTCGTGCACGCCAAGCGCTTCGGCCGCCGCTTCCGCCTCGCCCCGGCGCACGTCTTTCACCCGATCGAGCGTCATGCCGTCCTGCTTCCAGAGCCTGGCGCTTTCACCCCGTTCCCCGAAGGACAGGCACAACACGGTCACGTCGCATCCCTTGTCGGCGTGCAGGGCGATCGCCCCGGCGCAGCGCCAGACAAAATCCGCGGCGTGCGCGGAGATCACAAGCGCAGTCCTGTCGGCGGGCATGGGACATCTTCCTCGCATTACATTGCCGTGCACCTTTCACCCGGTCGGCCGGACGGGCAATTCGAAAGCCTGCGCGACGGTATAAGTTATTGCTATAATGGGTAGCGCTTCCGCGCACAGAAAGCCAATCTCCTCAAAGACAAACGATCTGCGGTGAAGCCTATGGAGTCCACAATCGAGCGTCTGGCTTTCGTCGGGTTCGGCGAAGCGGCGACGGCATTCGTGAGCGGCTGGGCGCGAGCACGCCCGGCACACCTGGCGGCTTGCGACATCAGGACGGACGGAGAAATGCGAGCGCGCTATGCCGAACACGGCGTAACCGGCTCGCAGATCATCGGCGATGCGCTGGCGGGAACGCAAGCCGTGTTCAGCGTCGTGACGGCCGATCAGGCGCTTGTCGCAGCCAAGGCCGCCGCGCCGCACCTTCCGAAAGGCGCGTTCTGGTTCGATTGCAATTCCTGCGCGCCCAAGACAAAACGCCAGGCCGCCGATGTGATCGAGGCCGTTGGCGGCCGCTATGTCGATGCGGCCGTCATGGCGCCCGTTTATCCGAAGCGCCACCATGTTCCGCTGCTGATTTCCGGCCCGCATGCCAGCGCGGCCGAACGCGTCCTTCTCTCCCTGGATATGAAACCGCAAACAGCCGGGACCGAGGTCGGACAGGCGTCATCCATAAAGATGATCCGCTCGATCATGATCAAGGGCATGGAGGCGTTGTCTGCCGAGTGTTTTCTCGCCGCCCGGAGCGCCGGCGTCGAAGACAGCGTGCTTGCATCTTTGGCTGAATCCGACCCGGCGATGGAGTGGACCCGCCGCGGGGCGTACAATCTTGAACGCATGATGGTGCATGGCCTTCGGCGGGCGGCGGAAATGCGGGAAGTGGCCTCGACGGTTCAGGATCTCGGAATTGGCTGCGGCATGAGCGCGGCAACGGCAGACTGGCAGGAACGGATCGGCGCGCTCGGGATCGACCCTGGAGAAGGCGACCTGTTCCTGCGCGCCGACACTCTGCTGGCACGCCTGTGATCCCGCGCAACCTGCGTCACTTGCGGCTTTTGCTGGCCGTTGCCGAGGACCGATCCCTGACCTCGGCGGCCGAGCGTCTCCACGTCTCGCAGCCCGCCGTCACACAGGCCATCGGAAAACTCGAAAGCGTAGCCGGAGGAAAGCTGTTCGAGCGCACCCGCCGAGGCTTCTTTGCCACGCCGCGCGGCCTTGCGTTGTGCAAACGCGTGCGCCGGGCCTTTGACAGGCTCGATCCGGCGCTGGCCGATATCTCGCCCCGCCTCACCCTGACAGCAACAACGGTGCAACTGGAGGCCCTGGTCGCCGTGCAGGAGACGGAAAACTTCACCCTGGCCGCCCGACGGCTCGGTGTGTCCCAGCCAACCGTTCACCGGGCCGTTTCGAAGCTGGAGCAGGAGGCCGGACGCCGCCTGTTCGAACGCACGCCGTTCGGTATCGGCGTATCGCGATCGACGCATGCTCTGGTCAACGCTGTCATGCTGGCTTTCCGAGAACTCGATCAGGCCGAGGCAGACCTGGCCGACCTCGATGGTGGAGAAGCCGGTACGATTGTGATCGGCGCTTTGCCGCTGTCGCGATCGGTGTTGCTTCCGGCTGCGCTGGTGCGGTTTCGGAAAGCGCGGCCCGGCCAGAATGTGCTTGTGATCGATGGCCGATACGATGACCTGCTCGGCGGCCTCAGACGCGGCGCCATCGATGTCATCGTCGGCGCGCTTCGCGAGCCCGCCCCGATTGAAGACGTCATACAGGAACGGCTCTTTGACGATCACCTTGCGATTCTGGCGGGCAATCAGCATCCCCTGGTGGGGAAGGTGCGGGTCAACCGCGACCTCTTGCGGACCTTCCCGTGGATCGTTCCCCGCACGGGCACACCGACGCGGGACCAGTTCGATGCCTTCTTCGGCGAGCAGGGGCCGCCGCAAAGCATCATTCAGGCCGGATCCATCCTCTTGATGCGGGAGATCCTCGGCGCAAGCGATCACCTCGGATGCCTTTCGCGCGCCCAGGCGCAAGCGGAAGTTTCGAAGGGGCTCCTGAGCGAAATCGCAGTCGACACGGAATGGCCCGGTCGTCCAATCGGGCTGACGACCCGTGCCGATTGGGCACCGACAAAGGCGCAGTCATTGCTGCTGACTTTATTGCGCGACGGTGCGGAGACCAACGGGCTATAGCCTGACCTTATGGTCGCTCGCCTCCTTCGAATTGGCAGTCTCCGCCGGAAAGCCGGTATCCATGATGCACACGGGATGACATGATCCGGCAACACTCAGAGAACGCTTTGCCGGCAAGCGCGCCATCCTTTCACTCGTCAGCGCGCTCCGGACCGAATAGAAAACGCCCTTCAAAGATCGGTCGGCTCGATGCTCTCTGAACGGGTCGACCGCGTCGACGGAGTTCCGGCATGCAATATCATCTGAACGGTTTTCAACCCGGAGATCCCGAAATTTCCGGCACCACCGGTCCGCAACGCGCGGCCGCATTACCGGAGAAGGTCGACGTCCTGATTATCGGCTGCGGACCGGCCGGCCTGACGCTGGCCGCCCAGCTCGCCGCCTTCCCGGACATCGCTACGCGGATCGTCGAGCAAAAACCGGGCCCGTTGGAAAAGGGCCAGGCCGACGGCATTTCCTGCCGGTCGATGGAAATGTTCAAGGCGTTCGGTTTTGCCGACACGGTCATGCGGCAGGGCTATTGGGTGAACGAGACGACGTTCTGGAAACCGGACGCCCATAACCCGGAACACATCACGCGCAACGGGCGGATCCAGGACGTCGAGGACGGTTTGTCCGAGATGCCGCACATGATCCTCAACCAGGCGCGCGTACATGACATGTATCTCGATATCATGCGGCGGTCGCCGTCGCGGCTGGTGCCGGACTATTCCCTCAAGCTCGTGGATCTGGCAGTCGATCCGGATGCCAACGACTACCCGGTTACAGTCACGCTTGACCGGGTGGACGGGGAGCGCGCGGGCCGGACCGAAACCTTGCGGGCCCGCTACGTGGTGGGATGCGACGGGGCACGCAGCGCCGTGCGCCGGGCGATCGGGCGGGACCTTGTCGGCGATTCAGCCAACCAGGCCTGGGGCGTCATGGACGTGCTGGCCGTCACCGACTTTCCAGACATTCGCTGCAAGACACTGATCCAGTCGGCGAACGAGGGAAACATCATCATCATTCCACGCGAAGGCGGCTATCTCGTTCGGCTCTATATCGAACTCGACAAGCTCAGCGCGGGCGAGCGCGTAGCGGGGCGGAACATCACGATCGAAGCGCTCATTGCGGCGGCACAACGCATCTTCCGGCCCTATTCGCTCGCCGTGAAAGACGTGGTCTGGTGGTCGGTCTATGAGATCGGGCAACGCCTTACCGACAAGTTCGATGATGTGCCGGATGACCAGATTGCCGACCGTCTGCCGCGCGTGTTCATCGCCGGTGATGCCTGCCACACCCACAGTCCGAAGGCCGGCCAGGGCATGAACGTCTCGATGGGCGATGCCTTCAATCTCGGTTGGAAACTCGTCTCCGTGCTCCAGAATCGCTGCCGGCCCGACCTGCTGCACAGCTATTCAGCGGAACGTCAGGCGGTGGCCAAGGACCTCATCGAGTTCGATCGCGAATGGGCACGGATCATGAGCGAGAAGCCTGAACAGGGCGCCGCCGAGCTGGGAAACGAACCGATCTTTCAACGCTATTTCATTGAACACGGCCGTTATACTGCCGGTCTTTCGGTCACCTATGAACCGTCTGCATTGACCGGCGCTGCGACCTGGCAGTCGCTTGCAACGGGTTTCGAGATCGGCACGCGCCTGCATTCGGCACCCGTCGTGCGGCTGTCCGACGCCAAACCGATGGAACTGGGCGACACGATCACCGCCGACACGCGCTGGCGGCTCTATGCATTCTGCCCGGCCGGCGATCCGGCGGCGCAGGATTCAGCGCTCAACGCGCTCTGCGCGTTTCTGGGAGACGAGGCGGCATCACCGATCCGCAATTACACCGCCCCGGACGCCGACATCGACTCAATTATCGACCTGCGCATCGTGTTGCAGCAAGGCAGCCGCGATGTGGCGCTCGAAACCCTGCCCGACTTCCTGTTGCCGCGCAAAGGCCGGTTCGGGCTGGTCGACTACGAGAAAGTGTTCTGCGCGGATCCGGGGACAGGTCGGGATATCTTTGCGCTGCGCGGCATCGACCGGGAGCGCGGCTGCGTGGCCATCGTCCGTCCGGATCAGTACGTTGCGCATGTCCTGCCGCTGGACGCCCACCAGGAAATCGCCGAATTCTTCGATGGTTTCATGCTGCCGGTTCAGGCCGGGTAACCGGAGCCCGCAGCCCGTCTTGGAGGATCGGCAACGGGCCCAGTCCTGAAGGCGAGCGAGCCCCCGCGGGAGCGCCCGATTTCCCCGATAGCCGGACTGCCAAACCAGCAAAACCGGAAAGTCCTCAATGGATTTCCGCCGCCTTTGCGTTGATAACATCACGCCCACCGAAAGGTGACTTCATTCCCGCGGCCCGATCCGGCATTGTCCGCACTGCCTCCCTCGCCTGTCAGGATTTCCGCGCCATGTCCGCCCTGTTTTCACCGTTCCGCCTGCGGGACGTCACTTTCAAGAACCGCGTCGCCGTCTCGCCGATGAGCCAGTATCGGGCGCAAGACGGCTTTGCCAATGCGTGGCACATGGTGCATCTGGGACGCTTCGCGCTGGGCGGCGCCGGCCTCGTCTACGCGGAGGCGACCGCGGTCGAACGGGACGGCCGCCGCACGCACGGCGATCTCGGGCTCTGGGACGATGCCCAGATCGAGGGCCTGCAGCCGATCACC
>JANQQB010000320.1 GCA_028285165.1 Rhodobiaceae bacterium
GACGCTGGACAATCTTGCCCGAGCCCAATCGCGCCTAACGGTGTTTTACCGGGCCGGCTTCTGGGTTCTGGCCGTGCTCTTGGCGGGTTTCTGGCTCACCGGTGCGCTGTAGAGCGAATCGACGGCGCTGATCGGCCCTCGGCATGCGGGCCCCGGGGCGTATTTTTTTCGCTGTGCCGGTCACGTTCATGGTATCTTGGAAAAGATCGGGAAACCGGTGTTTCACCCGTGGTTTCAGTGTGTTTTGTCGCTGTGCCGGGCCGTGAATCGCGCGACATTTCAAAAAATCAATGCTGAGTTGTATTTTTGATTTGTCATGCCTGCATTGCCATGCTTGAATAGCGCAGTGCGAGGCTTGGCATTATAGAATCAGAGTAGTGCGCGACGTATGTCCACACAGAGTTCTTCTGCGGAAAGTGCCTTTCTGCGCAAACCGCCCGTTCGGCGAAACATTTCGCCTGAAACGATATTGTCCGTAACCCGAAAGATCATAGACGAACAGGGCTTACCGGGCGCTCAGGCCCGACCGATCGCCGAAGGAGCGGGCTGCTCCGTCGGCACGCTGTACAACGTCTTTGACAGCCTCGACACCTTGATCCTGCGGGCGAATGCCCAGACGCTCCGGGAATACCGCGCGGCATCGCGCGCAACCCTGGACCGGGCGATCCGTTCCGGCGCAACGCCGACCGAGCGGCTTGTCGCACTGGCCCGCACCTATGTCGATTACGCGGAAGCCAATACGCTGCGTTGGGCGGCGGTGTTCGAGTTTCGGCGTCCGCCGGACGAAGAGGTGCCGAGCTGGTATCGTGAGGAAACGCGCGCGCTGTTCTCGATCATCGAGGAAGCGATCGTCGACCTGCCCGGTGTCCGCACAGACGCCATGCGCATCGAGACGGCACGCTCGCTTTGGGCCGCCGTGCACGGTGTTGTCGCACTGGCCTTTGCCGGGCGCATCAGTCCGATTGACGCCTCGAACGTTCGCCGCCATGTCGAGATCGTGGTGCGCGCCGCGGCGTCGGGGCTTGGCGGCGGTACGGTTTCGGCCGGCACGGCCTGAACGACAAGTCCCTCATTCGGAAACGGAGACGCGTCTCAGCGTGACGTTGAGACGTCCGCCTCCGGAGAGTCGATCCGACGTGCCGTCATAGATCCTGTCGATGCCGTGATAGGCCAGGCGCGAGGCGCCGGACAAAACAAACGCATCGCCGGAGTCAAGGCGCACTGAACGGGTCGGATCGCCTCGTTTTGTGCCGCCGACCCGGAACCGGGCCGCATCGCCGATGGACAGCGAGACCACAGGCACCGTTTTGTCGTCTTCGTCTTCGTCCCGGTGCAGACCCATTCGGGCGCCGCTGCGATAATGGTTGATAAGCGCGGCTTCCGGCGCGGGGGCTCCGGGCACCAGATCCACCCAGATCCGCTGGAGGCGGTCCGGCAGGGGCGGCCAGGGCGCGCCCGTCTCCGGATGCGTCGCCTGATAGCGATACCCTGACCGGTCGGACACCCAGCCGAGCCGGCCGCAATTGGTCATGCGCACCGAAAACGGCTTGCCTGTGCGCGGCATGACCGGTTGAAACAAAGGCGCGTTTGCAACGATTGTGCGCAAGTCCGCCAGCAGCGCGTCCTGTTCGATTTCCGACAGATAACCGGGGAAGTGGTGCGCACCGGGCTGGACCTCGACCGCCGAAGCCGGAAACAGGCCTGCCGTACGCGCCATGGTCCTTGCTCCTTTATCCGGACGCCGCATCGCTTGGTCCTGAATAGACCACACCCGTACGGCACGCGACCCGATTTTCGCGCGCCGGCCGCAGCCCGGCAATGCCGCGCGCCTATCGACATTCCGCGCAATCCGGTTGAAAGTCTGCGGAATTGTCGAACGAGACGGAGAAAGACGCCATGGCCGGACCGCTTACCGGTATTCGCGTGATCGATTTTACCGCCATGATATCCGGGCCGCTGGCGACGATGACCCTGGCCGATCAGGGGGCCGACGTGATCAAGGTCGAGCCACCCGGCGGCGGCGATCATGCACGCAACGTGGCGACGCGGCGCGGTGGTTTTTCCGCGTCTTTCGTCAACAACAATCGCAACAAGCGATCCGTGGTCTTCGATCTGAAGCAGGAAGCGGGGCTGGAGGCCGTGCGCCGGCTGATCGGCGGCGCCGATGTCCTGGTGCAGAATTTCCGGCCGGGCGTGATGGATCGCATCGGCCTCGGCGAGGCGGCCGTGCGCGCCCCCAACCCGAAAATCGTCTACGTCTCGATCGCAGGCTTCGGCTTCGAAGGTCCCTATGCCCAGAAGCCGGTCTTCGATCCGCTGATCCAGGCGGTGTCCGGGCTGACCACCGTTCAGGCCGGTTCGGACGAGGAACGCCCGCGCCTGGTTCGCACGATCCTGCCCGACAAGCTGACCGCCCTTCAGGCCTCCCAGGCGATTGTCGCCGCCCTGTTTGCACGGGAACGGACCGGAGAGGGCCAGCACGTCACCCTGTCCATGCTGGATACGTTGGTGTCGTTCCTGTGGAGTTCGGACATGTCCGGCCACACATTCATGGGCGATGAAACGGAGATCGAGAATGCTCAATCCTTCATCGACCTGATCTACGAGACCGCGGACGGGTACATCAGCGTGGCGATCATGCGCGACCGCGAATGGGCCGCATTCGCCGGTCTGGCGGGGCATCCCGAATGGGCCGACGACGAACGGTTCCGAACCGCGGCCGGCCGCGAGATCAACAAGAATGCCCGCCTCGATCTGACCCAGCAGGCGCTCCGAGACAGAACCACGGACGAATGGCTGGCGCTTCTGGAGGGCGTGGACATTCCTTGTGCGCCTGTCCTGACCCGGCAGGCGATGCGCACGCATCCGCAGGTCGCAGCGAACGGCATCATCGTGGAGAATGTGCATCCCGATGCGGGCCCCCTCCGCCAGACCCCCCCGCCGGCACGCTTCTCCCGAACCGAGCCCCGATACCGTTTCGGCGCGCCGCGCCTTGGCCAGCACACGGCGGCCGTTCTACGCGAGGCCGGGTACACCGACGCGGAAATCGAGGCGCTGCTGACATCTGGCGCCGCGCGCCAGGACATCGGGGATGCGGAGGCGGCCCAATGATCGATTTCTATTATTGGCCGACCCCGAACGGCTGGAAGGTCGCCATCTTGCTTGAGGAACTTGCGGCCGACTATCGCATGGTGCCGGTCGACATCGGCCGCGGAGATCAATTCAAGCCGGATTTCCTGGCGATCAGCCCGAACAATCGCATGCCCGCGATCGTCGATCACGATGTCGACGGCGCACCCGTGTCCGTTTTCGAATCCGGGGCCATCATGTTCTATCTGGCGGAAAAGTCCGGCCGCTTCATGCCGGCGGACCCGCTCGGGCGCAAGGAGGTGCTGGAATGGCTGTTCTGGCAGACGGGCAATCAGGGCCCGATGGCCGGTCAGCTCAGCCACTTCGTCAATTATGCGCCCGGCGACCATCCCTATTCGAAGGATCGGTATGCGCGGGAATACGACCGCTGCCTCGGCGTTCTGGAGCGTCGACTGGAAGGCCGCGACTTCCTCGTAGGCGATGCCTATTCGATCGCTGACATGATCGCCTGGCCCTGGGTTCTGATTGCCAAGCCGCTCGGCCAGGATCTCGAACCCTTCCCGAATGTCACGAAGTGGCGACGTGTGATCAAGGAGCGTCCGGCCGTACAGCGGGCCGTCGATCTCGGCAAGGATATGCGCCGCAAGGGAGAGCACACCGACGAGGAGCGCAAGATCCTGTTCGGCCAGACCGCCCGATCGACGGCGCCCTGACAGCCGGGGCCGGCGGATTTGTCCGGGGTGGTGGGGGCGCCGGGCGGGACGTCAAAGATCCGACACCGTTGCGTTGCGCCGCATCTCCGCGCCGCCTCAAGACTTGTTTTGAAGGTCAAGTATAAATCACACAGGTGTTGTCGTTGAATTTGATAATTTCTCTCTAGATATATTTTATATTCACGAAAAATCTCACTGAAGACAAAAAGAATAAAAATATATACATGTCGTTAATTCAAGATTAGCGAAGTATTTTAGAAAAATTTCAACACCAATTTGCCATAACTATGCCTCAATCGGTAAGGGGTGTTGTGTCATGGCGGTAAACAAACGGGTTGTCACGATGATCGTTTTGGCGATCGGGACCGGCTCGCTTGCGGTGTTTGGAGCCGACCAATACCTCGCTGGAAAGTCCGTCACGACTGTTGAGGTTGTCGAGAGGTTTCAGCCGAAAGTGGCGTTTCGCACGATCGTGGCGGCAAGCCAGCCCTTGCGCTTCGGCACGCAATTGAGCAACGCCCAGCTGACCGAAATTCCCTGGCCGGAAGATGCGGTGCCTGAAGGAGCCTTCACGACGATCGAGGAGATCTTGAAGGATGGGCGCCGCGTGGTTCTGTCGCCGATCGAACAGAATGAACCGGTCTTGAAGACCAAGATAACCGGTCCCGGCGGGCGGGCCGGTCTGGCGAATATCATTTCCCGCGGCATGCGGGCCACCACGATCCGGGTCAACGACGTGGCCGGGGTCGCCGGCTTCATTCTGCCCGGCGACCGGGTGGATGTGGTCTGGACGCGGGATTCCGACGACGACAAGTCGCTGGCGACGGTCATTCAGCAGAACGTGCGGGTTCTGACGATTGACCAGGTGGCCGATGAACGCGCTGAAGATCCTCAGGTTGTCCAGGCGGTGACTCTGGAAGTCGATGCCGAGGGAGCCCAAAGGCTGACGCTTGCCTCATCTGCCGGCAACCTGTCCCTGATCCTGCGCCGTGCCGGCGACACGGCGGGATTGGCGATTTCTTCGGTGAGCACGCTCGACTTGGACACGACCCGCGTCGCGCCGGTGATCACCGAGGCGGCAACGGAACCGGTGAACCGTCTGTCGACGGTCTGGGTCACCCATGCGGACGATCGTGAGCAATATTCGGTGCCGGCGTTTTCCGGGCGCGCGACATCGACCCATGGCACGCCGCAACGGTAATGCGGATCTGCCGGCGCGGGGTGGCGGCCGGGACATCAGGATCCGAATGAAGGAAGCAGAGGGGGACACATCATGGTGACGGGATCGACAAGGACATTCAGGAACATGGCCAGCGCGGGCATTCTTGCGCTCGGGCTCGCATTCTGCGGCGCCATGCTTCCGGGCGGCTTCGGCATCCAGCCGGCAGCCGCGCAATCCGGCGACGAAGTGAGCATCCAGCTCGTTTCGGGCCGCACCACCGCGACCGTATCCGTCGCGCGCGGCAAGCCGCGCACGGTTCAGACCGACCAGGCCTTTTCCGAGATCGTTGTCGGCGATCCGGATATCGCCACGGTCTCGCCGCTGACCGACAGTTCGTTCTATGTGCTCGGCAAGGAGGTCGGGACGACCGGAATTGCGCTGTTCGACAAGAGCCAGTCGCTGGTCGGCATGATCGATGTCGAGGTTACCTACGACATCAAGAACCTGAACACCAAGTTGCGGACCAAGCTGCGTTCATCCCGTATTCGCGCCACGACGGCCAACGGGCGCATCATGCTGAACGGACGTGCAGCCGACTCCGTCTCGGCCAAGCAGGCCGTGGAAATCGCCGAGAAATACGGCGAGGACGTGATCAATTCCATGTCGGTGGAGGGCTCGCAGCAGGTCATGCTGGAGGTGCGCTTCGTGGAGGCCCAGCGCAACCGCAACAAGGAAGTCGGCATCCAGTGGAATGTCTTCAATCAGGACTTCCTGATCGGTGCCGGCGCTCCGGCCCTCATCAGTGGTGCCGCACCGTTCGGCGCCGCCATCGGGCAGTTGATCGGCGATGGCGTGAGCGCCGATGCGCTCGTCCAGGCCCTGGAGGAACGCGGGCTCGGACGCCGGCTTGCCGAACCGAACCTCATCGCCATGTCGGGCGAGACGGCCAGTTTTCTCGCCGGCGGCGAATTTCCGATACCGGTTCAGTCGGACGAGAACACGATCACCGTCGAATTCAAGAAGTTCGGCGTCGGGCTCGAATTCACCCCGACGGTCCTGAAGGACAATCTGATCAATCTGGTGATCTCGCCGGAAGTCAGCCAGATCGACAATACGGTTTCTGTCACCATCAACGACATCCAGATCCCCGGTCTGTCGGTGCGGCGCGCCACGACAACCGTTGAACTGCGCAGCGGCCAGAGTTTCGTGATTGCCGGCCTTCTGCAATCCGGCAACACCTATGACCAGCGCCGGCTGCCCTGGCTGTCCGATGTGCCGATCCTTGGCGCGTTGTTCCGGTCCACGTCCTTCCGGCGCAACGAGACCGATCTGGTCATCATCGTGACGCCGCATCTGGTCAAGCCGATCCCGCCCGGCCAGCATGTCGCCACGCCGTTTGACGGCAGCGCCCGCGGCAGCGACGCCGACGTGTTCTTGAACGGCCAGGATGAAGTGCGGCGCAAGCGGGTCGCTCACCTGAAAGATGCCGGCCCGGACGCATTGCCGACCGGACACATTCTCGACTTGCGCTAGGAGGAACGCGACCATGTCGGTGAAAGAGATCCTTTGCCTGCGGCATGTCCGACGCATGGCGCCCATTGTCGCCGCTGCGGCGCTCCTGGCGGGCTGTGCGGAATGGACGAGCCGCCAGGAATCCGTCGGCTTCAATGCCGGCGATGCGGTCGCGGCGAACAAGGCCCTGCAGATCATCGATCGCTGGGACCGGCGGGCCGGCCGAACGCACCTGCCGCAGGACGGCAACCGCGCCGTGACCGCGATCGACACCTACAGGCAAGGCGGGTCGGACGGCGATTCCGAAGACGGCTCCACGACGATCAATATCGGCGGCGGTCTGACGACCGGCGAATAGACGGATAGACGCGACATCATGACAGAAACCTCAGCCAATACCGAGACCGCCTATCGCCTGGTGCTGATTTCCCCGGATGCCGATCTGGCCAACACGGTCACGAACGCCTTTCAGGCGTCCAAGGCGTTCGAGCTTCAGGTCATCGCCAAGCCGGCGGCCGAGGCCGAGGACGTGTTGCGCTCGCTGGAGCCGCGCATCCTGATCATCGATCTGGGATCCGGGGGGCCGGACGACCTGGAAGCGCTCGGCGCTTGCGCCGATGCGCTTGGCGCGCCGGTCCCGACGATCGTCATTGCGGAACGTTGCGAATCCGCGCTTGTCCGGCGCATGATGCAATTGCGGATTTCCGATTTCATCGTCAAACCGATCGCTGTGGCCGACCTGATCCGAACCTGCGTTCAGGTGCTTGGAAGTGCCGGGGAGGCCGAAAAGGTCGAGGCTGAAATCCGCACGTTCCTGCCGGCGGCCGGCGGCGTCGGCACGACGACGCTGGTGCTCGAGGCGGCAAGCCTCCTCAACAACAAAGGGCTTGGCGACGGCAAGGGCACCTGTGTGGTGGACCTGAACTTCCAGCACGGATCCTGTGCCGATTATCTCGACATCGACCCGCAATTCGATGTCGATGAGATCGAAAACAATCCGGAACGCCTGGATCGGCAATTGCTGGAAGTCATGCTGTCGACCCATGACAGCGGTCTCAATGTCATCGCGGCGCCGCATCAACCGTCCGAATTGCGGTCGTTCAAGCCCGAAGTGGTGATCCGGCTCCTCGACCTGGTCTCGTCCTATTTCGAAAACGTCGTCATCGACATGCCGCGCATCTGGTTTCCGTGGACCGAAACCGTCCTGCGCGGATCGGACAAATTGTATGTCGTGGCGGATATGACCGTGCCGTGCATTCGTAACGCGGAACGTCTGGTCCGGGCGATCGAGCGCCAGGTTGCCCCGGAGGCCAAGCCGGGTGTCATCGTCAATCGCTTCGAACAGAAGATGTTCGACGGCGGGCTGAAACGGGCCGATCTCGACGGCGTTCTGAAGGATTCATTTCTTGGCGGCGTCTCGAACAATTACCCGCTTGTGCGCGAGGCCGTCGACCGCGGTGTGCCGCTGCAGAGCGTGAAGCCGAATTCAAACATTTCCACCGACCTTGCGGACATCCTGTTTGCCGGGCAGGCGGACGAGGTGCGGGAAAAGAAATCCTTGCTTGGTTTCCTGTCGAAAAAGCCCAAGCGGGCGGCCTGATCGGGGCGCGTGCATACACCCATGAGCAATCGTTTCTCCGCCCTGCGTCCAAGTCTTCCCGACGCTGTCATGCCGCCGCCGCCCGCGGCGGTGGAAACGCCTGCGCCGGTCGAGGAAAAGCCGCAGGTCAAGGCGGCCGACGCCGCGCCGCCGGCCATGCCTGACATCAAGCCTGTGCCGTCGGAAAAGATGATCGACGTCAAGGCGCGCATTCACCACAAGCTGATCGAGGATCTCAACCTCGTCGCGCTCGATCGGTTGAGCCGGTCGGAGGTGATGGACGAGGTGCGGGACTATGTCGGCGAATACGCCAAGCAGGAACGCCTTGCGCTGAACGTGGCGGAGACCGACGATCTCGTCGAAAACATTGTCGACGAGATGATGGGGCTCGGGCCCCTGGAACCGCTCCTCGCCGATCCGTCGATCAGCGACATCCTGATCAACGGACACGAGAACTGTTTTGTCGAACGCGGCGGCATGCTGCAGCCGGTCAAGATCCCCTTCAAGGACGAAGCGCACCTGTTGCGCATCATCAACAAGATCGTCTCGGCGGTCGGGCGGCGCATCGATGAATCCTATCCGACCTGCGATGCCCGCATGTCAGATGGGTCCCGCTTCAATGCCGCGATCCGGCCGATCGCCATCGACGGCCCGCTGGTCTCGATCCGGAAGTTTTCCAAGAAGCCGCTGGCGCTTGACAAGCTTGTCGGCTTCGGGGCTCTCACCGAGCCGATGGCCGAAGTCCTGTCGGCCGCCGTGCATGCCCGCATAACGACGCTGATCTCCGGTGGTACCGGTACCGGTAAGACGACGATGCTGAACGCCCTGTCGGCGTTTATCTCCCATGCGGAGCGCCTGATCACCATCGAAGACGCCGCCGAACTGCAATTGCAGCAGCCGCATGTCGGGCGCATGGAAACCCGGCCGCCCAATGTCGAGGGCAATGGCGAGATCAAGCAGCGCGACCTCGTCAAGAACGCGCTGCGCATGCGCCCCGACCGCGTCATCCTCGGCGAGGTTCGGGGTGAAGAGGCCTTCGACATGCTGCAGGCTATGAACACCGGTCACGAAGGCTCCATGGCGACGATCCACGCCAACAATCCGCGCGATGCCATTGCCCGCCTGGAACAGATGCTGGGCATGACCGGCATGCCGATGACCGTGTCGAGCATCCGCAGTCAGATCGCCAGCGCCATCGGCATGATCGTGCAATTGACGCGGCTCGCCGACGGTCAGCGCAAGATCACCAGCATTGCCGAGATCACCGGGATCGAAGGCGACATCATCCAGATGCAGGAAGTGTTCCGCTTCGTCCGCGATTCAATCGATTCGGAAGGCAAGATCCACGGACATTTCACGGCGACCGGTATCCGGCCCCGTTTCCTGGAAGAACTGGTCTCCATGGGCGTCAACCTGCCCGGCTCCTATTTCGATCCGTCGGGGAGCCTGTGATGGAATTGATCGCCGGACTGCCGGAACTGACGGAGCGCCACTGGATCGCGATCGGCGTTGGTATCGCCGCCGTGCTGGTCGTCGAGGCGCTCTATCTGCTGTTTGCCGATGCCAAGTCGCACCGCGACCGCATCAACCGGCGCATGCGCGGCATGACGGGCGAAGTGTCCCAACAGGACGTGATGATCAAGCTGCGCCGTGAACGCGGCCTGGCGGCTAACGGCAGCTTCTTGTTGCCTCTCGGTTGGCTCAATACGCTCATTGTGCAGTCCGGGCTGGCGATCGGCCTGCCGCGGCTGTTCCTTTATGTGGCGCTGTTTTCCGTCGCTGCGGGCATTGGCGGTTTCTTTCAGTTCGGGTCTTTGCTGGCGGCAGGCTCGTTTGCGTTCATGGCCGCGACCGTCGTGCCGATCATGGTCCTGAAATACCTGCGCGGCCGCATGCTCAAGCAATTCGGCCTGCAATTGCCGGATGCGATCGAACTGATCGTGCGCAGCCTGAAGGCCGGCCATCCCGTGCCGGTGGCGATTTCCCTGGTCGGCCGGGAAATGCCGGACCCGATCGGTTCCGAATTCGGCCTGGTTGCCGACGAGGTGACCTACGGTTCCGATCTGGTGACGGCCCTCAATAACCTGCAGGCGCGCGTCGGACATCCCGATCTGCCGCTTCTTGTGATTGCCGTCTCCATCCAGTCGAGTTCAGGCGGCAACCTGCGGGAGATTCTGGAAAACCTCGCCTCGATGATCCGCATGCGGATCAAGATGCGCCGCAAGGTCACTGCAATCTCGTCGGAGGGACGGATTTCCGCCGTTGTCTTGAGCGGGCTGCCGATTCTGATGCTGGTTGCCGTCAACCTGATCACGCCTGGCTATTACGGCGACGTCTGGCAGGAGACGCCGACGCTTGTCGGTCTGGGGGCCGGCTTCCTGTGGATGTCGATCGGCAATCTGATGCTGATGAAAATGGTCAACTTCAAGATCTAGAGCATTGTGTGATTAGCTTGACCCATTTGATGAGCCATATCAGGTCGTTCGGCGAGGCAAACAGCGCAGCGCGATGTGGGACATCGGGCAAGCTG
>JANQQB010000397.1 GCA_028285165.1 Rhodobiaceae bacterium
ACGTCATGCGCTACCTCAATCTGTGGCTGGTGTTTCGCGATCCGCCTGAACACACGCGCTTACGCCGGCTTCTCGGCGTCGCGTTCACGCCGCCCGCGATTGCGGCGCTCGCCGGTCCGATCGCGTCGATCACCGAGGAATTGCTGGACGGGCTGGCCGGACAGCGTACGGTTGACCTGATCGGTGACTTCGCCATGCCGCTGCCGGCGCTTGTGATCATGGACATGCTCGGCGTGCCGCGGGCGAGGCTCGACGACATGAAGGCGTGGTCGGATGATCTGGTCGGGTTCATCGGGTCCGCCCGGGCGGCGCCGGACAAATACGAGCGGGCGCGGCACGGCGCTGTCTGCATGGCGGCGTGTTTCCGCGAGCTGATCGCGGAGCGTCGCCGCCATTCGCGGGACGATTTCATGAGCGTGCTGATCGCTGCCCGGGACGACGAGGCGGAAGACGGGTCAGAACGCCTCAGCGAGGACGAACTGGTGGCCTCGTGCATGCTGTTCCTGTTTGCCGGCCACGAAACGACGACCAATCTGATCGGCAACGCCGCATTCATGCTGATGCGCAATCCGGATCAGCGCGATCGATTGCATGCCGATCCGGCGCTGATCGACAGCGCAATCGAGGAATTTCTGCGCTATGACGGTCCGTCGAATGCGCTGGCCCGGGTGGTTTCGCATGCGCATACCCTGCACGGCACGGACCTCAGGCCGGGGGACCGGGTGTTCGCCATGTTGAACGCCGCCAATCGCGATCCGCGTCAATTCGAACGCGCCGACTGCCTCGACCTCGCACGGTCACCCAACCGGCATATAACCTTCGGATTGGGGATTCATTTTTGTCTTGGGGCAGCGCTCGCCCGCTCGGAAGGACGAATCGCGATAAACGCTCTGGTGCAACGGTTTCCGGTCATGCGGCCCGTTGATGGGAAAGAGCCCGAATGGCGGGATGCGCTGATCATGCGCGGGATGCGATACCTGCCGGTCGCGCCGGCCTGATCGCATACGGCGCGGCGGCAACGCTGGGGGAGGGAACGAGGTGGAAGAACCGATCTGTCTTGCAGCGGGTACCCGCTCGCCGATGGGGGATTTCGGCGGCGCCCTGAAAGACATCGAGGTCACCGATCTGGCGGGGCGGATCGGACAGGCCTGCCTGCGGCGCGCCGGACTGCGCGCTGAAGCGGTCGATCACATGGTGTTCGCGACCACGGTGCCGAGCGGCCGAGATACCTTGTTCGCGGCGCGGGTCGTTGGGCTCAAATCCGGGCTGCCGGAAGAATCCGGTGCGCTTGATGTCGTGCGCGCCTGCGGCTCCGGGCTTCAGGCTATCCTGTCGGCCGGCCAGCAGATCCGCGACGGGCACAGCCGGATCGCGCTTGCCGGCGGCGGCGAGAGCTATTCCCGCGTGCCGCATGTCGTCACGACGATGCGAACCGGGCGTGCGCGCGGTCCGGTCGAAATGGAGGACATGCTCGACTGGGCCTATCGCTGTCCGTTCAGCCGGGACTTGATGGGTGAGACGGCGGAGACGCTTGCCGACGA
>JANQQB010000335.1 GCA_028285165.1 Rhodobiaceae bacterium
GTTTCGGACGGCATGTCGAAATCATAGGCGATGAACGCCATACCGCTGGCATCAGGCGGGGTCCACGACCAGCCGTTTTGGGTGCGCAGCCAGCCGGCGACGCGGTCCCGGCCGGATTTCAGGATGGCGCGGCCGCGCGCCAAGAGGCGGCTGCGCGTCGGTTCGGTGAGAACCGCCTCCGCGAGCGTTTGCTGCAGCGGTCCGGTTCCGATCGTCGTGTAATCCTGGCGCCGGTGGCCCTTTGCGACGATGTCCGGAGGAGCCACCAGCCATCCGACACGCAATCCGGGGCATCCGAACGCCTTCGACAAGCCGCCGGTGACGATGACGCGGTCCGAAAGGCCGTAGGTTGTGGCGGCGACTTCTCCGTCGATCTCCGCGCCGCGGTAGATTTCGTCGACGTGCAGCCAGACGCCACGGGTTTCGGCAAGGTGTGCAAGCGCGCGGCGATGGGCGGCCGAGACGCCGATCCCGGACGGATTGTTCGGATCGCACAGGGTGATCAGGCGGGTCCGCGGACTGATGGCCGCTTCGACGGCGCCGATATCGGGCTGCCAATTGTCCTCGGGACGCAGCGCTACGGGGCGCACTTGCACGCCGAACGTGCGTGCCAGACCGTCGATCTGCAGGAAATTCGGGACGATGACGATGATCTCGTCACCGGGTTCGACAAGCGTCATCAGGGTGAGCAGGTTCGCTTCCGATGTTCCGTTGGCCACAAGCACGTTGTCCGGCCCGGCGCCCGGGTGCCAGTCGGCGATTGCCGCCCTGAGAGACGGTGTACCGTCGGTGTAGCCGTAGCCGAGCGGCAGCGTCACCAGATCGTCGATCCGGTTATCGGGGAGAATGTCGGCGATCGTTGCCGGGTGCACGCCGCTTTCGGTGAGATTGATGTCGACCGTATTTTCATAGAGCGTCTGATTGCGTTCCAGAAGGAAGGGCGGCACGTGCATCAAGGGGTCTCCGATAAAGAGCGGTCGGCATGGCGTACGGGCGGTTCTGCCCGGGGCCTGAAGGCCTGAATTCAGTCCGGCATGTCGGCAAGCCGCTCGACGACCGCCTTGGCGATCACGATATCCTGCACCGCGACGCCGGTCAGGTCGGCAACGGTGACGGCGTCATCGCTCGGTCGTCCGCGAACGGGATCCGCAACGACCTCTCCCAGCTCGACGATCGCATCATCCGTCAGGACGCCAGCTGTGAGAGCGTGGCTGATCTCGCCGCGTTCCCGGCATTGGGCCAGGCTGTCGGCCACCACACGGTCGGCCCGGCCGAGCAGGGCCGGGTCGAGTTCGCACTTGTCCGGTGTGTCCGAGCCCATTGCGGTTATGTGGGTGCCCGGCCGGATGTCGGCGGCGTGCAGGATGGGTCGATGGGCGGCGGTCGTGGTCACGATCAGATTGGCGCGGGCAGCGAGGGCAGCCGGCGTTTTCGCCACATCGGTGGTGAAGCCGAGATCGGCGATGTCGATTGCCGCCGCTTCCGCCTTTGCCGGATCGCGGCCCCAGACGACCAGGTTTCTGCACGGCGTCACCCGTTTCAGGTAGTCGGCCTGAAGCCGCGCCTGGAAGCCGGTCCCGCAGATGCCGATGGCCTCGACCTCCGGCGGCGCCAGGCAGCGCGCGGCAACGGCCCCGGCCGCCGCCGTGCGATGGTTCGTCAATTCGCCCTCTTCGAGCAGCACCGCGACGACCATGCCCGTCTCCTGGCTCAACACCAGCATGCAGCCGCCGAACGGCGGCAGGCCGCGTTCCGGATTGCCGAAGAAACCGGTTGCGACCTTGACGACGAACACGTCGTCGCCGCGGATCGCGCCGTATTTGATGTGCATTTCGCCGTTCCGGTCGGGGAACAGCAATTCGCCGACCGGTGGAACCTCGACCAGGCCGTTTGAAAAGGCCTCAAATCCCGCGGCGATCGCGTCGACCAGGTCGATATCGGCCAGGATAGGTCTGATCCGGGAGAGGGGATGGATATCGGTCATCTCGGGGGTCTTAGCCTGTAGTAAAAGGAGTGTCAGTCAGCCAGCCCGGCATGACGGCATGTGATCTCGATGGCCTTGACAAGTCCCTTGAAGGCCGCCCTGGTCGCATCCGGCCTGAGGTCGCCATGCCGGTCGATCAGGCCGAGCCCCGGACCGATGAGCACGTTGCCACCATAGATCGTCGCGCCGGCCTGGCCCATGGCGACCAGCGCGGCGTCGATCGTATTGGAACCGCAATACATGTCTTCCAGGTTGAACAGCGGGATCCCGAACCCGTCGCCGTCCCATGTGCGGGCATAGTTCAGTTCCAGTCCGCCCATGTGATAGCTCTTCGTCACCAGCAGCTTGTCGGCAAAGCGGCGTGGTGTGAACGTTTCCAGTTCTTCCATCAGGATCGTATACATGCCGTCCACCGGATCGGTGACCTTGTGCGGCGTTTCCTGCATGGCGCGCAGGAAAGCGAGCATGCCGACGAGCGAATCCCGGCCCGGATCGTGCATCGAAAACACCCCCTTGGAATAGGAGGAGACACCGCCGCCTCGCGGTCCGATCCAGCCCATGGCCTTGCGTATGGCGTTCATCGGTTCTTCCTTGCCGATCATCAGGCCGCCGATCGGTGACCGCCCGGCCTTGTCCATGGAATAGATCATGATGTCGGCGTCGATGTCGCGCGGATCCAGTCCGACGATCGGCAGGCAGGTCGCGCAGTCGAGAATGTAGGGCACGTCGAACTCACGTGCGATCGTTGCCAGGCGCCGCATCAGCACCGGCACGCCGTCGGTGTCCTTTTGACCGAAACCCCAGCCTGGCGTGTCGTAGCCGACGGCATGCACGGCGGCACAATAGGCACTATGGCGCTCGGCTGCCCGCTGCATGGCGGCCTCCGTTCCGTCCACGTCGAGTTCGGTCATGAGGGCGGTCGTGTTCTGCCGCACGCCGTGAATCTCATAGGAAACCCCCGGCGCGCGCACGAAGACGGTATCGAGATTGTTCAGGCTCTTGCCGTCGATGCCGAGTTCTCCACCGGATACCGTCCTGTCCATCGCGAAATGCCGGTATTTGGGCGGGAAGGCGCGTCCGTAGCCGCCGCCCCATTCGGCGTCCTCGCCATAGATCTGGATCATGCGCGACCGGTACTGATCGCCCTTGCGCATGCTCGGCGGTGCGACAAGGGTTTCGAAGGCAACACGCAGCGAAGCTTCCGCCGTATTGGTCACACAGACATCGTACGCGTCGCCATAAACGTCCTTGACCAGCATGCGCATGTCGTCGGCGACCTGGACGGCGGGAAGGACGTCGATTGCATTGGCTTCGGCAATCGCATCCATCACATAGTCCGGCAGGCGCGCCGGACAGCCGGACGAGCCCTGATAGGTGCCGATCTGACCGGCATACTGGTCGAGCCCGAGAGATTCCGCAGCAGCGGCCGCCTCGCGCTGAATATCGGGCAGTTTTTCAAAGAGCGTCTGATACCAGGCGTGGCGGAACATGCGATGCGGTCTCCCCAATCGGCCGAAGGTCCCCTGTCAGGGGATTTCGGGCGGCAGTTCGCTCAGCCGGCGCATGCGTATCCGGTTTGCCCGTACGGGCGTACCGTCAAGCGGTCTGTTTGAACGCGCGCGTGTTCGCGGCCGGCTGTGCATCGGTACGGTGCGGCCAGCCGGTTATCGATTGGATGAGGAAAGTCCGAAGTAAGGATCGGCGTCGGCAGGAGCGAACCTGCTCGCGATCTCAGTGCAGCTCGCGGTCGAGGCTGTATTCGCCGACGCGGATCTTGTCGGGCAGGCCGGAGACGAGATCAGCCACTGAATCTTCGCCATAGGCCGCGACGAGGTCGGCGAGCGCCATGAAGAGCGCCGCATGGGCGATGGCGTCCGGTTCCACGCCGTCTTCCAGAGCGTCCGCCCAGGCCGTGTCGATATAACCGAGGGCGACGAACCGCTCGTCGTCTTCCTCGAAGGGCATGCGTTTCAGCTGTTCAGCCTGGTTCATAATGCGAAAACCCGAATGTCCTCGCCCGGCTTTTGTCGCCGGTACGAGGGATACCTTGATTGGGGAATGCTAGAAAGTTTCGCTGCGCTTTGGAAACGGTAATATCAAATAAACTTAATATGTCCAGTTTTCAGGTAAGGGTTTGGTAAGCGTGTTTATCGGTGAAAACCGCCGTCAGCGGGGCCGTTGACCGTATTGACCGACCAGGTCAGAGGTGATCTGCGCACCTTCCTCGCGATACCGTCTGAGCGCCTCCATGGCGGGTGGCGTGCAGGTGCGATAGCCCTGTTTGAACGACGAATAGCCCCGATTGAAGCGGATCGTCATGAGACGCCGGCGCTGGGGAAAGGCGGCTTCAGCCGCGAGCAACGCCTCCATCTGGCCGCGCCAGATACCGGGCTGGTCCTGCGTCTCGCACAAAGTCGACAGGAAATGGATCGAGCCGAGGATTTCCGACAACCGCAGCAACAGGGTTTCGTACCGGTCGTCCGCGGCCTGTGACAGGGCCGGCGAGGCGAGACCGAGGCAGGTGAGCACAATCAGGGCCCGTGCCAGCGCGCCCGGGCGGCCGGGCCGTTTGAGGATCGATCTGCAAGTCCCGTCCGGGCAGGGTGTCATGGTCACAGTGGCGATGCGGGCGTTTCGTCCAGGATCGTCCGGCTCTTTTGCACCGATTCGGCGATTCCGGGCAGCACCTTATACCGGCCGAGGTCTTCTGGACGAACCCATTCGGCGGCATCGGCGTCGTCGCCGGGTGTCAGGGCGTTGCTGGCGGCGCGCCCACCGAAGACCGCCAGCACGAAATGCCGGACGATTTTCTCTGCCGGGTCGCGTTCGATGATTTCCTTGAATTCGACGAAGATCGGCCGGCGCACAACGAGCCCGGTTTCCTCTCGCACCTCGCGACACGCCGCATCGGCGCAGGTTTCTCCGATCTCCACCAGCCCGCCCGGAAAAGCCCAATATCCTTCCCGAGGCGCGCGTCCGCGCCGCACCAGGAGGATCCGGTCGCCATACCAGACGCCGCAACTGACGCCGAGCATCGGGCGCGTCGGATAGGATCGGTCATCCGGCGAGGGGGAGCCTGAGGACATGTTGTTTCGTACGAGCCTTGCGATCGATGCTGTCTGTACTTGGTAACATGTCGGTTCGCCGTTAGCACGGCGCTGCATGGTCCCCGCCTGGGATCCCTGTTGCCATCTATGGACATAGGCAATCCTGGCGGGAGGGTGGACCGCCCAAGTGTGCCGCTCGTTAGTCGGACCTTTGCTCCGCCTGGCGCCAGGCGCAACAAACATCCGTTCGCATTGAATGTCACGGAGGCGGATTGGTGGGGCTTCAAGACCGGCTAAATGGCTCTGACATCAGCTTATTATGAATGCCGGAATTCCGCATCCCCGTCTCTCTTGCTTGATGTAATAAAATAACATAACAAACCATTGAACGATCGGTGGAGACGCCGAGCGAGCAAGCGAGAACAGAAGATGCGGGCGGACGCTTTGGCGGTTCGACGCCAGCACCACCCGCTGCTCAAGGCAGGCCCGAAGCCAGCAGAACCCGATCTAGCCATGACGTCATAACCCATTAGGAATAAACCACCATGCGAGCCACCGAGCGACTTCCCGTCACCGTCCTTTCCGGCTTTCTCGGTGCCGGCAAGACGACGCTGCTGAACCGCGTACTGAACAACCGCGACGGACGGCGGGTTGCCGTCATCGTCAACGACATGTCGGAGGTCAATATCGACGCCGACCTGGTGCGCGCCGACACCGAGCTCAGCCGCACCGACGAAACCCTGGTCGAAATGTCGAACGGCTGTATCTGCTGCACGCTGCGCGACGATCTTCTGGCCGAAGTGCGTCGCCTCGCCGGCGAGGGACGGTTCGATTATTTGCTCATTGAATCGACCGGGATTTCCGAGCCGCTGCCCGTTGCCGCCACTTTTGAGTTCCGGGACACCGAGGGCGAGAGCCTGTCGGACGTCGCCCGCCTCGACACGATGGTCACCGTCGTCGATGCGGTCAACCTGCTCAAGGACTATTCAAGCCACGATTTCCTGCGCGACCGCGGCGAGACCATGGGCGAGGAGGATGAGCGCACGCTCGTGCACCTTCTCACCGACCAGATCGAGTTTGCCGACGTGGTCATCCTCAACAAGGTCGACGACGCCGAGCCGCATCAGGTGGATGCCGCGCGCAAGATCATCCGCAGCCTGAATGCCGACGCGCGGATTATCGAGACCAACCATTCCGACGTCCCGGCCGATACGATCCTCGACACCGGGCTCTTCGATTTCGAGAAGGCGCATGAGCACCCGATGTGGGCCAAGGAGCTGTATGGCTTCGCCGATCACGTGCCGGAGACCGAGGAATACGGCGTGGCGAGTTTTGTCTATCGGGCGCGTCGTCCCTTCGAACCGGAAAAGATCCTGGCCGTCTTGAACGGCCAATTGCCGGGCGTCATCCGCGCCAAGGGGCATTTCTGGATCGCAACGCGGCCCGAATGGGTGGCCGAGTTCTCCCTCGCGGGCGCCATTTCGAGCGTCAAACCGCTCGGCATGTGGTGGGCATCCGTTCCCCGGGACCGCTGGCCTGACCATGAAAGCGCGCGGTCCTACCTTGCCGAGCGCTGGCAGGAGCCCTGGGGTGACCGGCGCCAGGAGATCGTGTTCATCGGGGCCGGCATCGAGTGGGCGCAGTTGAAGGCGCGGCTCGACGCCTGCCTCTTGCCCGAAGGCGTCGCGTCGGATCTGGACTCGCTTCCCGACCTGCCGGATCCGTTTCCGGTCTGGCGGCGTGCGGAGGCTGCCGAATGACTCTTGTGGACGAAGTCCTGGAGGAGGCCGCCGTCGGGGTAAGCATGGCGGACACGCCCGAAGGTTTGTCCGCAATCCGTCGGCCGGACTGCGCCGCTGTCATCTGGCGCCGTCGCGAGTTGGCGGACTTTCAATCCTGGATCGAGGCGCTTGCCCCGGATCGGCTCCCGTCAGCACGTGTCATTCTGCGACCGGAGGATGTACGGGAATCGGTCGTTCAAATTTGCGATGCGGCCGGCGCGCCAGACAGCACCGAACGGGAGTGGCTGATCGACGACACGGCGGCATTGGCCGAGCTTTTTGCGGGGCTGATGCGCGCGCCGTATCTCCGGCTGCGCTTCGACGTCGTATCGACGAATGCCTGTCGGAAGTTCCATGTCGACGCCGTCACGGCGCGACTGATCTGCACCTACAGGGGAACGGGAACGCAATATGGCCTCTCGACCGACGGGTCAGAGCCGGAACACGTCTTCACCGCGCCCACAGGCGCCCCGATGCTGTTGCGCGGCACGCTTTGGCCGGAGCGGCCGAAATCCGGGCTGCTGCACCGCTCGCCGCCCATTGAGGGCTCAGGCGAGACGCGGCTTTTGCTTGTTCTTGACCCGATCGAGGATGTGAACACTGCGTGCTGAAGCGGAGTGCATTGGCGTTGGCGGCCGCCATCCGAATGCATGCGGCCGCTGCTATCGGTCCCGAGTGATCGGATTGGACGAGCAAAGACACGGTTCTGCCCGAAGGCGCGGTCAGACGACCGGTCTCGGACGAGGTATTAGTTGAAAAGTGCGTCGATCGTATCCTGGGCCTGGGTCTCAGGCAGCTCTGTTTCCGTCACGAGCGTTCCGTTCACGATGCCGCTGGCCCGGCCCATCAAGGGTTGCAATTCTTCGGCCAGAATCGCGGCGATCGCCTCGGCTTGCCGCTCTGAGCCTGGCGCGTCGGCCTGCAGCAGGGCCTTGACCGAATAGATTACGGTATCCAGTTCGGCAATTGTGCGGTCGAATGCTTGGCGCACATGGTGCGGGGCTCGCTCATAGGCGGCGATCGCTAGGTTTTTTTCTGCAAAGTTCGAATCCGCGAAATGCGACTGATAGGTCTTGGGTTCCCAGCACAGGATTTCGTCCGCGCATTCCGGCATCATAGCGACCATGTCCATGAGCATGACGACCTCGTTGAAATGGTTGAGGTAGTCTGTCGCCAGCATCGTTGTCGGATTGATGTTGGCCTTCTTGAGCCGCTCGTCGGAGAAGTCTTCGTCCGCCGTTTCGAATACCGTCGCGCCCATTAATCTACTGATTGCCGCCCCTGTTTTGCGGTCCTGTCGTCTAGCCCCGTGTTTCATCAACCTTAGCGTACGGACATTGCCAAAATCTTATGCAGAAAATACCTAGTACCTCGACACAGAGGTTTTGAACGTCGTTGCCCTGCATAAGCGATGTCCCACATCGCCTGGCGCACGGCGTCTGAACATCTGGCGGATGTCACGGGAGCGAGGGGAGAAAAGCCATGTGCGGACGGTTTGCGCTGACGGCGACGCCGTCGGAAGTGGAGCAATTGTTCGAGATCGCCGGTCTTGAACCGTTTCCGCCCCGTTACAACATTGCGCCGACCCAGCCGGTTGCCGTGGTTCGGGCCTCCGCAACCGGTCGTGAAGGCGCGCTCGTGCGGTGGGGATTGGTGCCGCACTGGGTCAAGGATCCGGCCAGCTTCACGCTGCTGATCAACGCGCGCAGCGAGACCGCGGCGGAAAAACCTGCCTTTCGTGCGCCCATGCGTCACCGGCGGTGCCTCGTTCCGGCGAGCGGCTTTTACGAATGGCAGCGCAGCGAGGGCGGCAAGATCCCGTTCTGGGTCGCCCCGGCCGACGGCTCCGTTACGGCCTTTGCCGGCGTATGGGACAGTTGGATGGGAAAGGACGGAAGCGAGATCGATTCCGTGGCGATCCTGACGACGGCGGCCACGCCGTCGCTCGCTGCGATCCATCATCGGATGCCGGTTGTGGTTCCGCCGGAGCAGTTCGATCTTTGGCTTGACCCGGTTGTCGAGCCGCGTGAGGTCGCTCATCTGCTGATTGCTCCCGCGGACGATTATTTTGCGGCACGCGCCGTGGGCGATGCTGTCAACGCCGCACGAAACGACGGACCGGACCTGCAACTTGCGCGGTCCGAGGAGGCCGACGCGGCGCCCGCTTCCACCGAAGCCGGGCGGCCGCGCAAGACAGCCAGGAAAACCGGGCCGACCGGTGACGGCCAGATGGACCTGTTTTAACGGCCGCGGCGACAGCCACGGCCAGGCACCCCGTCAGGAAACGCGGGCATGGGGTGTTCCCTAAAGCACTTTGCCGGGATTGAGGATGCCGTTCGGATCGAGCGTCTGCTTGATGCTGCGCATCATCGCCAGTTCGACCGGATCCTTTGTGGAAGCCAGCAGATCCCGCTTCAATTGACCGATGCCGTGTTCGGCGGAGAATGAACCGCCCATCTCGATGGTCAGCGCATGGACGAGATCGTTGATCTCTCCACGCCGGTCGAAAAACGCCTTTGCATCGCTGTCATATCCAGGACTGACATTGAAGTGGATGTTGCCGTCGCCGAAATGGCCGAAGGGATTGGGCCGGCATCCCGGCACCAGTTTTTCGATCCGCGCGATGCCGGTTTCCAGAAAGTCAGGCAGTTTCGCGATCGGGACGGAGACGTCATGGCTGATGGCGCCGCCGTCGCGGCGCTGGGCATCCGACATGCCGTGCCTCAGGTGCCAGAAATCGGCCGCCTGCTGGTCGGATTGCGCAAGCGCGCCGTCCGCCACGATCCCGTCCTCGAAACACTCGGCGAGAAAGGACTCGACCTGTGTCTGCAGGTCTCCGGCGTCGCTGCCGCCGGAAATCTCCAAAAGGACGTACCAGGGAAACACGCTTTGGAGCGGATCTCGTGCGCCCTCGATATGCCGCACGGCAATGTCCATGCTGGTCCGGCGCATGATCTCGAAACCGGTCAGGTCGTTGGAGAACGCACCCTTTGCCCGGTTGAACAACTGCGCCGCATCGGCCGGTGAGGCGAGACCCAGAAACGCGACCTGACGGGTTGCGGGCTTGGGGAAGAGTTTCAGGACGGCCGCCGTGATGATCCCGAGCGTGCCCTCGGCCCCGATGAACAGGTGTTTCAGATCATAGCCGGTATTGTCCTTGCGCAGCCGACGCAGTCCGTTCCAGATCCGGCCATCGGCCAGCACGACTTCCAGACCAAGCACCAGATCGCGTGTATTGCCGTAAGCCAGGACAGCCGTCCCACCCGCATTGGTCGACAGGTTGCCGCCGATCTGGCACGA
>JANQQB010000338.1 GCA_028285165.1 Rhodobiaceae bacterium
CTTTCCGCGTTATGTCGAAGACGCCGCAACGGACGGAAAGGCCTGATGCTGGTCGACAGCCATTGTCATCTGGATTTCCCCGATTTCGATCCGGAACGAGACGCCGTTGTCGAGCGTGCGCTGGAGGCCGGCGTGCGCCGCATGGTGACGATCTGCACGCACGTCAGGCGGTTCGAGGCGATCCTGGCGCTCGCGGAAACCTATGAAGCCGTCTACTGCTCCGTCGGCACCCATCCGCATAACGCCGATGAAGAGCCGGACATCACCACCAACATGCTCGTGGCCCATGCCCGGCACGACAAGGTGGTCGCGATCGGCGAAGCGGGTCTCGACTACCATTACGACCGGTCGTCCCGTTCCGAACAGGCCGCCGGGCTTCGTCGCCACATAGCGGCTTCGCGCGAAACGCAATTGCCGCTGGTCATTCATTCGCGCGATGCCGATGACGACATGGCGGCGATCCTGACGGAGGAAACAGGGAAGGGGGCCTTCCCTGCTGTCCTGCACTGCTTCTCCTCCGGCCGTGCCCTGGCCGAAACCGGCATCGCGCTTGGCCTTTATGTATCGTTTTCCGGCATTCTCACGTTCAACCGGTCGGAAGAACTGCGCCGGATCGCAGCCGACCTGCCAAGAGACCGCCTGCTGGTCGAGACGGATGCGCCGTATCTGGCGCCGGTCCCGAAACGCGGACGGCGCAATGAACCGGCCTATGTCGCGCATACCGCTGCCGTGTTGGCTGAGACGCTCGGCATGTCGGCCGAAGACCTCGCCACGCTGACAACGGACAATTTCTTTCGTTTGTTTTCCAAGGTCGACAGACCCGCTTCATGACCGATCCGACGGACCGCCACGATTTCATTCTGCTGGGATGCGGCTCGTCGGGCGGCGTGCCGCGCATCGGCAACAATTGGGGCCTGTGCGACCCGAACAATCCGAAGAACCGCCGGCGCCGCTGTTCGGCGCTGGTGCGCCGGCACGGTCCGAAGGGATCGACCACGCTGGTCATCGATACCGGCGCCGATTTCCGCGAACAGATGCTGTCGGCCGGCGTCTCAACGCTCGATGCCGTGCTTTATACGCATCCGCATGCCGACCATATCCACGGCATAGACGATCTGCGCGTGCTGGCGATTTCCATGCGCCAACGCGTCGACGTCTACATGGACGCCCACACCGCCGAACGCGCCCATTCCGCGTTCGGTTATTGTTTCACCACGCCGCCCGGGTCCAATTATCCGCCGATCCTGACCGAACACCGCATCGACCCGACACAGCCGGTCGTGGTTGACGGCGCCGGCGGGCCGATTACCGTCACACCGGTCGTCCAGAACCACGGTGAAATCAACTCGTTGGGTTTTCGCGTCAACGGCATTGTCTATTCAAGCGACGTCAAGGATTTCCCGGATCACAGCCTCGACCTGTTACGCGACATCGATGTGTGGATCGTCGATGCACTTCGGCTGACGCCGCATCCGAGCCATTTCAGCCTCCAGGACGCGCTGGACTGGATCGACCGGATTAAACCGAGACAGGCCGTGCTGACCAACATGCACATCGATCTCGACTACGAAACGCTGATGCGCACGCTGCCGGACAATGTCGTTCCCGGTTATGACGGCATGACGATCACGCGGCGAACGCTGACCTGACGCCGCGCAAACGCACGGCGCCATAAATGCCTGGGGATTTGCTGTCCGATGCACGCACAGGCACTTGACGACAATTCCCAAAACCCGCGCTGTGCGGGCAACGGTTTCAACAAGCGGATCGTGATGACTGAATCCATTTGCAGAATCACCGAAACACGTAAGCCGGGGCCGCCGAGACAAGACAGGCTTTCGGCACAAAAAAGTTCCATAATATATCTTATGAGAATCAAGACTGACCGCAGAGGGAAGGCCTTCCTTTCACAAACGGAGTGTCGCCACCCATGACGAAGCCCCCTCTGTCGCCGAACGCCAGGACTTCCGGTGTGCCGCACCAAGACGATACCGCGGACACAAACGCGCCGGCCGCAAGCGGTCTCTCCACCGATATGGCTTCCAGCGTCCCGGCTGGATCCTTCGAAGCATCGACCGATATCGCAATGCTGCTCGCCGTGATGGATCGTTTGCGCGACCCGGATGGCGGCTGTCCCTGGGACCTTGAACAGGACTTTTCTTCCATTGCGCCGTACACGATCGAAGAAGCCTACGAAGTCGCCGATGCCATCGAGCGCGGCGATTTTGAGGATCTCGTCGATGAACTCGGCGATCTGCTGCTTCAGGTCGTGTTTCATGCCCGCATGGCAAAGGAAGACGGCCGGTTCGATTTCGGCGATGTGGTGCATGCGATCACGAAGAAAATGATCCGGCGCCATCCGCACGTCTTTGAGACCGGTTCTGACGTAACGTCCGGCGCCGTCAAGAAGCGCTGGGACGAGATCAAGGCGGAGGAACGGGCCGAAAAGGCTGCCCGCAAGGCAAAGGCCGGTATCACGCCGGAAGATCCCGTATCGGTCCTGTCGGGCATCCCGGCGAACCTGCCGGCGCTCACCCTTGCTTTGAAGACTCAGAAAAAGGCGGCAAAGGTCGGATTCGACTGGGATAATCCGGAGACCGTGCTCGACAAGATCGTCGAGGAAGCGCACGAAATCGTCGAGGCCAGAAAAGGGCGGCATTCAAGCGCAATTGAGGAAGAGATCGGCGACCTTCTGTTCACGGTCACCAATCTTGCCCGCCACCTCGATGTCGACCCGGAGAACGCTCTGCGACAGACCAATGCCAAGTTCCGCCGGCGCTTCCAATATATCGAGGCCGCCCTTGATCGATCCGGAAAGACGCCTGACGAAGCCACGCTGGAGGAAATGGACGCCCTATGGGACGAAGCCAAGCAGGCACCATCCGGCTGACAGGAATCGAAAATCCGGTCAGGCTTGCGGGACGATGTACGCGCCCGCCTTGGTCCTGAAATGCGCAGCACGTTCCGGCGGCACCCTGAGGCTCAGTTCCACATGCGGGTCGTCGCCGGTCGCATCGCGTCGATCCAGAACCTCGACCGAATTGTAGAGCCAGGCGAGCAGCTTGCCGTCCGTTGCCGGTATGCTGACATCGTAGCGTCTGGAATCCTCGGCCAGACGGTCTTCGACGACCTGCAGCAACCGATCGAGGCCGGCACCGGCCAGGGCGGAGATGGCGACACCGTCCCTGCCCGCCACCGGTTCGAAATCCGGCACCAGGTCGATCTTGTTCCAGACTTCGATCACCCGCTTGTCGGTTTCCGGGTCGATGCCGAGCAGCTTGAGCGTCTCCGCCACATCCCGAGCCTGAACCGCGGTATCGGGATGGCTGATGTCGCGCACATGCAGGATGACGTCGGCCAGAAGCACTTCCTCAAGCGTCGCCCGAAACGCCGCGACCAATTGCGTCGGCAGACTGGAAATGAATCCGACCGTGTCCGATAGGATAGCGGTCCCGCCATGCGGCAGGTTGATGACGCGCATCGTCGGATCGAGCGTTGCGAACAGGAGGTCCTTTGCGAAGACGCCGGCACCGGTAAGCACGTTGAACAGCGTCGACTTGCCGGCATTGGTGTAGCCCACGAGCGCCACAACCGGATGCGGCACTTTCTGGCGTTTCACGCGATGTTGCTCGCGGGTGCGCTTGACCTTGTCCAGGTCGCGTTCCAGGCGGTTGATCTTGGTCTGCAGGATCCGGCGGTCGGCCTCAATCTGAGTTTCACCCGGGCCGCCGACAAATCCAAGTCCGCCGCGTTGGCGTTCAAGGTGCGTCCAACTGCGGACCAGGCGGCTGCGCTGATAGGTCAGGTGGGCGAGATCCACCTGCAACCGCCCTTCCCGCGTTTGCGCACGGTCGGCGAAGATTTCGAGGATCAGCCCGGTCCGGTCGATGACCTTGACCGACCACTCGCGTTCCAGGTTGCGTTGCTGGACCGGTGACAGGTCGGTGTCGATATAGGCTAGGTCCGCCTTTTCGGCCTTCAGGACGGCGCCGATCTCATCGACCTTGCCGGTTCCAAAATAGGTCGCGGGCCGGATCGCCGGGACGGATATGACATGGCCCGCGACGATCTCGAGGTCGATGGCTCCGGCAAGGCCGAGCGCTTCTTCAAGGGTCGCTTCTGCGGACCGCGGCGCGGCGGGTGCCCCGCCCTGCCCGGACCCCGCCGCTGTCGGGCGCGTCTTGAGGATCGGAACCAGAACAACGACGCGTTCCCGTTGCGGACGCCGGTCGATCAGCGCGCCTTCGGCGCTCCGGTCGCGCGCGCTTTCAAGGGCCTTGCGGTCGTCAACGGGTTTCAAGTGTCGATCAGGTCCCGGTTTTTTCTGCCCCGTCTTCTGCCGGATCGAAGAGTTGGACCGGCTGATTTGGCATGATCGTCGAGATTGCGTGTTTGTAAACCAATTGGGAATGTCCGTCGCGACGCAACAACACGCAGAAATTATCGAACCAGGTCACGACGCCTTGTAATTTGACACCGTTGACCAGAAAGATCGTAAGGGAAGTCTTGTTTTTGCGAACATAGTTCAGAAAAGTATCTTGCAGGTTTTGCGCACGGTCCGCCATCGTCAGTTTTTGCCTTATTTGTATCTGAGGGTCACTCAAAAGGTTACAGCCTGGCCCGCCGCCTTGGCGTACGGGTCGTCAGCCCTTCATATAGAGTATGATTTTTTGTGTGGACGCTCCCTCGTTCGGCCCGACACCCTACGCGGTCCGCGAAGCCCAAGTCAATTTGCCACCAACTCCGACTGTTCCGCGTAAGTGTGGAATTTAGCGCGCAAGTTTGATGCAATTGTCCCCGGATGTCCATTACCAATCGGTCTATCGTCAATCGCCACAACCGGCATGACAATGGTCGACGCCGCGGTGATGAAAGCCTCCTTTGCCTCAAGGGCTTCCGCAACGGAAAACGGCCGCTCCTCCAGTGTCAACCCCTCCCCTTCGATGGCCTCAACGACCACGGTGCGGGTGATGCCGCGCAGGATCCCGTGGTCCGCCGGGCGGGTGACGATCCTGCCATCTTTTGTCACGATCCATGCATTCGTCGAGGACCCTTCAGTGACCAGACCGGCATCGTCGACGAACCAGGCTTCTTTTGCGCCCGCCTCGTGTGCTTTCTGCTTGGCCAGCACGTTCGGCAGCAGGGACACCGATTTGATGTCGACCCGATCCCAGCGATTGTCCGGCAGCGTGATGACCTTGACGCCCGCAGACGCGGCGTGATCCCCGCGTTCAACAGGCACCGATTTCGCCGTGACGACCACCGACGGCGGGACTTCCGGGCCGGGAAAGGCATGGTCCCGGCGAGCGACACCCCGGGTGACCTGCAGGTAAACGAGGCCGGACCGCACCCTGTTGCGACGGATAACCTCGCGCAGGATCATGCCCGCGGAGCGACGGGAAAACGGCGTGCGGATGGACAATTCCGACAGCGACCGATCGAGACGATCGAGATGGCGGCGTTCGTCGACAATACGTCCGTCACGGATTTCGCACACCTCGTAGACCCCGTCGGCAAACTGGTATCCGCGGTCTTCCACATGCACGCTGGCATCGGTATGCGGCACATAACGACCATTGACATAGGCTATGCGGGACATGAAGCGCTCCAGGCGGGAAATCCGTTATTTGTTAAACCAGTATGTCCGATTTAGGGCGCCAAACAAGGCCAAGATTTCCATCCGTCCCAGGATCATTGTCGCACACAGCACAACTTTCTTGTCGGCCGGGAATTCCCCGATCGCCGGCCATTGATCAACACCTTGCAGCCAGCCGCTTGCGTAGATCGGTCCCGCATTGGCAAACGCGGCCGCGGCCGCAAGGAGCGCCCCCTCAAGAGGCAGATTGCCCTCGGCCAGATAGGCTCCAAGCACCGGCACGAAGATGACGACGGTCAGGAAAAACGCCCAGATCGCCTTCATGATCTGGATGTCGTAGTGCTGGCCGCCGAACTTGGCGGGTCGCACGCCATGCGGGTAAATCAGACGGTTGAGTTCCCGGCCGGCCTGCACGAACATCGCGCCGAGCCGGTAGAACTTGATGCCACCGGCAGTCGAGAAACTGCCCGCCCCGATCAACACGAAAAAAAGCACGATGGGCAACGGCAGAACCGAAAAACTGCTCTGTCGCGCCTCGAACCCGGTGGTCGTTACGACCGAGATTCCCGTAACCAATCCTTCGCGAAGGGCCGTAAGCGGATGCAGCACGTCGGCCGATCCGGCTGCTTCGAAAAGCCGCACTGCATAGGCCAGACCAAGGGCGATCGCGACCACGAACACAAAATACGTCTCCCGGTGCATCGCAAGCATGCGCCATCGCGATTGCATCATGCGGAACCAGAAGATGCTGCTGGCCCCGGCAAGCATGAAGACACAAACGACGATCTGCGCCGTGTTGCTGTCAAAACTTTCCAGATTGCCGTCGCGCGGCATGAAACCGCCGGTGGACAATGTACTGAACGCCAGGCAGATCGCATCGAAGAGCGACAGCCCGCAGGCCAACAGACCGACCGCGCACAACCCCGTCAGGAAGGCGTATACCCGGGCGATGTCGAGGGCGACGCGCACCGAGTTTGTCACTTCACGGCCCGTCGCGCCGCTCATCAGCGCGATCTGGCTCTGCGGCAGACCGCCCACCCCGAATGGCGCGACGATCAGAACCAGCGACCAGAGCGTCAGGAGGCCGCCGATCCATTGCAGTTCGGAGCGCCAGAGCACGATCGCGCGCGACGTCTCATCGATCTGGCTGATGACGGTGAACCCGGTCGTCGTCATTGCCGAGACCGCTTCCAGATAGGCGTCGAGCCAGTTCAGGTCCGTCGCCGTCACCATCGGCACCGCCGCGATGGCCGGCAATACGGTCCAGGCCACAAGCATCAGCAGGTAGGATTCCACCCGGTTCAGGCCGCGCGCCCGTCCCCGCACGGCAAACGCAATCGAACCGGCAAAGAAGATCGTCAAGACGATCATGATGACGAAATCGGTCGTCGCCGCGGTTTCCCCGGCCACGACGCCGGCGATCGCCGGCAGCACCATGGTGCAGGCAAATGTCCACAACAACGTGGAGAAGACGTTGAGAACATTGGTCATGGAAGGAGTTCGCCCGACTGGCCGCGCCGCGTCAATCCGACGGGCAGCCCGGGTCCGCTCATCGACCGGAGCCCGGAATTGGGGCCTTCTGCCGGCAGATACCGGCAGAACCGAAGAGGATGAAGCAGAGGGTCACTGCCTGTTCGACCGCGTGTGCCCACTAGAAAAACTCAAGGCTGACCCGGAACATCTGCTCGACCTGGCGCACGCTCTCGGCCAGTGCAAAGATCACGATGCGATCATGGGCCAGAACACGGGTTTCGCCGGTCGGAACGATTACTTTTCCATCGCGGTGGATGGCTCCGATCCGAATACCGTTCGGCAGGTCGAGCGCCGCCAGCGGCTTGCCGACCAGCGACGAGGTCTCGAGCGCTTCGGCCTCGATGACTTCCGCCTTGCCGTTCTGCATGGAATGCACGCCCCGGATCCGGCCGCGTCGGACATGGCGCAGGATCTTCGATATCGTGACGGCGCGCGGATTCACATGCGCATCGATCCCAAGCACGCCGGCAAAAACCGGATAGGTGGTCTCGTTCAGAAGGCTCAGGTTGCGGCGCGTCCCCAGTTTCTTGGCCATCACGCAGGACAGGATGTTGACCTTGTCGTCGTTGGTCAGCGCGACCAGCGTGTCCGCGTCCTGCACGTCGGCCTCGCGCAGGATGTCCTGGCTGAGCGCGCTGCCATGCAAAACGACTGTCCGGCGCAACCGTTCCGCAATATCGATCGCCCGTTCCCGGCTTTGCTCGATGATCTTGATCTTTGCCGATTTCTGCCGGGCTTCGAGGGAATTGGCGACGTAAAGGCCGATATTGCCGCCCCCGGCAATCACCACCCGCGCGACTTCCGGTTCCTCATGGCCGAAGATCGACAAGGTCCGCCGCACCTGGTTTGCCGGCGTCACGACATAGGCCAGATCCCCTTCATACATGGAATCGGTGCTGGTCGGTACGAACAGATTGCCGTCGCGCACGATGCCGACCACCACCGCGCCGAGATCCGGAAACAGCTCCGTCAATTGCTTGAGCGGGGTCTCGATGATCGGGCAATCCTCGTCGCAGAGAATGCCAAGCAGGAATACATGATCGTCGATGAACGGGATCGCCTCCACGGCGCCCGGATAGGTCAGCCGCCGCATGACCATTTCGCCGACTTCGACCTCCGGTGAAATGATGACGTCGATCGGCATGTGATCCCTGGAAAACAGGTCGCCCCAATGCGGCGCCAGATAGGATTGCGCCCGCACCCGCGCCACCTTCGTCGGGACCTGGAACAGCGTATGCGCGACCTGGCAGGCAACCATGTTGACTTCGTCATAGAGCGTGACGGCGATGATCATGTCCGCCTCGCCGGCACCGGCCTGGGCGAGCACATCGGGATGCGCTCCATGGCCGACGAAGCCGCGCACATCCAGCGTGTCGCGAATGGCGTTGACCAGTTCGGGAGAATTGTCGATCACCGACACGTCGTTCGCTTCGGATGCCAGCCGTTCGGCAATGCCATAGCCGACCTGACCGGCACCGCAGATGATGACCCTCATGACGTCAACACATTCCGCGCGGCACGGCGGCCGACGCGTGTCGATGGGATCTGTGCCGCGTCAGGGCGGTCGTGCCGCTCCGACTTCGCCTGTCTGACCATGACCTACCCCAGCCCCAGTGTCTTCAGTTTGCGGTGTAGAGCCGATCGCTCCATGCCAACGAAATCCGCCGTTCTGGAGATATTGCCACCGAACCTGTTGATTTGCGCCTGCAGATAATCGCGTTCGAAAATCTCCCTCGCCTCGCGCAACGGCAGCGCCATCAGATGCTGGCCTCCGGAACTGGAAGCGACGGAGGGCATCGATGTGCCGAGTTCGTTCGGAAGGAGATCGGCGGAAACGGTGCTGTCCTCGTCGCCCCTCGTCAGGATGACAAGGCGTTCGATGTTGTTCTTCAACTGGCGCACATTGCCGGGCCAGTCATGCGCCTGGAGGACCGCCATGGCCTCGCTCGAGATCTCCCGTCCGGGAAGACCGGCGCTTTCCGTCAATTGCTGCATGAAATGGGAAACCAGGTCCGGAATGTCTTCCCGCCGGTCGCTGAGCGGCGGCACGCCGAATGGCACCACGCTCAGACGGTGGTACAGGTCCTCGCGGAACCGTCCGGCCGAGATTTCCTGCCCGAGATCGCGTGCGGTGGAGGAAATGATCCGGACATCGACGCGAACCTTGGACCCGCCGCCGACCCGCTGGAAAGTCTGGTCGACCAGCACCCGCAGGATCTTGCTCTGGGTTTCGGGCGGAATATCGGCCACTTCGTCCAGATAGAGCGTACCGCCATGCGCTTCTTCCAGCGCCCCGGTCATTTTCCGACCACCCTGTGCGTCCTCGACGCCGAACAATTCCTCCTCCATCCGGTCCGGCGTGATGACGGCACCATTGATGGCGACGAAGGCATTGCCGACACGGCTGGACGCATGGTGGATGGCGCGCGCAACGGTTTCCTTGCCGCTGCCGGAGGGTCCGTGGATCAGCACCCGGCTGTTGGCCGGACCGACACGTTCGATCATCTGCCGCACTTGATTCATCGCGGATGACCGCCCGACCAGCTCATCGCTGACCGCGCCGCGTTGGCGCAGGTCCTTGACCTCGCGCCGCAATTTTGTTGCCTCCAGCGCCCGTTCCGTCACGATGACGAGACGGTCCGCCTTGAACGGCTTTTCGATGTAGTCGTAGGCGCCGCGTTTTATGGCCGACACCGCGGTCTCGATATTGCCGTGACCTGAAATCATGACGACCGGCAGGTCCGGATGCTGTTCTCGGATAATGTCGAGGATCGCCAGACCGTCCAGTTCGCTGCGCTGCAGCCATATATCGAGAAAGATCAATTGCGGCCGGCGTTCCTCGATGGCCTGGAGCGCCGCCGTGCTGTCGGCCGCCGTACGGGTTTCATATCCTTCGTCTTCCAGGATACCGGCGACGAGTTCCCGGATGTCCATCTCGTCGTCGACAATCAGAATGTCAGCTGCCATTGGCGTCGTCGGGCCCCGTCTTGTGTTCTTCCGACTGCACGTCGGTCGTCGATTGTGTGTGCTGTGGTTGCTCGACCTGGCCGAGAACGACCCGGACCAGCGCGCCGTGGCCGCCCTGCGCGCACTGCGCCGCATCGAGCAGTTCGATATGGCCGTTATGCTCTTCGATGATCTTGCGCACGATGGCCAGTCCGAGGCCGGTGCCCTTTTCCCGGGTCGTCATATAGGGTTCGAGCAGGTTGGCTCGATCTTCCACCGGAAATCCCGGGCCGTTGTCTTCCACGTCGATGATGAAGTCCGATCCGCGTCTTGAAACGCTGACATGGATCCGGCCGCCTTCACCCTCCTCGAACCGGTAGGCCGTCACCGCCTCGCCCGCGTTTTTCACCAGGTTCGACACCGCCTGCACGATCAGGCGCTCATCGAAAAATCCTTTCAGGCCGTCTTCGGGAATGTCCGTGGTCACGTCGATATCGGACAGGGCGACGCTTTGCAGGAATACGGCTTCACGGACCATCGACCCGAGATCGCGTTCCGCCATGACCGGTTTGGGCATTCGAGCGAAGGACGAAAACTCGTCGACCATGCGGCCGATATCCCCGACCTGGCGAACGATCGTATCGACGCACTGATCGAAGACCTTGGTATCCTCGCCGATTTTCTTGCCGTAGCGCCGCCGGATCCGCTCGGCCGACAATTGGATGGGCGTCAACGGGTTTTTGATCTCGTGCGCGATACGGCGCGCCACGTCGGCCCACGCGGCGCTGCGCTGGGCGGTCACGAGATCGGTGATGTCATCCATCGTTACGACGATCGTCGCACCGGATTCCCCCGACACGTTCCCGGTCGCTCGCGCCGCCAGAATCCGCGTTTTCTGGCCGCGAATGATGGATATCTGTTTCGGCGGAACCGGCCGATCGCTCATCAGGGCGGCCGCCACGAATTCCTCCACTTCGGGCACGACGGCGGTGAGTTTGGCGCCGATCAGATCCGCTTCGGTGATATCGAACAATTCCAGGGCAGACGGATTGGCAATCGTCACGCGTCCGGCCCGATCGATGCCGATCACCGACGCGGTCACGCCGGACAGGACGGTTTCGGTAAACTTGCGCCGCTGATTTTCCTTTTCGCCGGCAGCCAGCAATTCATCCCGCTGGCTCTGCAATTGCTGGGTCATGGTGTTGAACATGGCCCCCAGATTGGCAAAGTCCCCTTCCCGTTGCTTGACCGGCACCTGGACATGAAGATTGCCGCGGGACACCTGGTCGGCGGCCGTGATCAGCCGCCGGATCGGCGTCACAAGCCGGTCTGAAAAACCCAGACCGACCCAGATCGCCGCCAACAGGAGCAGAAGGGCGACACCGATATAGACCACAGCATTGGTCAATTGAGCTTCAGGGCGGCTTTGCTGCAGTGCCTGGTATTCCCGTGTGTCCTTTTGAACGAGATTGAAGAGTTCGGTCACCCGGGCATCGAGGCGCCGGACCACGAACAGGTAGAAATCGTCATAGGCCTTGAGCTTCATCAGGCCGGTGACCTGACCGTATTGCGCCACGATGTTGATGATCGGTTCGCCCGAACCCGCATCCGCGATCATGCGTTCGGTCGGCATGGTGACGGAGACCGACGGGTCGACGATTGCCCTGACGATGACGCTGCCTGATCCGTCGAGGATATACGCCACCGGCATCTGACGCACCGTCGCCTGGGTGAGCATGATGCTGTCGAACTGGGAAGGGCTGAATTCGTAGAATTGCTGCGCGCTGTCCATGTCAGCGGCCATGTTCAAGAGGTTGGCGCGCAGCACGCGCCCGTGCTCGACCACATAGGCGTTGGCGAGGTTCTGCGAATTGTCGATGATTTGGGAGATCTGCTTTGAAAACCACCGGTCGAGATTCTGATCCAGCGTGATGCTGGCGATGATCGCCACGATCGTTGCCGGGATCAGCGCCAAGAAACTGAACAAGGAGACGATCTGGATGTGCAAGCGAGCAGCGGCGCGCCCCGATCGGCGGGCCAGATAGATCATCAGCAATTCTGCGGCTGTCGAGAGCAGAAGCAGAATGAGAATGACCGCGTTCACGCGCAGTGCGAGCCGGATGATCTCGTCCGTTACTTCGATCGACGTCTGGCCGGTGAGGATCAGCAGCGTGGAAAACACCGAGATCCCGGCCACAATGAACAGCAGGAAGCCGATCCGGCGCACGGTCTTGCGCCGTTCACCGAGCGAAAACTCGGTGGATTGGACGGCAGAAGCGGAATCCGTTTCGAGTGAAATCATCGTGCCGCGTTTAGGTTGCGCCCACCGGGACGTCGGCGCCAGTCTGACAAAACCGACCTGACAATCCCATCGATCGATTGGCCCTAGCCCCGATAGCGTCGCATTTCAACAACAATGTTGCAGAATTGAGACAATGCTTTGTCCCTGCCGACACAGGCGCGTGGCTGTGGATTGTGCATGGAAGGAGAAATACGGGCACTAAGCCGCCGGCATCGCAGCGGCGCGGGATGGGTTCGCAAAGACGGCGGACCGGTTCAGCCAGGCAACCGGGTCACCGGAATCTCGAGTTCCCGGATCTTCTTGCGCAGCGTATTGCGGTTGACGCCGAGCAGCTCCGCTGCCCGAATCTGGTTGCCACGCGTTGCTGACAGGGCCGAACTGATCAGCGGATATTCGACCTCGCGAAGAATGCGCTGATAGAGGCCAGGTGGCGGCAGGCTGCCCGGAAACTCGTCGAAATAGTCCGACAGATGCCGCTCCACCGCCATGCTGAGCGGCTCGTTGCCATCGCTTGCGTCGGCATCGTCCCGGATCGGCCGATCATCGATCTCCTGATCGACGATGGTCTCGGTGATGATGTCCTGCGGGTAGAGGGCGGAAAGCCGTCGCACAAGATTTTCCAGTTCGCGCACGTTCCCCGGCCAGCGATATCGGGTCAGACGGGCCAGCGCGTCGGAATTGATGCGTTTGGCCGGCAGGCCTTCGCGTTCGGCCATCGTGAAGAAATGCCGCACCAGATCCGGAATGTCCTCCGCGCGCTCGCGCAGCGGCGGCAACCGCAGCGGCACGACGTTGAGACGGAAGAACAGATCCTCCCGGAACAATCCCTGATTGATGAGCTGGCGCAGATCCTTGTTGGTCGCAGCGATGATGCGCACATCGGTTTTGATCGCCGTCCGGCCGCCGACGGTCGTGTATTCCCCCTGCTGCAGAACCCGCAAGAGACGGGTCTGCGCTTCCATCGGCATGTCGCCGATTTCATCGAGGAACAGCGTACCGCCTTCGGCCTGCTCGAAGCGTCCGGAGCTGCGGTTCTGCGCGCCGGTGAACGAGCCCTTTTCATGGCCGAACAGTTCCGACTCGATCAGGTCGCGCGGGATTGCCGCCATGTTGATGGCAACGAACGGACCCCGGGCGCGTTTTCCGAAATCGTGCAGGGCGCGGGCCACGAGTTCCTTGCCGGTACCGGATTCACCGGTGATCATCACCGTCAGGTCCGTCTGCATCAGACGGGCCAGCACACGATAGATCTCTTGCATGGCCGCCGACCGACCGATCAGCGGCAGATGGTCCTGCGCGTCCGGGTCCTCGGCCTGCGGGGCCGGCGGATGTCGGTCCGACAACGCTCGTCCGACAATGGCGATCAGTTCCTTCAGGTCGAAGGGCTTCGGCAGATATTCGTAGGCACCCCGTTCCGAGGCGCGGATCGCGGTCATAAATGTGTTCTGGGCGCTCATCACGATGACCGGCAGGTCCGGTCGCGATTTGCGGATTCGCGGCAACAGTTCAAAGGCGTTTTCGTCCGGCATGACCACATCGGTCACCACCAGGTCCCCCTCGCCCTGACTGACCCATTTCCAAAGGGTCGTCGCGTTCGAGGTCAGGCGAACCGAATACCCGGCGCGCGAAAGGGCCTGGTTGAGGACGGTGCGGATCGCGGCATCGTCGTCGGCAATGAGTACGGTTTCACTGGGCATCACGACCTTGCAGCTTTGCCTTGGTACAATTGGAAACGGTCAACAGGCCTGTCCGGCACTCAAGCATTGGCCGCCACCGGGACAGGGATTGCCTTGCATGCGGGCAGAAGCGCCCGGAAAACGGTCCGCCCGGGCATGGTGTCGCATTCGATCACGCCGCCATGATCGCCGATGATCTTGGCGACCAGCGCCAGCCCCAGCCCGGTGCCGTTGGTCTTTGTGGTGACGAACGGATCAAACAGATGCGGCAGCAATTCTCCGGGAATACCTCTGCCGTTGTCGGTCACCGCGACTTCCAGGGGCAGGCTGACCTTGTCCTTGCTGCCCGGCGTCGACAGCCGGATGCCGGGACGAAACGCCGTCGTCAGCATAATTTCGCCGTCCGATCGATCACCGAGCGCCTCCGACGCGTTCTTGATCAGGTTGAGGAAGACCTGCACAAGCTGATCGCGGTTGCCGAAGACAGCGGGCAGCGACGGATCGTAGTGCTCGATGATGTTGAGGCCGCGGGCTACGCCGGATTGCGCAAGTCTTTTGACGTGCTCAAGGACGTGGTGAATGTTCACCGGTTCGCGCTCGATCGGGCGATCGTCCGAGAACACCTCCATCCGGTCGACGAGCTTGACGATGCGATCGGCCTCATCGGTGATCAGCCGCGTCAGGGCACGATCCTCATCGCTTGCGGATTGTTCCAGCAATTGGGCCGCGCCGCGGATGCCGGAGAGCGGATTCTTGATCTCGTGCGCCAGCATGGAAGCCAGACCCGTCACCGTACGTGCCGCGCCCCGGTGCGTGAGCTGGCGATCCATCTTGTCGGCGATCGTGCGCTCCTGGAACATCAGAACCACCGCATTCGGCAATTCCGTCGACGGCACGACGTAGACATCGACAATGCGATCGGCGCCGATGCGCGGCGAGCCGATATCGATGCGGTATTCGTTGACCGGCGCATTGCGTTCCAGAACGTGTTCGATCAGCGACAGGACCGGGCTGCCGAAGGGAATGAAATAGTCGAGGCTGTGCCGGGTGATGACCGGCGAACTGGACTGGAAGAATGCCTCCGCGGCCACATTGGCCAGGTGAATATTGAAGTACCGGTCCACAAGCAGCACCGGATGCGGCAGCATGTTGAGGACGGTGCCCTGCAGGCTTTCGCCCGGCGAGAGCTCGATCGGATGCTTCATTAAAACAGCGGTACTCATGCGGCCTTGTCTCCGGCATCTGTAAGCGTATCGAAGAATGTCCCGAGCAATTCAGTCGCCTGTTTCGGGTCTTCGGTTGTGAGAATGGACCGCATCAATTTCGTTCGGACATCCGGCAGGAGCGCCTCGAAACTCCAGGCCAGATGTTTGCGCGCCGCGCGAACGCCAACGCGTGTTCCATGGCAGATCAGCATGGCGTCATAGAGCTCGATCAGATCGTCCCGCAAAACCTCCATCGGCGGGGTTGCGACCGGCATCCCGGTTGCAAGCGCATGGGCCAGCGCTCCGGGAAACCACGGGCGTCCGTAGGCGCCACGGCCGACCATCACGGCGTCGGCCCCCGATTGCCGCAACGCGGACCTGGCATGGTCCAGACTGCAGATGTCGCCGTTGACGACCAGTGGTATTGAAACGGCGTCGCGGACTCCCGCCACAGCCTGCCAGTCGGCCTGTCCCTTGTAGAACTGGCATCGTGTGCGCCCGTGCACCGTCACCATGGACACGCCGGCGGCCTCGGCCCGTGCGGCAAGTTCGGGCGCGTTCAGGCGGTCATGATCCCACCCGAGCCGCATTTTCACCGTCACCGGGCAGGAAGCGCCCGCCAATGTGGCCTCGATCAGGCGTTCCGCGTGATCCAGATCGCGCATCAAGGCCGACCCGGAGGCGCCGTTCGTCACCTTGCGCGCCGGGCATCCCATGTTGATGTCGATGACATCCGCCCCCTCGCCGCTCGCGATTTGGGCAGCAAGGGTCATCCAGCGGGTCTCGCGACCGGCAAGCTGCACGACGTGCGGTCCGGCACCCGCACTCCGGGCGCGCCGCACAAAGTCCGGATTGCGATGCGACAGCGCCTCGCTCGCTACCATCTCAGTGACAACAAGACCGGCCCCGCGCTTCCAGGCCAGAGCCCGGAACGGCGCATCCGTGACCCCTGACATCGGCGCCAGAAACACGGGGTTGCGTACGGCAACGGTGCCGATATGCACGCTTGGTCCCACGAAAGCCCTTTCGATACTGTCCGATTTTTAGGCAATATCTCAGATTGCACAGAATTTAAACACATTAATTGTGCAGTGCGACAATTCCGGTCACTTTTCAGGCGATCAGGATGACGTCTTGTCCTCGTCAGGAAGTGTGGTACATCGCGGCACGAATACAACCTGGACCAATTTACAAGTGCCGGCCGTGACAGCAGATACCAACGGAACGAACAAGACGGCCGTTCTCATTGTTGCCGCCGGGCGCGGGCATCGCGCCGGTGCCGGGCTTCCGAAGCAATATCGAAGACTGGCCGGCATTGCCGTGCTGCGTCATACGATCGCTCGGTTCCAGGCCTGGGGCGCAGGGGGCGGTATTCGATGTGTCATCCATCCGGATGATGTGGATCTGTACACCGACGCGGTCGCCGGCCTTGAAAACCTGCTCGATCCGGTGAACGGCGGTGAGACACGCCAGGAATCCGTGCTGAACGGATTGCGGGCGTTTCGCAAAACCGATCCGGACCGGATCCTGATCCACGACGCGGCCCGCCCATTTGTCGCGCCAGACGTGATTGCAGCGGTCGATGCGGCAATCGACGCCAGAACCGGAGCGATTGCAGCCTGCCCGATCGTTGATACGTTGAAACGCGATGCCGGCGACGGTCGCATCGGCGCCACCCTGACGCGCGACGGGTTGTGGGCCGCGCAGACCCCCCAGGGGTTTTCCTTCGATGCCATTCTCAAGGCGCATGAAGAGGCCCAAACCAAGGGGATTGCAGTGACCGACGATGCGGCAATTGCCGAAGCTGTCGGCATGCCGGTCCGCCTTGTTGAAAGCGGACGCGACAATGTCAAACTGACCACGGAAGCAGATTTTTCCGAAGCGGAGCGACGCATGTCCCCTGACGTTTTTCCCGAAATACGCACCGGCCACGGCTACGACGTGCACGCCTTCGAGCCGGGTGACGGGATCGTCCTGGGCGGCATCGACATCCCGCACGACCAGCGCCTGAAGGGCCATTCGGATGCCGATGTGGCCTTGCACACCATCACGGACGCGCTTTACGGGGCGCTTGCCGACGGCGATATCGGACATCATTTTCCGCCGTCCGATCCGCAGTGGAAAGGTGCCGCTTCGGACGTCTTCCTGCGCCATGCCGGCGAGCGCGTCCGCGCGCGACAGGGCCGCATCACCGCGATCGACGTGACCATCATTTGCGAAACCCCGAAAATCGGGCCGCATCGGGAGCGGATGCGTGACCGTATTGCCGAGATCCTGGCGATCGAACGCGAGCGCATCAGCGTGAAGGCGACCACCACCGAGCGGCTCGGCTTTACCGGACGCAGTGAGGGCATTGCGGCAACCGCGACGGCCACGATCATGCTGCCGCCGTCGGTGAACACTCCATAACGCCAGGGAGACTTGCGATGACCAGCGAAGCCGAGCAACGCGCCCGGATCCGCACGCTTTCGGAAAACGTGATCCGCCGATACACCGACGCCGGGCGGACGATCGCAACCGCGGAATCCTGCACCGGCGGGCTGATCGCCGGCGCCCTGACCGACATATCCGGGTCGTCAGCGGTGGTCGATCGCGGTTTTGTCACCTATTCGAACGAAGCCAAGGCTGACATGCTCGGCGTCCCGGCGGATATGATCGCCGCCCACGGTGCCGTCAGCGAACCGGTTGCCCGCGCCATGGCCGAAGGTGCCCTGTCCCAAGGGCAAACCGATGCGGCCGTTGCCGTAACCGGCATTGCCGGTCCGGGCGGAGGCAGCCCCGAAAAACCCGTCGGCCTGGTCCATTTCGCCGTGGCAGGCAAGGATGGCCCCACGCAACACGCGCACCACGTCTTTGCCGGCCAGGACCGCGACGGCGTTCGCCTTGTCACCGTAGAAACCGCCCTGAAGATGCTTCTGGACCGCCTCGACTGACGCGTTGGAAAAACCGCCAGATCCGGTGGCCGACCGTTTACGCCGCTTCGGCCGCCTGCTCGGCCATCCGAGCCAGTTTGGTCAGTACGGTAGCGGCTCCCTTAAGGCGCTGTTCCGGCTTTTCCCAATCGCGGATCAGCACGATCTTGTGGTCCGGTCGGATCTTCGCAAGGCTGCCCTGCTCGGCAATATAGCCGACGAGGCCTTGCGGATTGGGGAATGTATTGTCGCGCAGGCTCAAAACGACGCCTTTCGGCCCGGCATCCACCTTTTCGACATTGGCGGTCCGGCACAGGGCCTTGATGAAAACGATCTTCAGGAGCGAGTCCACTTCCGCCGGCAGCGGCCCGAACCGATCAATGAGTTCGGCCCCGAAAGCATCGATTTCCGTTGCCGATCCGAGATCGGCCAGGCGCCGGTAGAGAGACATCCGCAATTGCAGGTCCGGAACATAACCTTCCGGGATCATGACCGGCATGCCGACCGTGATCTGGGGCGACCATTGCCCGGAGTCCTCCAAGTCGTCCCCGCCTGAACGCAGGCTCGCCACCGCCTCTTCCAGCATTTGCTGGTAGAGTTCGAAGCCGACTTCCTTGATATGACCGGACTGTTCCTCGCCAAGCAGGTTGCCCGCGCCGCGAATGTCGAGATCGTGGCTGGCCAGCTGGAAACCGGCGCCAAGCCCTTCAAGCGATTGCAAGACCTTGAGCCGACGATCCGCCGTCGGTGTCAAAGCCTTGTTGGCGGGCACTGTGAAGAGTGCATAGGCCCGGGTCTTGGATCGGCCGACCCGACCGCGCAACTGATAGAGTTGCGACAGGCCGAACATGTCGGCGCGGTGCACGATCAGCGTGTTCGCGGTCGGGATATCCAGGCCGGATTCGACGATGGTCGTCGACAGGAGAACATCGTACCGGCCCTCGTAGAACTCGGTCATGATGTCTTCCAGATCTCCAGCGGCCATCTGCCCGTGGGCCACCGCGACTTTCACCTCCGGCACGGCCTCGTCCAGGAACGCTTTGGTCTCGGCAAGGTCGGCAACGCGCGGACACACATAAAACGCCTGGCCGCCGCGATAGCGTTCGCGAAGCAGCGCCTCGCGGATCACCAGCGGATCGAACGGCGAGACAAAGGTACGGACCGCCAGCCGATCCACCGGCGGCGTGGCGATCAGCGACAATTCCCGAACGCCGGTCAGCGCCAATTGCATGGTGCGCGGGATCGGAGTGGCCGACAGGGTCAGCACATGCACGTCGGACTTCAGCTCCTTCAGACGCTCCTTGTGCTTGACCCCGAAATGCTGCTCCTCATCGACGATCAAAAGGCCGAGGTCCCGGAACTTGATCGCCTTGCCAAGCAGCGCATGGGTTCCGATCACGATGTCGACCGATCCGTCCGTCAGGCCTTTTTTTGTTGCCGACAGGTCCTTGGCCGCGACCAGCCGCGACGCCTGTCGGACGTTCACCGGCAGACCCTTGAAGCGCTCCATGAACGTCTTGAAATGCTGGCGGGCAAGGAGCGTTGTCGGCACGACAAGCGCAACCTGCCGGCCGGACAAGGCCGTGATGAAGGCTGCCCTCAGCGCCACCTCGGTCTTGCCGAAACCGACATCGCCGCAAATCAGCCGATCCATAGGGCGCCCGGACGCCAGGTCTTCAAAAACCGAACCGATCGCGGCTTCCTGGTCTTCGGTCTCTTCGTAGGGAAAGCGCGCGGCGAATTCGTCGTAGAGCCCTTCCGGCGGGGCAATCGTGGCCGCGTTGCGCATGGCGCGTTCCGCCGCGATCTTGATCAGATCGTCCGCAATTTCGAGGATGCGCTTCTTCATGCGCGCCTTGCGCGCCTGCCAATTGCCGCCGCCGAGGCGATCGAGCTGGACGGTTGTGTCCTCCGAGCCATAGCGCGACAAGAGTTCGATGTTTTCGACCGGCAGGAACAGCTTGTCGCCGCCGTGATAATGCAATTCCAGGCAATCGTGGGGCGCGCCGGCCGCGGATACCGTCTTCAGACCGATGAACCGGCCGATGCCGTGGTCGACGTGCACCACGATGTCGCCTTCCGCCAGGCTGGTGACTTCGGACAGGAAATCCGCACCGCGCTTCTGTTTGCGCCGCGGGCGGACAAGTCGTTCGCCGAGAATGTCCTGCTCGGAAAGTATGGTGAGGTCGCCGACCTCAAAACCGCTTTCAAGCCCCAGGACCACCAAAGCCACGACGCCGTTGGCGAGCCCGTTTGCGTCGGGCCAGGAATCCACCGAGCGTGTCCGCGTCAGGCCGTGATCCGCAAGCACATGCGAAAGCCGATCGCGCGACCCGTCGCTCCAGCAGGCGATCACGACACGGCGCTTGCGGGTATTCAACTCGCCGATATGGTTTACCAGGGCGTCGAAAACGTTGACGTCCCCAGATGCCCTTTCGGCGGCGAAGGTCCGGCCGACGCGTCCGCCGAAATCGACGACATTGCCGGCCTCGGTCGGCGTCGCAAAGGCGGTCAGCTTGGCCGACTTCCGATCCGCCAGCGTTGTGGTCCATTCGTCCGCCGACAGGTAGAGCTGATCGGGTGCGATCGGTTTGTAGGGGACGACGCCGCCCTGTCTGTGGTCGAGCGCTTCAAGGCGAGCCGAGTAATGGTCGCGGATCTGTTCAAGACGCTCGGCGATCGCGTCATCGGCCAGATGATCGAGAATGATCGGCGCCGTGCCGATGGCGTCGAAAAGTGTTTCCATCCGCTCCTGGAACAACGGCGCCCAATGCTCGAAGCCGACATGCCGCCGGCCTTCCGAAATGGCCTGGTAAAGCAGATCGTCGCGTTCGGCAGCGCCGAACTCGGCAACGTAATTCCGGCGAAAGCGGGCAATCGCGTCGGACGTGAGCACGACTTCGCTCATCGGTACGAGCGACAATCCCTTGAGCTGACCGGTCGTGCGCTGCGTCTCGGTGTCAAAGGTCCGGATCGATTCCAGAGTATCCCCGAAAAAATCAAGCCGCACGGGCGCTTCGGCACCCGGCGCAAAAAGGTCGAGTATGCCGCCACGCACGGCATATTCGCCCGCCTCGCGGACGGTGGCGGTGCGCAGGAAGCCGTTCTCCTGCATCCAGCCCACAAGATCGTCCATCACGACCTGATTGCCAGGCGCCACCACATGGGAGGACTCGGCGATTTTGGAGCGCTCGGGCACCCGCTGCAACACGGCATTGACGGTCGTGAAGATCACCATCCCACCGAGCGTTTCGGGGCCGGCGGCCAACCGGGCAAGTGCGGCGATGCGCCGGGACGAAACCACCGGGTTCGGGGACACCCGATCATAGGGAAGACAATCCCAGGCCGGCAATGTGAGTGTCGGCACGGACCCGGCAAAAAAGGTCAGCGCGCGCTCGGTGGCCTGCAGGCGCTGGGCATCGCGCGCAACATAAAGCGCGACCGGACCCGCCTCACCCTTTCTTTCGGCCAGAAGCCGCGCAAGAACATAGCCGTCGCAACCGTCCGGCACGCCGGAAAAGACAGCCTGGTCATGGTTCGAAAAGAGGGTCTGCAAATCAGGTATCATGATTACGATGCCGGATCGGACCGGCCCATATGAAAGCGCACAACCCGCCGGAACACGGCACTGTCGTAATTGTCCGGCGTGCGCACCTTGCCGGTGATCCAGGAGAACAGGTCCTGGTCCGGAACTTCCATCAGAACTTCGAAGACATCCAGATCGGTGTCCGACATGCTGGGGAGTTCAGCGTCCGCGAACCGCCCGAGCAGCAGATCCATTTCCCGCGTCCCGCGGTGCCAGGAACGGAAAAGAATACGCTTGCGACGCGGGTCGAGGCCCTGGCTGGAGAGGGTTGTGCCTGACATGAAACCGGATCCGGACTGGAAGATGGGCCGCCGTTATATCCTTGCGTGCCGGCAATGTCAGGTGCATCGTCGCGACAAATCCGCGTGTCCTGATCGATTCCGCCCTACCACCGATGCGACCGCCCATCCTCAACCCTTTGTTCCAGCCGGCCAGCGCGCTTTCCGGTATCGGGCCGCGCCTGATGAAACCCCTGACAAAACTTGTCGGTGGGCGGCCCGAAGCACGGGTTCTGGACGTGGTTTTCCACATACCCTGGTCGATGATCGACCGCTCCGCCATGCCGGAAATCGCCCGTGCGCCGCATGGTGCCATCGTGACGATCAAGGCATTGATCGACCGGCATCGTCCTGCCCCGCCGCGCGGCCGGGCGCCTTACAAGGTCTACGCCTCCGACGAGACCGGCGAGCTCGAACTGGTGTTTTTCCATGCGCGCGAAGACTGGTTGCGCAAGGCGATGCCGGTCGGCGAAACACGCTATATCAGCGGCCATTTCGAATGGTTCAACGGACGCCCGCAAATGGTGCATCCGGACCATATCCTGACGCGCGAGGCGTTCGAAGCGATGCCGCCTGTGGAACCGGTCTATCCGATGACCGCGGGTCTCGCCGCCAAAACCATGCTGAAGGCCAATGACAGCGCGCTCGCCCTGATCCCCGACCTGCCGGAATGGCAGGATCCCGCCTGGAACGACCGCGCGGCCTGGGATGACTTTTCGACCAGCCTGAAGCACTTGCACCGGCCGCAGGCGGCCACCGATCTTGAACCCAACGCGCCGGCTTTGCGGCGGGTCGCCTTCGATGAATTGCTCGCAAGCCAATTGGCCTTGGCGCTGACCCGACATCACATCCGGCGCTCGAAGGGGCATGCACGACGGCATGACGGCCGCCTTGTGGAGCGGATCCGGTCCGCCCTGCCCTTCAGCCTGACACCCAGCCAGGCCGGCGCGATAGCCGAGATCCGCGCCGACCTCGACCGTCCGGACCGCATGCTGCGCCTGCTGCAGGGCGATGTCGGATCCGGCAAGACGGTCGTCGCCCTGCTGGCCATGGCGGCAGCGATCGAAGCCGGCGGACAGGCGGCCCTGATGGCCCCGACCGAGATTCTGGCACGCCAGCATCTGGCGACGATCGCGCCGCTTGCCGAGGCGGCGGGCCTCAAAACGGCAATCCTGACCGGCCGGGACGGCCAGAAGGCGCGACGCGAGACACTTGCCGCCCTCGAAAGCGGCACCATCGACATCCTCATCGGCACCCATGCCCTGTTCCAGGGCCCGGTCGAATTCAAGAACCTCGCGCTGGCCGTCGTTGACGAACAGCATCGGTTCGGCGTGCATCAACGGCTGAAACTGGCCGAAAAGGGCAATGCGGCCGACATTCTGGTGATGACCGCAACGCCGATCCCGCGCACCCTGGTGTTGACCTATTTCGGCGACATGGACGTCTCGAAGCTTCTGGAAAAGCCGGCCGGGCGGCAACCCGTCGACACCCGGTCCGTTTCGATGGATCGGCTCGATACGGTCCGGGACCGGATCGGCAAGGCGATCGAGGGCGGAGCCCAGGTTTACTGGGTCTGCCCGCTGGTTTCCGAATCCGACGTGCTCGACCTGTCGACCGCGACCAGCCGTTTCGAGGACCTTCAGGGCCGCTTCGGCAACGCCGTCGACCTGCTGCACGGTCAGATGCCCGGCGCAAAGAAGGACGAGGCCATGGCCCGGTTCCAGGCGGGCGAGACCCGGATCCTGGTCACGACGACGGTGGTCGAGGTCGGCGTCGACGTCCCAAATGCCTCCATCATGGTCATCGAACATGCGGAGCGGTTCGGATTGTCGCAATTGCACCAATTGCGCGGACGGATCGGGCGCGGCGAACGCCAGTCGACCTGTCTTCTGGTCTACAAGCCCGGGCTCGGAGAGACGGCGCGGGCCAGGCTAAAGGCCATGCGGGAAACCGAGGACGGGTTCCGGATCGCTGAGATGGACCTGAAGCTGCGCGGCGAAGGCGAGATCCTGGGCACCCGTCAGAGCGGCACGCCGGGCTTCCGGTTCGCGCGCCTGGAAAGCCATGCCGATCTCCTGGAAGCCGCACGCGACGACGCGCGGCTGGTGCTGGCGCGGGATCCCGACCTGCGGTCTCCTCGCGGAGAGGCATTGCGGGTCCTGCTTTACCTGTTTGAACGCGACGAGGCGATCCAGTTGCTCAAGGCCGGGTAAGGATCGATTCCATGCCGGACTCAGCGCAGGATCTCGTTATGGACTGCATTCGAAGCAGCCCGTGGCATATGCATACGTTGCAAGCCGTGCGCGCCGTCGACCTCCCGAATTGGGCCATCGGCGCCGGTTTTGTCCGCAACGCTGTCTGGGACAGACTGCACGATCACCCGGCCCTGACACCGCTTGCCGACGTCGATGTGCTCTACTTCGATGCAAACGACATCGGCCGAGATCGGGAGCGCCGGGTTGAGACGCGGCTCGATGGCGCCCTGGCCGATCGACCCTGGTCCGTCCGCAACCAGGCTCGCATGCATCTGAGAAATGGCGACCCGCCCTATGCCTCGACGCTCGATGCGATGCGTTTCTGGCTCGAGACACCGACCTGTGTCGCCGTCCGGCTCGAAGCCAATGATGAATTGAGCCTTCTGGCCCCATATGGCCTGCGGGATCTTGTGAAATTGCGAGGACGGCCGACCCCGGCCGGGCGCCGAAAGGTCGGGGCCTACCAGGACCGAATGCGTCAGAAGGACTGGCCGGCCATCTGGCCGAAAGTCGTTGTTTTCGGCCCCGACGAAACCGAATTCATGCCCGCCAGACCGGACGCGTAAGACAGGTCGGACCGCCCTCGCATCCGATGCAGAGCGCATCGCCGGCAAAAGTCTCGACGCTGCACCCGGCCGCTTCGAGGGCCGTGCGGGTCTTGGGCCAACCGTCGATCATCACGCATTGCCCGGGTGCCAGCGCGAGCACATTGAGGGTCAGGCCGCCGCTTGCCTGGAATTCATCGACATCGCCTTCGATCAGGCGATAGCCGTGCGCTTCGAGCGCCTCCAGAAACGCGACCGGCAAGAGCGGCAGATAGACAAGGGCGAGATCGGTGTCGACCAGGCTAACCACCGACATCAGATGCAAACACGCCTCCCGCCCCTGATAGACCGGCAGGTCAAACGCTTTCACCGTCACACCCTGGCTGTCGAGCAGCGCTTGCATCTGCTCAATTCCGGCCTGATTGGTGCGAAAACCCCGCCCTATGGCCAACGTCCGATCGTCAAGCCACACACAATCGCCACCTTCGACACAACCAGGCGCCTGTATGCGGCCGATGACCGGCACGCCGATCTTCCTGTAGAAGCGCCGATGCACCTCCTCTTCGCCCTGCCGCAGCGTCTTTCCAGGGTTCAACAGGATCGCCCCGTGGGCAGACATCAGCGACGGATCATGGGTGAAGACGGAATCGGCGAGACCGTCATCGGCCGCATCGATCCACAGGATCTCCGCCCCGGCCCGTTCGACGAGATTGGAGAAGGCCTGGTATTCTTGATCGATCCGATCAGGTGCAAAGGTGGGCCCGTAATGCCAGACCTGCGGATCCGCCTCCAGCAAGGCACGACCCGGTGCCCGCATGGCAACCCGGCGCAACGGCGCCACCATGCTGGTGACCCCGAACCCGGTTTCGATGGCCTCAGTCGTGTCGTTCATGATCAACCGTTCCCCAAACCCCGGCGAAAGCACATGTGCCGGTATGGCCCGCGCTGCAGGTATTGACAAGGGCCGATGCTTGACCGTTTCTCAGCCCGACCAATCCGGTATCGACCTGCATTTCCCGGCGCGTCACACCGATCCCGAGCGCAAGGGCCAAGGAGAAGAAAATGGGCAAGCGCCTTTCGGCACAAGCTGTCAAATCGCTGCTGTCAGAACCTGGCGAGATCGGGTTTTTCGATGTCAGGGAATACGGTCAATATGGTGCCGCGCATCCCTTCTTTGTGGTCCCGCTCGCCTACAGCGTCTTCGAACTCCGGCTTCCAGCGCTTGCGCCCCGGCAATCCGTACCGTTGGTCCTGATGGATGGCGGAGACGGCATCGCTGCGCGCGCGGCGGCCCGCGCCGCTGCGCTCGGATATGACAATGTGAGCGTGCTCGACGGCGGCGCGCCGGCGTGGGCAGCGGCCGGTTACACGCTCTACGAAGGCGTCAACCTCCCAAGCAAGACGTTCGGCGAACTGCTCGAAATCGGCCGCCACACTCCGCGGCTGACCGCCGGAGAAGTGGCGGCATTGCAGGCCGAGGGCACAAACCATGTCATTGTCGATGGCCGCCCGTTTGCCGAATACCGCAAGATGAACATCCCCGGCGGCGTCTGCTGCCCAAACGGCGAATTGGCGCTCCGGATCGGCGAAATCGCGCCGGATCCGGAGACCACCATCGTCGTCAATTGCGCCGGCCGAACGCGGTCCATCCTCGGCGCCCAAACGTTGATCGATTTCGGCGTGCCGAACCCGGTCTTTGCGCTTGAGAACGGCACACAGGGCTGGTTTCTCGCCAATCTGGACCTTGAGACCGGCGCCGACCGCCGGATGGACGGACTTGCACCGCGAGATCTGAACGCTCGTCAGGCGGCCGCCCGCTCCCTTGCGGACAAGACCGGTGTGCCGATTGTGCCCCTGGACGAGGTCCAGACCTGGCTGCAAGATCCCGGACGGACGACGTACCTCCTCGACGTTCGCTCCGCGGAGGAGTTTGCTTCGGACGGGCTGCCGGGGACGGTCCATGCGCCAGGCGGCCAACTGGTCCAGGCCACGGACCAATGGGTCGGCGTGCGCAATGCCCGCATCGTGCTCCTGGATTCCGAAGGTGTGCGGGCTCCGGTGACAGCCAACTGGCTGCGCCAGATGGGACACGATGCCGTCGTTCTGGCGGGCGGTGTTGCTGCTGCGGGCGCCTTGGAACGGTCGAACCAGAACACGGATTCCAATACGGTTCCGACACTTCCGGAGATATCCGTCGAAGGCCTGAGGCGGGCCCTGTCCGATGCGGCGGTACAGCTTATCGACCTGCGCTCCGGAAGGACATATCGCGCTGGTCACATCACCGGTGCGCGCTGGTGCCTTCGCCCGCACGGTGCCGATCTTGCCCTTGAGGCAGAGCCGCCGGTCGTGCTGATCAGCGACGACCCGGGCAAAGCTGCCCTGTTTGCAGGAGATCTTGCCGATCGGGGCTTCACCGGCATGTCATGGCTCGCTGACGACATCGAGGCCTGGCGCGCTGGCGGCCTTGATATCGCGACCAGCGAGACGCCCGCTGACGACGCCTGTATCGACTATCTGTTCTTCACCCACGACCGCCATGCCGGCAACCGGGCAGCAGCCGAGCGATACATCGAATGGGAACTCGGCCTGGTAGACCAACTCGACGAGCAGGAACGCTCGGTGTTTCGCATTCCGGCTTGATCGCGGCGCCCGCTATCGCGCTTGGATATTGGACCGCTGTACGGTGTCGAGATTGCGGCCTTCGATCCGCAGCAGTTTGACAGGCTGGTCGCGTTTCGGAGAGTGAATGTCAGCCACGTCGTAGTAATGGGCGTCTCCGGGCTCAAGCGTATACGTCCGGTCGGGTTCAACGAGGATCGGAGCGGATCCCGTGCCCTCCTCCACGATGCGCCAGTCGGTCATCTCGGTGGTGCCCGCCGCCTGTCCGTAAATCGCCCAGCTCGATCCGTGATCGTGCGGCGTTCCGTGAGCCGGCCCGTCATAGACATGGCCACAGATGCAAAAACCGAGATCGGGATCTTCGTAGAGGACTTCTCTCGGGTGGGCGCCGGGCGCGCGTTCCGTCAAATGACGCGCGACGAATTCGTTATCCTTGAGCGCGCTGGACACAAGCCCGCAGAGTCCGCGCCGTCCCTCCGGCGTGTCGTTCCGTTTCAGGGACGCACGGATATCGTCCGCAAGTTGTTCCAGGGTAACTGACATCGCTGTTTCCTCCGCTTCGGCGCGCCGGCGCGTCCTTTTAGCGAACAAGGTAGAGCAGCGTGGCCGCCTTGACTATTCGGCTGCAACCTTGTCCGGCGGGATCGGCACCGGTTTCGGATCGGCACCGTTATCCTCGTCCGGCATGACGAGCCCGGCTGAAATCACCAGTTTGGCCGCATCTTCGACGGACATGTCGAGCAGCTTGATATCGGTTTTGGGAACGAACAACAAAAAGCCGGATGTGGGATTCGGCGTGGTCGGCAAGAACACACTTGCCATTGCCTCGCCCTCGTCCCCGGTCTTTTCGAGTACCTCGCCCCTGGCATCGGTTGAGACGAAGACGATGGCCCATAACCCGCGGCGCGGATATTCGATCAACCCGGCCCGCTTGAACGACTGGCCTTTCTGGGACAGGGCCGTTTCGAAAATCTGCTTCAGACCGCGATACAGGTTCCGGACGACCGGCGTCCGGTCAACCAGCGACTCGCCGAAACTGATCAGGGACCGACCAAGAATGCTGGCGGTGATGAAGCCGACTGTTATCAGTCCGAAGATCGCCGCAATCAGGCCGACACCGGGGACTTCGATCGGCAGATAGGTGTCCGGGTTATATTGGGCCGGGATGAACGGTTTAACGATCCCGTCGATCCACTGAATCGTCGACCACGTCACATAAAGAGTAATGCCGATCGGTCCGGCGATTATCAGGCCGGTGAAGAGATAGTTTCTCAGGCGCGCGGCCATGCCGAAGCGTTTCGGGTGATGTTCACCCTCGTCATGTTCCGATGGCTTCAAAAGTGACATTGACGTTCCGTTGCTACCCTCAGACTCCCACCTGGCATGAGATCCGGTTGCCGCCCGATTTTACGGCTTTCGATCCCGCCCGATGCTGTGCCACAAAAGTGTGAATTCCGCGCAACCCGACAAACCGCTTGCCGCGGCTTCCCCTGCCCGTTGTCCAATCGAACCCTATGATCAAACGACGCAACCGGGCCGCTCCTCTACCATATATCGAAACGATTGCGCGAAAGGAAAGACTTTGCATCTTAATCAATGCTTTCACAAAATCGGCAGAAGCACCGCGTAGGCCGTTCGCGAAGGAAACGCGACCATAATATCGGTCTGTCGCCTTGATTCGATTTCCGCCAAAAACGCCGAGTACACGGTATAGGGTCCCGCTCCATGCTCAGAATGCTGTATTTCGTGAGCGGCCTGTTTTTTGTCGGGCTGGCATTTATCGGGGCCTTTCTGCCGGTCATGCCCAGCACGATATTCGTGATCCTCGCCGCGGGGTGTTTTGCCCGCTCGTCTCCACGCTTCGAGACCTGGCTTCTGGACCACAAACATTTCGGCCCAAGCCTGAAGGCATGGCGGCAGCACGGCGCCATTCTGCCCGGCGCCAAGGCCATGGCGCTTGCAGGCATGCTGGCCGGTTATCTGATTTTCTGGTTTGTCGTCGAACCGGCACCGTTGCTGGCGATCGGTGTCGCGTCACTGTTGATCTCAAGCGCCGTCTACGTCGCGACGCGCCCCTCCGGACCGCAACCCTGACCGCGTATACGCCTCAATCCGTCAAGGCGTTGTGCACCAGTGCCTTGAGTTCGGCCCGGTTGGCGTAGGTGCTTGAGGGAATGAGCTGGGTGAAGAACACCACGCTCAAACGATGCACCGGGTCGATCCAGAAAAACGTGCTGGCGACGCCGCCCCAGCCGAAATCGCCAATCGAACCGGGAACCCGGGCGCGGGCCGGATCCAGCACGACCGATCCACCGAGGCCGAAACCCATGCCATGCATCGGCATTTCGGCAAAGGAATCCGGCCCCATGGCGGCAATCTCACCCTCAAGGTGATTGCGCATCATGAACCGGACGATTGACGGAGACAGAAGCCGTGCGGATCCAAGCGACCCGCCCTGACGCATCATTTCGGCAAACCGCGCCATATCGTCGAGGGTCGACACGAGCCCGCCGCCGCCGGAAAACGTATCGACCTTAGGCGCCAGGAATGCGCTCTCTTCGCCTGTCTCGAAAAGCGTCAAGGGCGCTTCCGGGCGATAGGTGTAACAATCAGCAAACCGGCCGACTGACGCGGGCGGAACATGGAAACCGGTATCGTTCATGCCAAGCGGCTCAAAGATACGTGTCCGGAACACCGCGTCGAGCGTTTCGCCTGTCACGGCCTCAATCAGGTGCCCGATCACGTCGATGGAAATCGAGTATTCCCATCGTGTCCCCGGCACGAACGCTAGCGGCATCTCCGCCACGCGGCGCACCATCCCCGCAAGTCCCCCGACCCCGGGATCGAAGCCGATACCTTTCTCGGTGTAGTGCCGACTGAGCAGGCCAGGATTGAACGCATAGGTCATCCCGGCCGTGTGGGTAAGCAGCTGGTGCACGCTCGGCGCGGGGCACCGCTCCGTCTGATCGGGCGATGTCGCGCCGGCTATGAGGGCACGGCACTCCGAGAATTCCGGCAGGTAACGATCGATCGGCGCGTCGAGCGTGACGCGACCATCGGCCACCAGCATCATCAGCGCGACGGACGTAATCGGCTTTGTCATGGAATAGATGCGGACAAGCGTATCGTGCTCGAACGGCAGGTCGCGCTCTATGGACCGTCGGCCGGTCGCCGACGCATGAACCGGTTGACCGTCCTGCAGGATCAGGATCGACGCGCCGGGAAACCGTCCTTCATCGACATATCGGTCCATCCAGGCGTCGATTCGCGCCAGTCCGGCTGGATCCAACCCGGTGTGTTTCCCGTACTTTGCCGCATCCATGGTTTTCTCCCTGCAAGGTCACCGGTTCACCGCTTCTGCTGTCGTTGAAACCGGTTCTAATCGTTTCGTGGCGGCAATCCCGATTGGCCGCCTGGTTATGGCATCAGACCTTCCGGTCGCGGGTCCAGTAGTCCGGGCGGCATCGCACGTACTGATCGGGATAATCGGTTTCCGCACCAAGCGTCCGCGCCGCATGCCAGGCCCATCGCGGGTCGTCCATCATGCCGCGCGCAAGCATGACAAAATCCGCATCGCCACCGGCGATAACGGCTTCGGCCTGTTCGGCGTCGGTAATCATGCCGACGGCCATCACCGGAATGCCGACAGCCTGTCGCACGGCGCGCGCGAACCCGACCTGATAGCCGGGACCGGTCTTGATGCGCTGACGGGCGTCCACCCCGCCCGACGTGATATCGATGTAGTCGCAGCCGCGCGCCTCAAGCGCCTGCGAAAAGGCAATCGTGTCGTCGAGTGTCGATCCGCCCTCAACCCAGTCAACGGCGCTGACTCGTATGCCGAGCGGCCGGTTCTCCGGCCATACCGCGCGGACCGCATCGAAGATTTCGAGCGGGAACCGCGTGCGGTTTTCCAGGCTGCCGCCATACATGTCCGTCCGGTGATTGGAAAGCGGTGAGAAGAACTGGTTCAGCAGATACCCATGGCCGGCGTGCAATTCCATGGTATCGACACCGAGCCGCAGACAGCGTTCTGCGGCAGAAACGAATTCCGCTTTGACTTTCGCCATACCAGAGGTTTCGAGCGCCTCCGGGACCGGCCAGTCTTCGGCATACGGCACGGGCGACGGCGCAACCGTCTGCCAGGCGCCTTCTTCAGGTGCAAGCGGACGACCGCCATCAAGCGGAACATGGCAGGACGCCTTGCGCCCGGCATGGGCAAGCTGCACGCCCATCCTGGCAACGCCCCAGGTCCGGCAAAAGTCGACGATCCGAGCCATCGCCGCCTCCTGCTCGTCGGTCCACAGACCGGCACAGCCCGCCGTGATGCGCCCGACGGCCGAGACGTGCACGGCTTCGGTAAACACGAGGCCGGCAGCGCCCATGGCGAATTGGCCGAGATGCATGAGGTGCCAGTCGTGCATGCAGCCGTCACGGGCGACGTACTGGCACATCGGCGAGACAACCACGCGGTTCGAAAGCGCGAGATCGCGCAATTTGATGGGTGAAAAAAGTGCGCTCACGAAAGTCCACTTTTGCGGCAGAAAAAACCGGACGCCAAAGTCCGGTGAAAGGAGATCGGAGGCGCCAATCCAGCATGCACCTCCGGACCCGTCAAGGGATCATCCCTCGCCGCCGAGGCGATGCCGGCACTACTCCACGGTCACGGACTTCGCCAGATTGCGAGGTTGATCGACATCCGTGCCCATGAAGACAGCCGTGTGGTAGGCGAGCAATTGGATCGGCAAGGCGTAGACCAGCGGCGCGACATAGGACGGCATGTCCGGCAGTACGAGCGTGGTTTCGGTGCCAATGCCGGCAGCGTCGGCCCCGCGCGCATCGGTGATCAGGATGATGCGTCCGCCGCGCGCAGCGACTTCCTGAATGTTGGAAACGGTCTTGTCGAACACCTCGTCGAACGGGGCAATCACGATGACCGGCATGGTCTCGTCGATCAGCGCGATCGGCCCGTGTTTCAATTCGCCGGCCGCGTATCCTTCGGCGTGGATGTAGGAGATTTCCTTCAGCTTCAACGCGCCTTCCATCGCCAGCGGGAAACTGGTGTTTCGACCGAGATAGAGCACGTCGCTGGCCTTTGCGAGCGTCTTGGCGAGGCCCTCGATCTGCGCCTCCAGCTTCAACGCTTCCACGCAATGGCGCGGCACTTCCGACAGCGCGCGAACCAGATCGGCTTCCGCCTCTTCGTCGATCGTGCCGCGTTCGCGCGCAGCGCTGACGGCAAGCGATGCAAGCGTTGCAAGCTGACACGTGAACGCCTTCGTCGATGCAACGCCGATCTCCGGCCCGGCGAGTGTCGGAAACACTACATCGGATTCGCGCGCAATCGTCGATTCGCGCACGTTCACGATCGCCGACACGATCTGGTCGTGTTCACGGCAATAGCGCAGCGAGGCCAGCGTATCGGCGGTTTCCCCCGATTGCGAAATGAAGATCGACAACCCGCCCTTGTCGAGCGGCACGCCGCGATAGCGGAATTCCGACGCAATATCGATATCGACCGGCAGCCTGGCCACTCTCTCAAACCAGTATTTGCCGACCAGCCCGGCATAATAGGCCGTGCCGCAGGCCGACATGGAAATCCGGCTCACTTCACTGAAGTCGAACGTGCGATCCGCCCGCCCGTTGGTCCGGCCATTGGCAAAATCCAGGTAATGCGCCAGCGTATGACCGATCACTTCCGGCTGTTCGTGAATCTCCTTGGCCATGAAGTGACGGTGATTGCCCTTGTCGACGATGACGGCGCTCACCGAGGACTTTGTTACCGGCCGAGTGACCGGCGCTCCCTCCAGATCGTAAAAATCGGCACCGGCTCTGGTGATCACGACCCAATCGCCATCTTCCAGATAGGCGATCCTGTCCGTGAATGGCGACAGCGCGATGGCATCCGACCCGAGGAACATCTCACCGTCGCCGTAGCCGACGGCAAGCGGACTGCCCGTGCGCGCGGCAATCAACAGATCCGGATCGTGTTCGAAAAGAAAAACCAGGGCAAACGCCCCTTCGAGTCGCCTCAGAGTGCGAAACACGGCATCCTTGGCGCTCAGTCCTTCTGCAAGTCCGGCAGCAACGAGGTGCGCGACCACCTCGGTATCGGTTGCACTCTGAAAGCGCGCGCCGGCCGCCTTCATCTCGTCGCGCAGGGCCTGAAAATTCTCGATAATACCGTTATGCACCACGGCCACGCCGCCGGCCGCATGCGGGTGCGCATTGACTTCAACCGGCGGCCCATGGGTTGCCCAGCGCGTATGGCCGATGCCGCTGACACCGGACAACGGCGCGCCTTCAAGCTTGCCTTCCAGATTGCCGAGTTTGCCTTCCGCCCGCCGGCGCGTCAGCGTGCCGTTTTCCAGCGTTGCCACGCCCGCGGAATCGTAACCGCGATACTCCAGACGCTTCAGCGCATCGACGAGTTTGGGAGCGACCGGCTCCGATCCGAGAATACCGACAATTCCGCACATAAAGGGGCCTTTGTCCTGATCGTGTTGCGCGCACCTTGGCACACCGCCCTTAAAGACGCGCTAACCCGCCTCGCCCCATTCAGTCACGTTTCTTCCGGGCTCGGGCGCCGGCGTCCAAGGTGTTCTATTGGTGACCGCGCTGAGTTAGGTCGATTGGTTCCGAATGGGAAATCACGGCGTGTTGCGAATGGTGACAAGGTCGTAGCAATCGACCACGCGCCAAACACAAAATATGTCAGTCGTGTTTCTTTTGATTACTTTTTGTTTCGCGAAATTGCGCGGCCCGGCCTTCTTTGATCACCTGCCGACCTCGCCCGAGTGCCAAAGCGTCATCGGGCACGGTCTCAGTGATCACGCTGCCCGATCCGACAATCGCACCGGCACCGATTCGCACAGGGGCCACCAGCGCGGAATTCGACCCGACAAACGCGCCCTCTCCGATTTCTGTCCGGTACTTGAAGAAACCGTCGTAATTGCACGTGATCGTGCCGGCGCCGATATTCGCCTTTGCCCCGACACTCGTATCGCCGACATAGGACAGATGGTTCGCCTTGGCTCCGGGTCCGAAGACCGCATTTTTGGCTTCGACGAAATTGCCGATCCGGGCCTTCTCGCCGATCTCCGTTCCCGGCCGTAACCGGGCATAGGGTCCGATCTGCGCGTCAGCCGCAACATGGGCACCTTCGAGATGCGAAAAGGCGCGGATCCGGGCGCCACTCTCGATCACGGTGCCGGGTCCGAAGACGACATGCGGTTCGACCGTCGCATCGGGCCCGATCTGAGTGTCGGCACTGAAATACACGGTCTCGGGTGCAATCAACGATACGCCGGAGGACAGCACGTCCGCTCGTTTCGCAGCCTGAAAGGCTGCTTCGCATTCCGCGAGCTGCGCCCGGTCGTTGACCCCCATGACCTCGGTTTCCGGTGCTTCGACTGCGCGCACAACAAGGCCGGCCCGATTGGCGATTTCGATCGCGTCGGTAAGGTAATACTCGCCCTTGGCATTGTCGTTCCCGATCGCATCCAGGAGCGACAGCATGGGTGCCTGCGCGAACGCCATGATGCCGGAATTGCAGAAGTCGATCGCCCGCTCTGCCGGATCCGCGTCCCGGTGTTCGCGGATTGCGACGACCTGGCCGTCATGCACGATCAGACGACCGTAACCGGTCGGGTCTGCGGCCCGGAAACCGACGACAGCAATGTCCGCTCCCTCGCTGAGCGCCCGGCGCGCGGCCTGAATCGTTTGCGGTCGCACCAGCGGCGCATCGCCGAGCAGGACGAGGACATGATCATAGCGATCGGCGATTGCGGTCCGCGCGGCAAGCACGGCATGGCCGGTCCCCAGCCTTTCGGACTGCACATGGCTCGTGACGGTTTGTCTCGCGCCTTCTGCCGCCTTTTGCGCCGCCTCGGTCACGGCCGCCATGCCGGGCCCGATAACGATCGCGAGCGTATCGACCTCGGCCTCGGCTGCCGCGTGGGCGACATGCGCGATCAACGGCCGGTTTCCGACTTCCTGCATCACTTTCGGGCGGGCCGATCGCATCCGTGTGCCCTCTCCCGCGGCGAGGAGAATTGCAAGCGCCTGTGTCATTCAAGATCCTTTGGTCTCAACGGTGTCAGGCAGCAAAAGCCCGAACACCGCAACAGCCGGGACGGAGCGGTTTCGGTGAGGCGGCACGGACTGATGAAGGTGTTCTGCATCACACCAAATTCCGGGCCTTGCAGGCCGAGATCACTGAAGGGAGTAAACCGTAAGAAGTCTTAAGAATTGTTAACCAATTTGCGCGATTGTCGCTATGCCGAATCATCAGAAATCCGTGCAGGCGTCGATGGCGTGGAACCCGTTGAAAACCGATGATGACGAGAACCGTCGCATGCCGCTGCTTTCCCTGCTCGGCTGGGGCATGATTGCGACCTCGTCGTTTGTGGCGGCCTTCATGGCCTTGCAATTCTCGTCGACCGACAATCCGGTCATGCTCGCCGACCAGTCGGTCGATACGATCCAGACGGGTTCGCTTCCCGATCGGTCGGAAATCGGCATCATGCACCGCGGCGCCTCCCGTCAGACCACCAGAACGCAGGAATTGTCCGGCGATGTGGACCTCCTGCGCGAGGAACTGGTCGCGCTTCGCCGGACAGTCGCTTCGATGCGCCAATCCCGGGACCAGTTGACGAGCCGACTGCGCCAGATCGAGAATTCCTACGCAGAGATCACCGCTGCCATCGGCCGAGGCGAATCGCTGGGAACCTATTCACCGCCGAATATGCCGCGCCTGCGCAAATCGGCGCCGGACGCGATGCTGCCGCCCATGCCCCCGATTCCGGACAAACAGGCGAAGCGGCCGCCGCGCAAGATCGCGCCGCCGGTTCGCCAGGTTCGGGCGCCGGCCAAGCCCGCCAGCCCTACGGATCCGTCTCCAGACAAGCCGGTTGCATCAACGCAGGCCGACCCGGTGACAACGGCGAGCGTCCCGGCAGCAGAGCCCTTGGAAACAGAGGTTGAAAGCCAGCGACCGGAGCGGACGGAATTTGCGATTGATCTGGGCGGTTACGCCTCGCTTGCCACTTTGGCAAAGGGGTGGAAGGATCTGAAATCAAAGCAGAAAGAACTTGTCGGGGATCTCGCGCCGAGGGCCAGCCTGTCGGACAAGAACGGGCGGCTGGAAGTGCGTCTCGTTGCCGGCCCGTTTGCCAATGCTGCTCACGCGATCACGCTATGCGCCCAGTTGCAGGCCGCCGGACGGGCCTGCCAGCCGACGCTGTTCATCGGTCAACCGGTAGCAAACTGACCCGGTCCCGGGCCGGCCATCGTCAGCCGATCGAGGCGAGCACCGGAAACGTGTCCAGAAGCCAGAACGAAAACGTCGACATATGGCCGGTAATGAACAGCACGCCGGTCGTCACCAGAAACGCACCCATCACCCGTTCGACGCTGGCCATGTGCCGGCGGAAATCCTTCATGAACCGAAGGAACGGCCCGGCAAAAAGCGCGGCCAGCAGAAACGGCACACCGAGACCGGCCGCATAGAAGGCCAGCAGGATCACCCCCTGATAGACCGTCGATTCCGTGGCCGCGATCCCCATGATCACGCCAAGGATCGGACCGATGCAAGGTGTCCAGCCGATCGCGAAGGCAAGCCCGACGAGATAGGCGCCGATCAGTCCGGCCGGTTTCTTGTCGATATGAAACCGCGCTTCACGAAACAGCAGGTTGATCCGGAAAACACCGAGAAAATGCAACCCCATCAGAATGACGATCGCACCGGCAATCGGTCCCAGAATGGCCAATTGCGACTGCAGAAGCTGACCGACAAAGGTCGATGCCGCACCAAGCGCGATGAAGACCGTCGAAAAGCCGAGCACAAACGCAAGCGCTGCATTGAACACGCGGGCCCGGGCCGCGGCTTGATCGTCGGTGCCGGTCAATTCGTCGAGCGAAACCCCCGCCAGGAAGCCAAGGTAAGGCGGCACCAGCGGCAGAACGCACGGAGATACGAAGGACAGGATCCCTGCCCCGAACGCCGTAGCCAAAGTCGCCTCTACCGCCATCTATACGTTCCTTGCCACATTACCGAGGGCCGTATCCCGGCCCGAACTGATGCACATGCCCCATATTGGACCGGTATAGGCAAAATCCGGTAAAGGCGAGATCACCTTTTGGCGAGCAGACCGGATCCCGGGTGCGTCACTCCGCCCGGCGCGCTTCCCTTGGATAGGGTGTCGCGACCGGGCCGGGTTGATTTCGCGCAAGGCTGAACCATGCGTTGAGGTTGGGATAGCCGCCACAGGCCGCCAACCCCCAGGGCACACACCGAAAATAGGCAAGCACGGCATAGACATAGGCGTCGGCGGCTCCGAAGACCCGTCCGGAAAACCAGGACGTATCGGCAATCAGCCCGTCCAGAACGGTCTGGCAGGTCATGGCCATCTCCGAAACGGATTCATCGATCGGTCGACCGTCGCCGGCTCTGCTGGAGTCTTCATCCTGTGCCCGGTACCACGGCACGAAGATCTGCCAGACGAGGCAGGGATAGGCATAGTTGGCGATGACGGAAATCGCCTGTTCGGATCGTGCGACGTCGTCTGCCTCGCGAGGAAAGAGCGGCTTGTCAGGAAAGACGGCATCGATGTAGCGCAGAATGGCCTGGGTCTCGATCACGGTCTTTCCGGCGTGCTCGAGCACCGGGATCTTGCCGAACGGATGGCGTTTCCTGAGGGCGACGCGATCCGCCTCCTCGAAGACGTCGCATTCATCGAAACGATAATCGAGCCCTTTTTGCACGAGCGCCATCCGCGCGATCCGGGCATAAACGCTGTAATCGGCGCCGGTCAGAACGAGCGCGGACATCACGCGGCCCGGCTCTGGCTGACCGCCTCGTCAACGGCCTCGCCCAGGCTGTCGACGATACGCCCGATATGGCCGTCATCAATGATGAACGGCGGCGCAATCAGCACATGATCTCCGGTATGCCCGTCGATCGTGCCTCCCATCGGGTAGCACATGAGGCCCTTCTTCATGGCCGCCGATTTGATCCGGGCATGCAGTTTCAGTCCGGGATCGAAGGCCGCTTTGGTTCCGCGGTCGGCGACCAGTTCCAGCCCGATGAACAGGCCGCGCCCGCGGACGTTACCGACATGCGGATGATTGCCGCAGCGCGCCGCGAGCGCCTCCATCAGGCGGCTTCCCTTTTCACGAACATTGTCAAGCAGGTTCCGGTTTTCGATCTCCTGGAGGACCGCAACACCGGCCGCACACGCCGCTGGATGGCCGATATAGGTGTGTCCGTGCTGAAACAATCCGCTGCCTTCCTCAATGGCCGCATAGATTTCGGCGGAAACCAGAAGCGCACCGATCGGCTGATAGCCGGCACCAAGGCCCTTGGCGACGGCGATCATGTCCGGCCGGACACCATCCTGTTCGCAGGCAAACAGCGTCCCGGTACGGCCCATGCCGCACATCACCTCGTCCAGAATGAGAAGAACGCCGTAGCGGTCGCATATCTCCCGGATCCGCTGGAAATACCCTGCGACCGGCGGCACCGCCCCCATCGTCGCCCCAACCACGGGTTCTGCGATAAAGGCCGCGACGGTCTCCGGTCCGAGTTCCTGGATTTTGGTCTCCAGTTCGTCGGCCACCCGGATGCCATAGGCTTCATCGGTTTCACCGGCATCCTTCCAGCGCCAGGCATGGCACGGCGCGATATGATGCATCGCCCCGACCAGCATCGGTTCGAACTGGGCACGCCGCAGGCGGTTTCCGCCGGCCGACAGGGCACCGAGCGTGTTGCCATGATAGCTCTGCCAGCGGGCGATGACGTGCCGGCGTTCGGGCTCACCGCGCTCCAGATGCACCTGGCGCGCAAGCTTCATAGCCGCTTCCGTGGCTTCCGATCCGCCGGAAACGAAGTATACCCGCTCGATCCCTTCCGGCGCCTTGGCAACGAGGGCGTCGGCAAGCGCTTCGGCCGGTTCGGACGTGAAAAAGCCCGTATGGGCGAACGGGATCCGGTCAAGCTGGTCCTTGATGGCCGCGATAACAGCCCGATTTGAATGCCCCAGACACGAAACCGCGGCACCACCGCACGCATCGAGATAGCGGTTTCCGTCGGTATCGATGATCTCTACGCCGTCGCCGGACGCTGCCACCGGCAGATCGGCGCGTGTGCTGCGGGGAAAGACATGGGCGGATTTCATGGCGGCCTCTTTGTTTGACCGGCCATCGACGCGCCGCGCAGACAGGGGGGCGCGGGTGACGTACCGGCATCAGCCGCTTTTATGCCGGTTCGGGTCAGACTGTCCAACCGGAAAACCTGCAGAACGGCCCGAAGCGTCAGGCGGCCTTTTCCATTTTGTCGGTCTTGCCGTCCCCGTCATTATCGAACAGGGCATCGACATCGTCCTGAGACGCCCCTTCGCCATCGTTGCTGCCGAACAAGGCATCGACATCGTCCTGGGACGCTTCTTCCCCGTCGTTTCCATCGTACAGAACGTCAACGTCCTCATCGATTCCGTCGAAGAGAGCGTCTACGTCGCCCTGCGAGGCGCCCTCCTCCTCACCGGCGCCGTCGAACATGGCATCGACGTCATCCTGGGACGCGTCGTGATCCTCTGATGCGGCGTCGACCATTGCGACGTCCGTGGCTTCCGCGTCCGTAGCCGTGCTCTCCGGCTTGGGTGCGAGCCGCTTGGTCAATTCGATGTAAACCGCGGCGGGAAGCGGCGGCGCAAACACATAACCCTGTGCGGCGGTCACGCCAATTTCACGAAGCCGCTCGACCTGCTGCATCGTTTCCACCCCTTCGGCGACAATGCCCATGCCGAGATTGCCTCCGAGTTCGACTAGCGTATCAACGATCTTGGAGGACGCATGGTCGGAGCCGAGCGCGTCGATGAACATCTTGTCGATCTTCAGGATGTCGATGCCGAGCTTCTGCAGATAGGCCAGACCGCCGTGGCCGGTCCCGACATCGTCGAGCGCGACACGCACGCCGAGCGCATGGAACTCGGCAATCACCTTGCGCGCCATTTCCAGGTCGCGCAGCGGGAACCGCTCGGTTACTTCGAACACCAGCTGATCGTAGGCGATCTTGGAATTGCCGAAATACTTTTCGGTGTCTGCGATGATTTTGCGGTCCTCGAAATGACCGGCAAACAGGTTGATGGATATCTTCAGATCCGGATAGGCGCGATAGAGATCACCGACTTCATCGGCCGCCTTTTCCATCAATTGCCGGGTGATCCGGAAAATCGCTCCGGAATTCTCCGCATATTGCATGAACGCGCCGGGAGACACGACCGTCCCGTCGGCGCGGACCCACCGAACCAGAACCTCGCACCCCTGGATAGTCCCGGTATCGACATCGACAACGGGTTGATAATACGGAATGAACTCGCGGTTCTTGATCGCGGTTTCGACCTCGTCCGCCGTCGTGTCATCCGACCGCAGGCTGACAGTGACCGCGATCATCGTCGACAGAACGAAGAAAGCGAACGCGGCGGCAATGGCCCCGTGTTCGAGGGGTTTGATCAATTCCCGGGCGTCGCTGCGCAACACGGAGACGTGCGTCGTGAAGGGATATTTTTTCGACGGGATCTCGATGCTGAGGCGGACCGGCTCGTCTGGTGCGGCCTCGTCCGGTGTTGAATCTGCTGCACGATCCGCATCGATCACGCCGCCAATGGAGTACCATTGCGTCCCATCGGCAAGCCGCACGTCCACCTTGCGGGACCGGCGCAAGTAATTCGGTCCGGCATCGATGTTCAGGCGATCCGCCTTGATGCGGGCGACGAGACGCGTGCCGTCCTTCAAGGTCCAGCTCACGAGCGGGCGTTTGAAGGTCTGCGGTCCGTCGCTCTCGATGCCGATTTCGACAGCCGGACTTTCCGGCATCCGCGCCGGCAACACAGCGCCTTTCTTGACCAGCGTGACCGGCTCTCCGCACATGACGAAGCCGTTCGTATCGACGAGGCCGAGAAAATCGATCTCGCTGTTCGTCCACACGAGGCGCCGCAACTGGGACCGCGCGTGTGGCAGGCAGGACGTGACGTTCTGGTTATCGGCGGTCTGAAGAAGGTTCAGCACTTCGTCCAGAATGCGTTCGGCACGCATCGTATAGCGTTGCCCGGCGGCCTCGATTTCCGAGAGCCCGCGCCGATCGGCGTAACTGTTCAAGGTGAAGTCGACCGCAAGCAGCGGGCCGAGCGACAGGGCAATCGTCGCTATAAACAAGCCTCTGACTATTCTACGCCGACGCACGCACTGTTTCCTGCCAGGATCGCCGATCGGACGATTGACGCGCCCGCCCCGGAGATGATCTGCATTCCCGCGGTCGCCGTGACGACCGGTCCGGATACGGGGACATGATTGCCGGGTTCGCGATTACCGCTCTGCAAAACCCGGAAAGATCGAAGGATTCCGGACCATGCCCCAACCGACTGTCGGAGAAAAAGGCTAATAAATCGCTACGCTTTGGGGATGCGCAATGCTATTCGGGTCGTTCCGAATCAAAGGCGGCACACCGGTCATCCGATGACGCTCCGGGCTGCCCGAGAAAAAGACTGATAAATATACTTTAGCGTGCCTATTTATGGGGTCATGTCCTGGTACCGAAGGAACTCTGCCGGCGAACCCTAAGCGCGTTCTTTCGACAGACATCCCAATTCGCCGATCGTCCTGGAGAGGTATAATGAACAAGACGACCCGACTGACTGCCGTTCTGGCGTTGAGCCTCCTGCTTCCGGTTTCGGGCGCTGTCGCGTTCGAACCGACCGGCAACGCGGTCGCGGACCGATTCCTGGAATTGACCGAAGCATCCGGGACGAAAGATCTGAGCTACGGGTCCGTTACGGAATCGTCCGATGGCGTGTCGCTTCAAGCGCTGGTCGGCACGATGACCGACGGCGATGAGACCTTTACGGTCAAGATTGCCAATATCAGTCTGATCAACGGGTCGATCAACGCAGACGATGTGCTCTCGGTTGGCGAACTGAACCTGTCCGGGTTCTCTTTGAGCTCGCCGGAATTTGCCTTCACCGCGGAAAAACTCGATTCAAGGGACGTGGTGTTCCCGACGCTGGAACAGGTCAGAACCAATCCGTCGGCCTATAATTCGACGAGCGCCTATTCGAGCGCCGTCCTGACCTCCGCCGCCTTTGCTACGGAAAAAGGGCTTTACCTGCCGATCGACGAAGTCCGGCTGTCGAACAGCGACTTTGTCGGCAACATGCCGAAGATCTCCGAAACACGGATCACGAATGTCGCGCTGACGACGGAAAACCTGCCGTCCGGCGACTTCCGCAAATCCCTGACCGATCTCGGATACACCGCGATCCGTTTCGATGTCGCAGCCGACTGGCGATGGGACGACACGACCGGCACGTTCGAGATGCCGCAGATCCTGATCACCGGCTCCGAAGTCGGCGACATGAACTGGCGTTTTCGTCTCGGCGGCTTCACACCGGAACTCATCACCGACCTGAAAGCCTTGAACCCTGCGGACGAAGCCAAGGCCCAGGAAGTCCTGGGTAAACTCCAGGCGACGTCGATCGAAGCGATTTCCGTCGACTTCACGAACAAGTCGATTGTCGACCGCGTGCTTGACCAACAATCACAAAAGGCGGGTGTGCCGCGCAGCGACTTTGTCGACCGGACCATGGCCTCTCTCGTCGGGCCGATGGCCGCGCTCCGCAATCAGGCATTCCAGGACATGATCGAATCCCAGCTTCGAGCGTTCCTGACCGATCCGAAAAACCTCAAACTGTCGGTGGCACCAGCCAACCCGGTTCCGATCGCGCAGATCGTCGGCATGGCGGCAATCGCCCCGCAGACGATCCCGGACATTCTGGGGGTCAGGATCGAGGCCGGCCAGTAGGCCGGTTGCGGCACATGTCCGGGACGGTCCCGCCCTCGGCGGGATCAGGTCGGGCGGCGAAAACGGGTTTTGAACCTACACGCCGGGAAGCTCGCCGCCGCCGCGCGCCGTCAGCAAGCGCCACACACGGACCGTCCGGTAATAGGCCAGGATCGCTGCGACACCGAGACCGAAGCGGCCGCCGGTGAACTGGCGCCGCATGATGTAATATTTCACGAAGGCCAGCGGAAACTCCGTGATCAGCCGCAGGACGAGGTAGGGACGCGGCTTGCTCAATTCGGCGGTTTGCAGCCGGGTGTATCGATCCTGCTTGGCTGCGAGGTGGCCAAGGGAGCGGTAACAGAAGTGATGCACGATGCCGTGCAATTGCCGCGGACGGATGGGACCCGGGACAACGGAATCGTGCACCAGGCTGTCGCGGAACCCGCCCCGGCGACGATCGTACAGGCGCAGCACATTGTACCAGTCGGCCCATAATCGCGGCCGCTCATGTCCCGGATAGACCGTGACGACCTTGAACCGGAAAAACGGGTGATCGGGTTCCCCTGCAGAGAACAGCCACCGGATCTCGTCGGCAAGCTGCGGGGTCACAACTTCATCGGCATCAAGATTCAGGACCCAGTCGTGGGCACAGGCCCGTTCGGCAAAGCGCTTCTGCGGCCCGTAGCCGGGCCACGCATTGGTCAGCACACGAGCGCCGAGCGATCGGCAGAGTTCAACGGTGCCGTCGGTGCTGCCGCTGTCGACCACCAGAACTTCGGATACGTGCGGCTGAATGGCCTTGATCGTGCGGCCGATCCGGTCGACCTCGTCACGCGCGATAATGAAACAGGAAATTGGAGGCGGCACGTCTTGAGAATCGGACGAGGCCATGCCTGGACCGGTCACCCGTTTGCGGCCGACTGCAGCCGCCCCCCTGAAATGCGGCGCGACCGGGCTGAAACACCGCGCGCGAAGTCCCGCCGCCCGCGCAAAGCACCGGCCGCCTTGGCACGCTTTATCCGGTTTCCGGATACGATGTGCAGCATGACCTTGAGGCTCAATTGCGTATAGGGCCCGACCGTTGGAATCGGCAGGCCGTGCTTGCGCCGAGCGTAACATTCCGACCATCCGATATGCCAGTTCTTGGCATAGACGATCTCCGGCGTTACCGGCGTCGACAGCCCGACGGCGTGGTGACACCCGGCATTCGTAACCAGCGCCCGTGCCCACCCGGCATCCCGCAACCGGCGGCAGAAATCGTCATCTTCGTAAAACAGGAAAATGTTGTCATCGAATCCGCCGACGGCATCGAAAGCCGAGCGGCGGATGAGATAGGCCGAGCCGAGCAGGAAATCCACCTCCTGAACGTTTTCGGCGAGCATGGTCCCCGTGCGTTCCTGCGGCACCAGCAGCGAGACCGGTTTATCGTGCTCGATCTTGACGCCCCCCGCATCGCGGAACTGGCTCGGGCCGAACAGACCGACGCCAGGATTGGCGTCGGCTGCGGTCGTCAGAACATCCAGACAATCGGCGTCGAGCACGATATCCGGGTTCAAGAGGAACACCATGTCGGTGTCGGTTCCTCGGATCCCCAGATTGGCCGCCGCACCGTAGCCGACATTCTCCGCAAGCACGGTCGGCTCGATACCCCGATCACGACACGTGCGGACCGTTGCGTCATCGCTCGCATTGTCGATCACCCGGATCTCAACGCCCTTTGGCACGGATTCCAGCGCCGCGCCGATAACGCCCGCGCTGTTATAGGTGACAAACAGGACCGTTACAGTGGGCAAGGGTGTGAGGACCGTGACTACTCGGGCAGATTGAGGCGAATGTGCAATTCGCGCAATTGCCGGGCGGAGACTTCCGACGGTGCCCCCATCATGAGGTCTTCCGCTTGCTGGTTCATCGGGAACAGGACAACCTCGCGCAGGTTTTCCTGGCCGCACAACAACATCACGATCCGGTCGATACCGGGAGCAATGCCGCCGTGCGGCGGTGCGCCGTATTCCAGCGCCCGCACCATGCCGCCGAATTCGCGCTCCAGCACGTCCTCGCCATAGCCCGCGATCTCGAAGGCTTTGCGCATGATATCCGGACGGTGGTTCCGGATTGCACCGGAAGACAATTCCAGCCCGTTGCACACGATGTCGTACTGATAGGCAAGGATGTCGAGCGGGTCCTTTTCGGCCAACGCCTCAAGGCCGCCCTGCGGCATCGAAAATGGATTGTGCGAAAAGTCGATGCGCTTTTCGTCTTCGTTCCATTCGAACATCGGAAAGTCGACGATCCAGCAGAATTCGAAGCGGTTTTCGTCGATCATGCCCATTTCGCTGCCGGCGCGCTGGCGCGCGGCTCCGGCAAAGTCAACGAACTTGGCCGGGTCGCCCGCGACGAAGAACACCGCGTCGCCGTCGCCCAAACCCAGTTGGTCGCGCACGGCCGCCGTTCGTTCCGGCCCGATGTTCTTGGCGACCGGTCCGGCGCCCTCGCCGTCCCGGAAGAAGATGTAGCCAAGTCCGGGCTGCCCCTGTTTTTGAGCCCAGTCGTTCATCCGGTCGCAAAAGGCACGGCTGCCGCCGCCCTTGACCGGAATGGCGCGTACTTCTGTCTTTGGATCGGCTTCGATCATGCGGGCAAAGATCTTGAAACCGGAGCCGGCAAAATGCTCCGTCACGGTTTCCATCACGATCGGGTTGCGCAAGTCCGGTTTGTCGGATCCGTATTTAAGCATCGCTTCGCGATATGGGATCCGGGGAAAGTCCTGCGTTACGGACCGGCCATCGGCGAATTCCTCGAACACGCCGCGTAAAACGGGTTCGATGGCGCCGAACACGTCCTCCTGTTCGACAAAGCTCATTTCCACGTCGAGCTGATAGAATTCGCCGGGTGAGCGGTCGGCGCGTGCATCCTCGTCGCGAAAGCACGGCGCAATCTGAAAGTACCGGTCGAAACCGGCAATCATCGTCAATTGCTTGAACTGCTGCGGTGCCTGGGGCAGCGCATAGAACTTGCCGGGATGCAGACGCGACGGCACGAGGAAGTCGCGAGCCCCTTCCGGGCTCGAAGCGGTCAGGATCGGCGTCTGGAATTCAAAGAAGCCGGACTCGATCATGCGCTGGCGGATCGACTGGATGATTGCGCCCCGCTTGACGATGTTGGCGTGCAGCGTT
>JANQQB010000365.1 GCA_028285165.1 Rhodobiaceae bacterium
TCTCCCTCCGGCGTCCCATGCGAAGTGTCCTGATTTCTGGCCAATATGTCTCCAATCGTACTGCATGTACTGTATGGCGGTCCTGAAAGCCGCCATGCGGCCCGGTGCCCACGATCAGGGTCAGATAGGCCTGCTTGCACGGATTTACAATGGATTCACCCTTTTTTTTCAGTGCGTTCCCTCATTAAGCTTACCGCGTCGCTCTTAGGTTGCGACGGGTGCCGCCCATTCAGGGAGCCGGTTGCGGTCGCCGAGACGCGCCCATCACGATTTTTTCGCCCACATTGATGATCCATTTCAACTTTGCCGTCTTGATCTTCGTGGGAAATCGCTCTTTATCCAGCCGAACGTGCCGAGGCCGGCATCGGCCGTTCCTGCACGCCTCGAGAGATCTGGAGTACTTTTATGACATCCCGTATCGAAGCCGGCGGCCTGTCCGTCGACCGGAGAGTCTATGATTTTGTTGCCTCGGAGGCGGTTCCGGGAACCGGTCTGGACGCTGGCAGGCTATGGGAAGGCTTCGGTCGCATCGTCGCCGAGCTGGCGCCGGTCAACCGGACCCTCTTGCAGAAACGGGCCGACCTCCAGGACAAACTGAACGACTGGCATCGTCGCAACCGGGGCCCGATTACCGATTTTGCCGCCTATCGCGGTTTCCTCCATGATATCGGATATCTGGTCCCCGAAGGCGCGCCGTTTTCTGCCGAGACGCAATCCGTTGACGCGGAGATTTCGACGATTGCCGGCCCGCAGCTCGTCGTTCCGGTGATGAATGCCCGCTATGCCCTGAACGCCGCGAACGCGCGCTGGGGGAGTCTGTACGACGCGCTCTATGGAACAGATGCCGTTCCCGAGGCGGATGGCGCGACGCGCGCCGGTGCCTACAACCCGGTCCGGGGCGCAAAGGTGATCGCTGTCGCCCGCAGCTTCCTTGACAAGGCGGCACCGCTCGCGACCGGCAGCCATGCCGACGCCACGGCCTACGGGATCGCCGACGGCGCGCTTGCCGTGACCCTGTCCGACGGAACCTCTGCCGGTCTCCTCCGCCCGGAGGGATTTGTCGGGTTTGCCGGCGACGCGTCGTCTCCCTCCGCCATCCTTTTGAAAAACAACGATCTGCATGTTGAGATCGTAATCGATCCTCAGCATCCCATCGGCCGGACCGATCCGGCGCATGTCGCTGACGTGGTTCTGGAATCGGCGATATCGACAATTCAGGACTTCGAGGATTCGATCGCCGCCGTCGATGGCGTGGACAAGGTCGAAGCCTATCGGAACTGGCTTGGTCTCATGAAGGGCGATCTCGTCGAGCGTTTCGAAAAGGGCGGCCGCACAATAGAGCGCCGGCTGAACCCTGATCGGGAGTATACGGCACCGGACGGAACGTCACTCGTCCTGCATGGCCGGTCGCTGATGCTGGTCCGCAATGTCGGCCACCTCATGACCACGCCGGCCGTACTTGACGCGTCCGGCGCGGAGATTCCGGAAGGCATGCTCGATGCCTTCGTCACGACGCTGATTGCCTTGCACGACATCGGTCCGAACGGCGCCCGCAGAAACAGCCGCGCCGGTTCGATCTATGTGGTCAAACCGAAAATGCACGGACCGGAGGAAGTCGCGTTTTCCGATGACCTGTTCGGCCGCATCGAGGATCTTCTGTCCCTGCCGCGCAATACGATGAAGATGGGCATCATGGACGAGGAGCGGCGCACGACCGTCAATCTGAAGGAATGCATCCGCGCCGCCCGCAACCGGGTTGCGTTCATCAACACCGGTTTCCTGGACCGCACCGGCGATGAGATCTTCACCGCGATGGAAGCCGGTCCGATGATCCGCAAGGCGGACATGAAGAACGCCGCCTGGATCAAGGCCTATGAGGACTGGAATGTGGATATCGGTCTGGAATGCGGGCTACAGGGACGCGCCCAGATCGGCAAGGGCATGTGGGCCATGCCGGATCTGATGGCCGCCATGCTGGAACAGAAGGGTGCCCATCCCGCAGCCGGCGCCAACACGGCCTGGGTGCCGTCGCCGACCGCCGCGACGCTGCACGCAACGCATTACCACGACCTGTCCGTTCGCGAGCGCCAGAACGACTTGAAGACACGCGGCCGTGCGAACCTCGATGCGATCCTTTCGGTTCCGGTGGCCGAGCGGCCGAACTGGACGGCGGACGCAATCCAGCAGGAACTGGACAACAACGCCCAGGGCATTCTCGGATATGTGGTTCGGTGGGTCGACCAGGGCATCGGCTGTTCCAAGGTGCCCGATATCAACGATATCGGTCTGATGGAGGACCGCGCCACCTTGCGGATCTCGTCCCAGCACATTGCCAACTGGTTGCATCACGGCATCGTCGACCGGGATCAGGTGTCCGAAACCCTGAAACGCATGGCGGCGATCGTCGACGGCCAGAACGCCGGCGACCCGGCCTATCGGCCGATGAGCCCGGATTTCGACGGCAGCGTTGCCTTCAAGGCGGCCTGCGATCTGGTGTTCGAAGGGACGCACCAGCCGAGCGGTTACACCGAACCGATCCTGCACAGGCGCCGCCAGGAGGCCAAGGCCGCGCATTGACGGACCGGTTTCGGCTGGCCGTACCTGACCGCCCGGACCGTCTTCAAGGTCCGGTTTCCGGGCGGTGCCGATCGTAGGCCGCCTCCAGTTCGGCTTTCAGGAATGAGCCGAAATGCACGGGCTCGAAACCGGCCGGCCGATCCGGACCAAGACAAGATGGCAGCGGCGCAATATGTGTCGCGACGTTCGGATCGTAAAAGAACGGGCAGGAATAGCGTTCCCCTCCGGAGCGATTGATAACGCGGTGCGGCGTCGATTTCAGGACCCCGTTACTCCAGCGGTTGAGCATGTCTCCGACATTGACGACAAAGGCGTGGCGTCTCGGCGGCACGTCGATCCAGGTTCCGGCGGGTGTGCGGACCTGCAATCCGCCCGCGTCGTCCTGCGCGAGGATCGTCAGGCAGCCGAAATCGGTGTGCGGCGCCGAGCCGTAAAGGTCGTCCGGCCGCATGGCCGGCGCTGGCGGATAGCGCAGCAGGCGCAGCCAGGTCGTCGGCCGGTCGAAAGCCGGCAGAACGTCCGCCGGATCGGCGCCGAGGGCACGCACGGCAACGGCCATGAGCCGGTGACCCAGGTCCTTCAGGGCGTCGTGATAGGCCATCACGTCGGTGCGAAATCCATCCAGATCCGGCCATTGGTTCGGCCCTGCCAGATAGGCACCGGCGCGGACATCCGGGGAATCCGGTCCGTCTTCGCGCATCACCATGAAAGATTCGGACTGATTGGGCCGCTGCACGTCCGCAAGCGTCGAATTGACGTCGGTGGATGTGTTGATCGGGATATAGCCGCGATGCCGGTGATCGAGTTCGACAGCCATCTTGCGGTCGAGCGGCAAGGCATGGAACCGCGCGGATTGCGCAAAGACCGCGTCGATCAGGGCCGGGTCGATGCCGTGGTTGACGATGCAGCCGAAGCCGGTGGTGGAATAGGCGTCGCCGAAGGCGTCGGCAAAGGTGTCGAGGTCGGCTTCGCTGCCGGAATGCAGAGCGCCGGCATCGAGCACCGGAATGGTGTCAAAGGTGTCCATCAATCTGTCCTGTCGAAAATCGGAGTGCCGGGAGGGGTGCGGAAAGCGGAGCGATCCGTCAGCCGGGAAACCGTTTCCGGCGGTATTCCGCATCACGGGAAAGGACAGGTGGGTGGAACATCGGCTTGGCCGTCCCTTGCGAGCCGGCTCGCCCGGCCTCGTTCCGTCGAGATTGCCATGGCCCCGGGCCTGCCGCAAGGGCGGCGATGCTCGGCGACGGCTTGCGGATCCGGCGCGGCCATTGTATCGGCGGCATGCGCGGTCCCGCGCAGCGCCGAAAGGGAGATCCGATGAAATGTGTCTATGACGAACGTCAGCGGCGCCACGCGCCGGCCGGGTTCATGGTGAGCGGCGCCTGGCAGGACTCGCCTGAAACACCGGAGCGTGCGGAGATCTTTTCGCAGACCTTGCGCAGTGCCGGACATGAGACGCTGGCGCCGCCGGACAATGGCCGGGATGCCATCGAAGCCGTTCATTCTATCCGCTTCGTCGACTTCCTGGAGGGCATCTATCCGCGTTGGCAACGCATACCGGATGCGTCGGCGCAGGCCAGTCCGAACGTGCACCCTGTCGCGCGCGAGGGCGAGGCGGCCGGCGGTTATCCGCGTTCGGCGGTCGGCCAGGTCGGTTTTCACGTCTATGACAGCGCCGCGCCCATCGGCCCGGAGACCTTTGTGAGCGCCTACTGGAGCGCCCAGACGGCGATCCACGCGACCGACCTCGTTCTCGGCGGTGAATCCGTGGCCTACGCCCTGTGCCGCCCTCCGGGCCACCATGCCAGCCGGGAAATGGCCGGCGGGTTCTGTTTCTTCAACAACGCCGCGATCGCTGCGGAAAGGCTGCGCTCGACCCACAAGCGAGTGGCGATCCTGGACATCGACGTGCATCACGGCAACGGCACGCAGCAGATCTTCTATGGCCGGTCCGACGTGCTGACGATCTCACTGCATGCGGACCCGGAACGGTTCTATCCCTTCTTCTGGGGATATGCCGACGAGACCGGATCGGGTGAGGGCAAGGGATACAATCTGAACCTGCCGCTGGACCGCGGCAGCGGCGACGCTGTGTACAAAGAGGCGTTTTCCGCCGCAATGCTGCGCCTGCGCCAATTCGAGCCCGGCGCCCTGGTTGTTGCGCTCGGCCTCGACGCCCATGAAAGCGATCCGTTCAAGGGGCTCGCGCTGACAACCGGCGCATTCCAGGCGCTGGCCCGCGAAATTACCGCATTGGGATGCCCGACGCTTGTCGTGCAGGAGGGCGGGTATGCCAATCCGGCGCTTGGAACCAATCTCGATGCGTTCCTGTCCGGGTTCTGACGGCGCTTTACTGTGTTGATACCGGGTCTTCGCCGGGGCCTGGATCCTCGGTCACCGGAAAACGCCGGGTGAAAAACGACTTGAGCTTGCCCACCGGCGTTTCGGGTCTGGCCTCGGCCTCGGCTTCCTGGTCCGCGTGTTTCTTGGCCAGCGAACGCGTGAGCGCCAGCTTCTCCTGGCGTTCGGAAATCCAGTTGGCATATTGCGTTCGGGTTTGCCGACGCAGGGCATTGTACTGGGCTCGGTTGAGATATCCGGACTTGTAGAACCCGTTGGAAGACTGCCATTGCGACACGGCCAGCCGGGTATTCGGGCCCGGCACGCCGTCTGCGGTGCCGATTTCATAACCGAGCAGGGCCAGGCGCCGCTGAATGCTGCGGCGCTCTCCCAAACCGAGTTTCATGGCGTCCTCGGTTTCTTGCGAGGCAATTGTTGTTTTCAGGTCGGGCTCATCGGCCGTTTCCGTTGCCGCTTCGGCCTGCTCGATGTCTCCGGTTTCCGGTCCCTGGGCTTTCAGGCGCACAATCGCATTGCGGGCGATCTGCGCATAATGGCCGTTCGGATAGGAGTCCAGATAGGCGCGGAAATCCTCGACTTTGCCGGTCCGCTGCGCGGTTTGGAACACATCCCGCTCAACGATGAATTCCGCTGAAACTTCCGTGTCGCTCAGATCGAGCGTATCGATTGGCTCCTGGGTGGCGGCAAGCGCAAGCGGCTTGATGGCGGCGGTTTCCGGCGTCGGCGCAAGCACCACGTCACCGGTGAGGGAGGCCGACATCCAGGGCCGCTGCTGACCCTCGGTCTTTTCGACCACATCGCGATTGACGCGGGTCAGCATGCTCAGGATGTTTGTGTCGGGCGTTTCCATATGCCGGAGCAGCGCGGCCGTAAACGGTGAATGCTCGCCTGTCCCGTCCAGCGCGACATTGCCCGGATCTGTGGAAAACACCACAAGCGCGCCGTTGCCGCCCTCCGGCGCCGCCAATTCGGCGAGACCCGGACCGATGCTGGAGGACCGCGGATCCTGCGACAGCGTATCGACGAACGGGTTGTCGCGGCACGCATCCAGGATAACGATACGGTACCGCGTATTGCGGTTGATCTGGCGCATCAGGAGGTCCATGCGCAGCCCGAAAAAGTCCAGATCCTTGGCGTCTTCCGGCGCCGCGTCGATGGGCAGGAGGTAGTTTTCGCCGGCGACCTGAATGCCGTGACCCGCATAGTAGACGAGCGCGATCTCAGCATCCTCGACCGCCTTGCCGTAACTGCGCAGCAGCGTCTCCATCTCGGTTTTCGACAGATCGAAACCGCGATGGACCTCAAAGCCGAGCCGCGCCAGCGAATCCGCGACTTTTTTCGCGTCGTTTACGGGATTTGCAAGCGGTTGTCCGCTTGCATAGGCGCCGTTGCCAACAACGAGCGCAACCCTGTCCGCCTGCCCTGCCGTCGCTCCGCCGGCGAATGCAAGACCGCAGACCAAAACCATCAGAAAACGCAACACAGCCGCCTCCAATTCCAAATGGTGCTTGCGTCAATGATGTTTTAGGCGATCGTGAACGATCAATGCAACTCACATGATCCGACGCCCGTCACCATGGCCGCACGAATTGCCCGCTTTCGGCTCATATATGACGAGGTTTTCGAAACAAAGTTTCGGATTTTTGTAATGAGCGTCGAGCAGGCCAGTGCTGACCGCCTCCCTTGTTACAATAAACACTGAAATTGAGACAAAAAGACGGCATTTTTCGGTAATTAGGCTCGAAAAACGCCGAAGGCGTGCTCGGATTCGATAAATCTTTCAGATATTTGGTTCGGGTGCGGTCTGTCCGCGGCGCAAAGGTGGCCGAAAAAAGACATATTGTCCCACATTCTCTGTATTTTTGCCGAGGGTGGGGCCGAATCCGTTGATGGCGCCGGACGGTTCAGGACGCCTTCGGGAAAACCTTTTCAAGCACGACGTCCGGCGGGCCGTCATGCGCAACCGCTCCCAGCTCCATGAAGACGAGACGATCGGCGGCCCGCATATGGCTGGGACGGTGGGTGGTCATGATGACCGTTTTCTTGCCGCGCAGACGATCGATCATGCTCAGGAGGGCCTTGTCGCCGGCGAAATCGAGGTTGTTGCCCGGATTGTCGAGCAGATAGATGGGGGCGTCCCTGACAAAGGCGCGTGCCAGAAGAATCCGCTGTTTCAGGGCGTCCGGCCATGAATTCAGCCGCTGCGCCGTGAGTCGTGTCTCCAGCCCTTCCGGCAGGAGATGCGCATAATCGGCAAAGCCGAGTTGGTCGACGACCCGTTGCAGGTCGGCATCGGTCGCCGACGGTTCCGACAGGCGCAGGTTCTGCGCCAGCGTTCCGAAGAAGAAGTCCATGGCCTCCGGCTGATAGCCGATCGCCTGGCGCCATTCGCCCGCATCCAGTTGGCGCACATCCAGCCCGTCGGCCAGCACCGCTCCGGCCTGCGGTGCATAGAGCGCCAGCATGACCTTCAGCAAGGTGGTCTTCCCGGCGCCCGAATGTCCTGCGATCGCAACAAATTCGCCCGGTTCGATGCGCAATTGCAGACCGCGCAGGGCCGGTTCCTGTCGTGTCGGATACCGAAAGCCCACCCTTTCGATCGTCAACTGCCCGGAAAACGTCCGATAGAGACTTGGAAGGCGCCCGGGCTCGCGTTCCAGTTTCATCCGCATGAGATTGTTCAATTGCGAAAAACTCTGCAGGGTCTGCCCAAGCTTGGAAAAGCTCAGAAAGGCCATCTGGATCGGCGACAGCACGCGCCAGACCAGAGCCATCACCGCGATCAGTGCGCCGGGCGAAAGATCGCCGGACATGACCCAATGCACACCGAGCGCCAGGGTCGCGACGCCGGACAGCGTCATCAGCGCCTGGGCGATCGTCTGGATTAGGAAGTTGAACTGGCGTGTTTTCAGATTGCTTTGCACATAGCGCGCCGACAGGCTCCGGAACCGATCGATCCAGATGGGGCTTGCGGACAGGTCGCGGATCGTGCGCTGGCCCGACAGCGCTTCCACGAGAAGGTTCTGGAGTTTCGACTTGCGGTCGCCGCTATCCGAGATCAGCCGCTTCATCAGCGGGATCGTGGCGGCTCCGAGGGTGAGGTAAAGCAGGATCAGCACGATCGGAATGAAGGCGAGCGGGCCGCCGATGATGGCGACGGCGAGAATGAACACCAGCACGAAGGGCAGGTCGACGATCGCAGAGGCGAGCGGACCGGTAAACGCATCGCGGATGCTCTCGAACTGTTTGAGACGGGTGATCTGGGCTCCGATCGGGGCCGATTCCGTCATTGCGATCGGCATATGAAGCAATTGCTGGAAGCTGGCATTGCCGATGATCGTATCGAGCCGGGCGCCCAGATAGGCCTGGGCGTTGCCACGCACGATGCGCAGGCTGAGATCCGCGACGATGATAAGGCAGATACCGATCGTGAAATCCCGCAGCACGTCGATGGACTTTGCGCCGATCGCCTTGTCGTAGATGTTCATCACATAGATCGGGACCGTCAGCGCCATGAGGTTGATGACGAAGCTGACGGCGAACACGCGCAACAAGAGCGGACGGAACTTTGAAAAGGCGACCCGCATCCAGCCGAATTTACGGGCAATCCGGGCATCGTCCTCCGCATCGGCGGGTTCGGGAAACAGCACTGTGCCGTTCAGGGCTTCGACCGGCATGACGGATTGTGCGCCGCTCTTGCCGTCGAATACGGTGCAGGTCGCGGCCGTGTCGTGCACGGCCTCGACAAGCAGCGTGTTGCCGTCGCACGTCACCACGAAACACGGCAGGAATTCCGGCTCGAAACGGGCTTTGTGCACCGGTTCTGCGAGGCTCTGGTAGTTCAGACGAAACAGCGCCGATTGCAGCGAAGGCAGGTCGTCGATCCGATCGAAATGCGGCAGCGCCTCGAACAATTGGCGACCCTCGCCCTGCCAGCCGATGCAATTGAGATAGCGATGCAGGCACGCCTCGCCGGGCGTCAGGCTTTGCGATGAATAGTGTGTCGGATTGGAGGCTGCCGAGTCGGAAAACGCCGTCTGCAACTCGTCCCATTGCGCCTGCACCGCAGCCGGCGCGCTGCCGCCCGGTTGCGATTTGTGCAGCAGCGCCTCAAGCGCGTCGAGGGGCGAACGGTCGGGCGGTTTGCTCATGTCGCCAGCGCAGCGGCTTTGCCGTCGGGTTGCTCGGGAACCGGCGCAGTCGTTGGGATCGGGCCGCTTGGATCCAGTGGATGCAGGGCGCCGCCCTTCAGTTCGAAGGCGCGATCGGTGAGCCGCAAAAGGGCCGGACGGTGGCTTGCGATGATCACGGTAATCTGGCCGCGCAAGGCGGTCAGGGCCTGCATGAGAGCCTCT
>JANQQB010000368.1 GCA_028285165.1 Rhodobiaceae bacterium
GGCGACGGCACAAGACGCGATGTGCTTCGCGCCGCGGGCGCCGCCAGTCGGGACCTGATCCCGGTCTGCGTCGACAACCCGGAAACCGCGTCGCGAATCGTCGATCTCGCCCGCGCCGAGTTTCCCGAAGCCCGCATCTTCGTCAGGTCCTACGACCGTCGGAATTCGATCCACTTCCTCAACATCAACGTCGATTATTCGGTTCGCGAAACCTTCGAATCCGCGCTCCTGATGGGATCGAAGACCCTTGCCGCCCTCGGCTTCGAACCGGAAGAAGTGACCGAGGTGATCGACGACGTGCGCAAGCGCGATCTGGACCGGCTCGAACGCCAGGCGCGCGAAGCCCGCGAGCAGGACGTGCCGGACGAACCCCTTGTCCCGGTCTCGCCGAAACCGCTGCGCAAACGCGACTGGCGCAAATTGCTGCCGAGCCGGATCCCGGCCGGTCTGACCAAAAAGTAGTCCCGGCGCATGTCCGACTTTCCGGCCGGCACGCAGGCTCTGTAGGACGCGTTTGGTCTGCTTGCCGGGTGACCATACGTCGCTCGGCGCCGACCCTTGTTTCCGCGGCGAGATTCGCCTTGCACCGGGTTTTGCGACCTGACACAGTGCCGGGAAATCGGGCTTCCGACCGGGCGGCCGGTGTCCGGTTTCCGGCCGGAATTGCTCAAGAGAACAAGCAGGGAGACGAGGGATGGACGTTCGCGCCGCGGTGGCTTTCGAGGCAGGCAAGCCGCTGTCCATTGAGACGGTCCAACTGGACGGACCGAGAGAAGGCGAAGTGCTGGTCGAGATCAAGGCGACCGGCATTTGCCACACCGACGAATTCACCCTGTCCGGCGCCGATCCGGAAGGCATCTTTCCAGCGATCCTCGGCCACGAAGGCGCCGGCGTCGTCGCTGAGGTCGGCCCCGGCGTGAAGTCCCTGAAACCGGGCGATCACGTGATCCCGCTCTATACGCCCGAATGCCGCGAATGCGATTATTGCCTCAATCCGAAGACCAATCTCTGCCAGGCGATCCGCACGACCCAGGGCCAGGGCGTGATGCCGGACGGCTCGTCCCGGTTCTCGATCAACGGCGAGAAGATCTTCCACTATATGGGCACATCGACGTTTGCGAACTTCACCGTGCTTCCCGAAATCGCGCTCGCCAAGGTGCGCGAGGACGCACCGTTCGACAAGATCTGCTACATCGGCTGCGGCGTGACCACGGGCATCGGCGCCGTCATCAACACCGCCAAGGTGGAACCCGGCTCGAACTGCGTGGTCTTCGGCCTCGGCGGCATCGGCCTTAACGTCATCCAGGGTCTGCGTCTGGTGGGCGCCAACAAAATCGTCGGTGTCGATCTCAACAACGACAAGAAGGAATGGGGCGAAAAGTTCGGCATGACGCATTTCGTCAATCCGAACGAGGTCGAGGGCGACCTCGTGCCCTATCTGGTCGATCTGACCGACGGCGGCGCGGACTATTCCTTCGAGTGCATCGGCAATGTCAACGTCATGCGCCAGGCGCTGGAATGCGCCCACAAGGGATGGGGCGAATCGATCATCATCGGCGTTGCCGGCTCCGGCCAGGAGATCACCACCCGCCCGTTCCAACTGGTCACCGGTCGGGTCTGGCGCGGCACGGCCTTCGGTGGCGCCAGCGGGCGCACCGACGTGCCCAAGATCGTTGACTGGTACATGGACGGCAAGATCGACATCGATCCGATGATCACCCACACGCTGTCGCTCGACGAGATCAACAAGGGCTTCGACCTCATGCATGCCGGTGAATCGATCCGCAGCGTCGTGGTCTTTTGATGGAAACGGTCCCCACGGCGCCCGCCTTCGGCGGCACGCAGGGCGTCTACACCCATCGCTCCGAGGCCTGTGCCTGCGACATGACGTTTTCCGTCTTTGTGCCGCCGCAGGCCGAGGGCGG
>JANQQB010000406.1 GCA_028285165.1 Rhodobiaceae bacterium
CCGTCGGACACTTCGGCACCACTCGTGCGATCCGGAGCCGCGGTCCGCGACATTGCCGCGGCTGTCGACGCGGTTCGCGCCCGCACGGCATCGGACCGGGTCGCCCTCCTGGGCTGGGCGACCGGCGGCCACTGGGCCGGCATGTATGCCGCATCCGATCCGGACAAGGTCTCGCGGCTTGTGTTCTACAACACTCTGTACGGCTACACGCCGGACCACCCGCTGCTCGGGCGCGGATCGCGCCTGTCGGATCCGGACAATCCCGACCGCTTCAACATCGGGCGCTTCCGATCCTATCGCCTGAACAACGCCGACGGATTGCTGCCCGGCTGGGACCGGTCGATCCCGATCGACGACAAAGACGCCTGGCGCGACCCGGCGGTTGCGGACGCCTATGTCGAGGCCGCGCTTGCCAGCGATCCGACCAGCGACGAGCGCTCGCCGCCGAGCTTCCGGGCGCCGTCGGGCGCGATGGCCGACAGTTTTCTGATTGCCACCGGAGCCGCACTCTGGGATGCCCGGTTAATCACCGCCGATACGCTGATCGTGCGCTCGGAGGCGGATTTCTGGTCGCGGGCCGCCGATGTCGAAAAGCTCTCCGCCCATCTCAATGCGCGCTCTTCGGGCACCGCGCAGGCCGTGACAATCCCCGAGGCCACGCATTTCGTGCACCTCGATCGCCCGGAACGCGGCCGGGACGTTTTCCTCGATGTGGTCGGATCGTTCCTGCGCGGTTCAGACGATCGCTCCTGAGGCACCGCGCACCGAGTCTTTCAGCGGCGGTTCAGGCTCGTGCGGCCAGCCGGGCACGGACGTTGTCCGGATCGATATTCGATCCGCACAAGACGATCACATTGGTCTGGTCGCGGCATCGGTCGGCGACTTTCACAAAACCGGCATAGGCCAGAGCCGCCGCCCCTTCCACGATCTGGCGCTCCTTCAGCGCCAGATCGACAAAGGCCGCGCCGATCTCGTCCTCAGAGCAGACGACACACTCGTCGACACATTCCCGGGCAATCGGAAAGGTCACGCTATCCGCATCGACCCCGCCGGCTACCGCTTCGGCAAAGGTTTCGCCGTGGGAAACCTCGACGATGCACCCGGCGCGCAACGACGCATCGAGCGCCGCCGATTGTTCCGCGGACACGCCCCAGACGCGCGCCTGCGATCCGAAGCTCTTCAGGACCGACGCGATGCCGCCGATCAGACCGCCACCGCCCATCGCGATGAACACGTTGTCGATGCTTTCATGCTGGTCCAGCAATTCGAGCCCGATCGTTCCCTGGCCGGCCATGACGTCGACGTCGTTGTAAGGAGAAATGTAGACGTCACCATCGGCACCCGCCTGCTCGCGAGCGAAGCGCTCGGCGGCGCCCGTTTCGGGACCGTGCAGGACCACGTCGATACCGAAGGATCGGATCCGCTCGACCTTGATCAAGGGGGCGACTTCCGGCAGCACCACTTTCAACGGCACGTGCAACAGGGCGGCGGCCTGGCTTGAGGCGATGCCGTGATTGCCGGATGAGGCGGTCACAAAAGTCCTGCCTGCCTTGGCCGCCGTTTCGGGTGAAGAGAGCTTGCTAAGGGCACCGCGGAACTTGAACGAGCCCGTGCGCTGAAAGTTTTCCGCCTTGAAGAGCACCTGCGATCCGGTCTCGCCGGACACGGCAAGCGCCGGCAGCAGCGGCGTACGCACAATACGCTCCCGGATGCGGCGCAGGGCCCGGACGGAGCGCGCCGCGACACTGTCACAAGTCGGTTCCGCCATGGTCTCGCCCTCCAGAACTGACGATGATCCCGGTCGCCGCGGCGACGTCGTGGGCGATGCCCTGGATGTCGGGTCACCAACGCCCGCCTCGGGTCCGGATCTGCCATCGTGTCGTTACCGATCTCTTGGGAAATGTCCAGATGTCCGCATCGCCCGAACCCGACCGAGCGGCCGATCAACGCCTGCTCGACGCCATCCAGACCTTCGTTTCCGGTCGCTCCGACGACGCGGTCGCCCGTTTTCATGCCGGCATTCGTGACTGGGGCGATACCTGGCGCGGCATCGCTCCGCACCATCTCGGGGCCGCAGACACGCTTTCCAACTGCCTGTCGCTGACCGCACCTCGAACCCACGCACTGGTCGCCGGCTTCGAACGGGACAAGGCCAGCCGCAAATGGGAGCAGAGCTATACGCAGGCTGACGGCGTCGTCGGCGACGACATGCTGTCCGGTTACGGGTTTGCGGAAGTGATCGGCAAACACGGTCCGTTTGTCAGCACAAAGGTGCGAACCGGGATCGGCGTCTGGGGGCCGCATATCGTCTACCCCGCGCACCGGCATGCTGCCGAAGAAGTCTATGTGGTGCTGGCGGGGCGGGCGATTTTCCGGCTGGGCGAAGACGAGGCCGCACGCGACGCGGAACGCCTGCCTGGCGACGCCGTGCACGTCCCCTCGATGACGACCCATGGATTCCGGACAACGGATGAACCGCTCGTCGTCTTCTACATCTGGCAGGCCGGAGATCTGCGCGAGAAGTCGAGTTTTTCCTGAAGCGACCGGACGATATGCGGCGTTACAATTCGCCGGCAAAGGTTTCGATCAGGCGGTGCTTGAGCACCTTGCCGGTCGACGCGGTCGGCAGATCGTCGGCCACCACGATGCGCGCCGGGCGTTTGTAGGGCGCAAGCCGGTCATGCAGGTAGGATTTGAGCGCCGCCTCGTCGATCTCGGCGCCTGGCACCCGTTGCACAAAGGCCAACACCTCTTCGTTGCCGTCGGCGACGGGGCGGCCGATGATCGCGGCCTGGGTGACGGCAGGATGTCGGTTGAGGGCCGCTTCGACCTCGGGCGGATAGACGTTGAAACCGGAGCGGATGATCAGTTCCTTGCAGCGCCCGACCACGAACAGGCTGCCGTCGTCGGAAAACCGGCCGAGGTCGCCGGTGTGCAGAAAGCCGTCCGCGTCAATCGTACGGGCGGTCTCCTCCGGGTTCCGGTAATAGCCCTTCATGACATTCGGGCCGCGCACGAGGATCTCGCCGACGCCGTCGGCAAGCGCGTCCGTCCCGGGCGGCGGCGCGATCATCACCTCCTGTCCCGGCAGGACCGGCCCGCAGGAAGTGTCGTTGCGTTCCATGCCCACCCGGGTCGTGGCGATACCGGGCGAGGCTTCCGTCATGCCGTAGCCGTTGTGCAGGGTGACGCCGAAAAAAGCTTCGACCCGGCGCTTCCAGTCCGGATCCATCGGCGCACCGCCGGACGAAAGATAACGCAGCCGTGGCGCATCCGGCTGCGTGATACCGGTTTCCTTGGCGTGATTGAACAGGAGCGGATACATGGCCGGCACCGCCGGCATGGCCGACGCACCGTCCGTCAACGCGGCAAAGACTGCGGCCGGATCGAATCGCGGCAGAAGCTCGATCAGGGCGCCGGCCCGGACAGCGGCGAGAAAGGCGGACGAAAGGGCAAAAATATGGGTGATCGGCAGCACGCCGATCACATGGTCGGCCGCATTCAGGGCGCGCACC
>JANQQB010000432.1 GCA_028285165.1 Rhodobiaceae bacterium
ACAACGGTGCGCTTGCCGCTCGCCGCACCTTTCGCCTGACCACGCTCGACTATCCGGTCGGCGATGTGGTCGATCACATCGTCGACCTGCTGCAGAGCCGCCTTACCGACCCGGAGCGGGCGAGTGTCGTGCGACGCATCCCCACCCGCCTCGTCGTCCGCGCCAGCACACGAGAACAGCTGACCTACTGACTTCCTTTGAATCCCGCGGGAAAACGACCGATCACATTTCCGCATACCGGGTCGATGCCATTGACCTTGCAGCGGAACCATGGTCCGGTTTTTTGCCTGCAGGGCTCCGGTACGGTGTAACTCGATCGCTACCCGGTGACTCCAACCAGGCACGGCGCAGTCAGACGCGCCGGCTGCCGCACGGCGCGGCAAAGGGGCGGTACGATGAAACGATTGATGACAGCGGCACGCATAACGCTCGATCTGTTGATCGGCGCGTTGCTGCTGGTCGCAACGCTGACGCTGCCGGTGATAGCCCAGGAGACCGACAGCGGGTCCGGACTGACCGCCCAGGAGGTCATTGACGATCCGGAGGCGGCGCTCGCCACCCTGTCAGACCGCGAAGTGCGCAGCCTGCTCCTGGAACAACTTGAGGCGCAGCAAAAGAGCTCGGTTTCGCAATTCAATCCTGCCGATTTTGCGTTCGCCGTCCAGAACGGTTTCGGCGTCATCAGCGAACGCGCAGGCGAAGTCTTCGGTGCCGCCCCGCTGCTGCCCGATGTCTTTACCGAATCCTTCAGGCGTATTGTCGGTGAGTCCGCCCCCGGCGAATTCGGCGCCTTCATTCTGATCTTCCTGCTTTCCCTGGCGCTTGCCGGCTTTGCCGAATGGATGGTGCGCCGCCGTCTGCGGCGGGTCGGCGTCTACGACTTCGCGGATCGCGAAGGCCTTGTGGGACAACTCGGCGTTCTGGCCTGGCGGCTGATGGTGTCGACCGCGCATATCCTGTTTTTTGCTGCCGTCGCGGCCGCCGTCTACTTCGCCCTGGGAGACGAGAATCCGAGCTTTCGCGCAACCTTCGTATTTTATCTCGTTGCAACGCTGATCACCCGGATGGCACTCGCAGCGGCGGATGCGTTCTTTTCGCCCGACAGGCCAGGCGTCCGCATTGCCCGATATTCCGACGCCCAGGCCTTGCGGCTGAAACGCACGCTGGTATTCACCGTCGCCTGCGGTGCCTTCGGCTTTTTCACCTGCTCCCTGTTTGCCGTGCACGGCGTGGTCGGCCATGCCCATGAACTCGTGCTCATCCTGACGGGAACCATCACGATTGCCGCCCTCATGGCGTCAATCATGATCAACCGGGATGCCATTTCGGCGGACCTTCTGGCCGTTGGAACAGAGCCGACACAGATGCGCCGGATCTCCGCCTCCCTGTGGCCGCCGGCACAGGCCATCCTCGTTCTGATCATGTGGATCGGCGTCGTCGCGTCCGCCTTTCTCGGCATGACGCCGCTTTACGGCGCCGCGCTGACGACGATTTTCCTGTTCCTGGTCGCCCCCAGTTTCGAAGCCGCACTGGAACGCGAGGCGGTGCGCGCCACACAAGACGAACGGGACATGACCGCGGCGCTCTACCGGTCCGGACGTCTTGCCGTTGCGCTGACTGTCCTGATCGTTCTGACGATCGCCTGGCGCGTCAATCTGCTGATGGCCGGCGAAGGCAGCATTGCCTCGCTCGTTGCAACCGCGGGCCTGCAGATCGCCGGCACGCTGACGGTCGCCTATCTCTTGTGGAACGCTGTCCATGTCTGGATCGAACGCAAGATCCGCGAAGAGGAACTCGAGCATGCCCGCCAGGCGGGCGTCGATCCGTCCGAAATGGAGATCGGCGGCACCGGGCAGTCCAGGCTCAGAACCCTCCTGCCGCTCGTCAAACGCACGTTTCAGATCACGCTTGGCGTGATCACCGGCATGGTTCTGATGTCGTCCCTCGGCATCGATATCGCCCCGGTGCTCGCCGGGGCCGGCGTGGTCGGCCTTGCCATCGGTTTCGGTTCGCAAACGCTGGTGCGCGATGTCGTGTCCGGCGTCTTCTTCCTCGTCGATGACGCGTTCCGTCTCGGCGAATATGTCGATGTCGGCGACGTCAAGGGATCGGTGGAGCGCATTTCGATCCGGTCGTTCCAGCTGCGCCACCATCGCGGCGCGGTAAACACCGTGCCCTTCGGCGAGATCAAGGTGCTGCGCAATTACAGCCGCGACTGGGCGATCATGAAACTGCGCTTCCGGGTCTCCTTCGATGCTGACCTGGAAAAGGTCCGCAAGATCATGAAACGGGTCGGCCAGGAATTGCTCGAACATCCCGACATCGGCGAGGATTTCCTGCAGCCCTTCAAATCCCAGGGTGTGCTTGAAGTCGACGATTACGGCTTCATCGTGCGCGCCAAGTTCATGAGCAAACCCGGCAAGCAATTCCTCATCCGCCGCTATGCCTATATGGCCGTGCAAAAGGCGTTTGCCGAAAACGGCATCGACTTCGCCAAGCCGGAAGTCCGCGTCGTTGTCGAGGACGATGACGAGGACGAGGAGACCGGCCTGCGGCTCGGCACCAATCGGGAACTGGCCGGAGGCGCAGCGGCGAAGATCACAACGGCCCAGAAACTCCAGGAGCCCGAGCCGAGCGCCGCGCAATAGTGCGAGACGCCCTGCTCAGGCCCGTACCAGAGCCAGGCCCGGCAGGCTCGGCACGAGATCCGTCCGCCGCATGGCATCAAAGCTCGCTCTTTTGTTCCGTGCGCTCTTCAACGCGTGTTCGCGCATGATGTGCGCGGCACGGGAACCCTGGCGGGCCCGCAACGCCTCCAGCACCGCCCGATGGTCGGCCTGCGCGGCCGTTAGCCGATCGAGGCTTCCCTCTGCGTCAGACTGGTCGAAAACGAGGGCGCGTGCCGAGACCAGCGGCATGCGCGACAGATCGGCGATCGACCCAGCGAGAATCGCATTGCCGGACGCGGCAATCAGGCCGTCATGGAAGGCCGCATTGAACTCGATCCAGCGGGCGCGGCCCTCCGGGCCGGTCAGGCCGTCGGCAAGCACCGCATCCATTTGGGCGATCAGGTCCGCAAGCTTTCGATCCGCCTCCGGCGCCAGGCCGCGTTCCCCGGCAAGCCGGGCGGCCATGCCCTCCAGTTCGCCGCGCACTTCGATCGCGTGGCTGACATCCTCGAGTGTGAAGGAGCGCACGCGAAACCCGCGATTGGGTGTGCGTTCGACAAGGCCCTCCCTTTCAAGGTCCGCGAGCGCCAGCCGGACCAGAGTGCGGGACACCGAAAAGCTCGCCGAGAGCGCCTGTTCGGTGAGTTTGTCGCCGCCCGGATAACGCCCCGCGAGCAGCGCCTCGCGCAGGACCTGTACCGTTGCATCGAGCTGGTTTGTCATGAACCTTGGTCTTCGGGTGGAATTGCATGCAAAATAACCCGGCAGCGGCCCTAATCAAGCCTTCATCCGCTTGAGTTCCGGAGTTTTGCATGCAAAAAAAGACAAAGAGGATCGAAACCCGAGGAACATGCCATGCTGGACAAGACCGACCCGAGAGCCGAGACATATCCGACAATCGGCCGTCCCGAAGGTCTGCCCGGTTTTTCGACCCCACCGCTTACCGCCACCCGTCCGCCGCGTTGCCCGCCCTTTGTCGAAGTCACGGATCCGGACCAGCTTCTGCCCTACCTCGAACATGTCGTGCGCCGGCCATACAATCACGGCCTCAATGCCTGCTGGGATCTGCAGGAAGGCGAACGTGTGCTTTTGCGGGTCGACAATTGGCACAGCGACCTTGTGATCGAGGCCTGCAAGCGGATCCTGGAAAAGTTCAAGGTCCGCTACGAGATCAAGAAGATCGACCGCGGGGCGGTGCCGCAATGGGTCGGCTCCGACGAGGTCGACTATTACCTGTTCCGCACCAAGGAACTGGCCGAATGGATGGATTGGTGGGAAGAGGAAGAAAAGAAGCGCCATTATGACAAGATCCTGATGGGTTATGGCGGGCCGGTGCTCGCCGAGCGCCATATCCGGATCCAGCGCATGCCGTTCATCACGCCGGAAATCCTCGCCTCGCCGGCCCATGCCATGCCGGCCGAGGTATTGACCGCCATCGACCGCTGGACCTGGGACCGCGTCCGGACCGCGAAACGCGCCCGCATCGTCGATCCGGAAGGCACCGACATCGAATTCACCAACCATCCCGAATACTGGGATTCCCGCCGCGAATTTTATGATCCGGGCCTGACCGCGGCGACCTGGACCGGCAACGAACATTTCGGCAAGCAATACCTGCCCGGCCACATCACCGGCAGGCCGTGGATGTTCCACCCCACCAAGGAAGACGGCAACGGCGTGATCGCCGGTACGACCAACCACATCGCGCCGTGCGACTGGACACAATTGATCGTCGAGAACTCCAAGATCACGGAAATCAATGCCGGCGGCCTGTTCGGCGAGAAACTGCGCGACGTGATGGAGCGTACCAAGGACGTGCAATACCCGACCTTTCCCGGCAAGGGCATCATGTATTGGTGGGAAGCCTCGATCGGCACCAACCCGCACATCCACCGGCCGCGCAAGGACTTCCCCTCCGGCTTCGTCAATTGCCTCTACGAACGGGTGCGCTCGGGCGTCATCCATATGGGCTTCGGCACGATCATCTCGTCGATGGCCGAACGAAAGGCGGCCCGCGCCGGCAACCTCGTGGGCCATTGGCACCTGCATCTTTATTTCCCGACCTACACGCTGGAACGCGAGGGCGACAACGAGACCCTCATCGAAAACGGCCGACTGCTCGCCCTCGACGACCCCGAAATCCGTTCGATCTGTGCAAAATACGGCGATCCCGACATGTGGCTCGACGAAAGCTGGAACCCGGCCGTGCCCGGTCTCAACATGGACGGCGATTACTGGGATCACTATGCCCGCGATCCGCTCCATTGGGTGAAGACCGAACTGGAGGTCTGCCGCAATTACCACCCGCAATTCATGAAGATGGTGGGTGCCGACGGCAAGTATTGCCATGGCGCGGGCGCGGACTGGTGGAAGGGCGGCTGCTGCGACCACAGCGGCGTCAGCGCCAGTGTGCTTGCCGGCAATTGCTGCGGCTGAGATCATCATCCGTATGTCGACGGACTTGTGGCGCCGCAATTGCGACCCTACGTTACGGCCGGCCATCGTGCATGCCGTGTCATCGATTTGTCGTCATAAAACAAACCGTAACCCCGTTCCGATAGGCTAGTACCTAGGAGCAGAAATGCTGGCCCATTTGACCGGCTTTGCGTGGTCTTCGGCTAGGCGCGGTCATCGATGTGGTGCTGGAGCACCATGAGATGATCGCAACGACGTCCGAAGCCCATGCAAAGCCGGCCTCCGGTGGGGAAGATTTGCCCTTTGGACGTCGTTGCGTTGCTTGCCCGATGCCCCGCATCGCGCTGCACAACGCGCCTAGCCAAAGGGCAAATCTTCCCCATCAAATGAGCCACCATTTCTGCTCCTAGGTACTCGTTAGCCGAAAGTAGTGGTTGAGCCGCGGGGGCGACGATGCTGCACTGCAACATGGCTGGGAATCGGATACGCCTGCAAGCAGTGCTTCAGCGTTGGTATGGGGTTGCACGCACATGCGGTATACGGTTCTGATTGCCGGAAAGACCGGAAATTTCAATGTGATGTTTCCCGATTGCCCGGGCTGCGTGGCGCAGGGCGCCACCTATGAGGGCGCATTGATAAACGCCCAGGACGCGCTCGGCGCCTGGGTCCGCGAGCGCACCCGCACCGGCAAGGCCCTCCCCGAACCGCGCCCCGTTGTTGTCCTCCAGAAGGAAGATCGCGAAATCGCCAACGCGCTGGCCGAGGGCGGCATTTTGGCGACCGTCGGCCTGCAATCCTGATGGGGCTTGACGTTCGCGCGCAAGAGCCGCGGAAAACCGGCCCGGGCCGCACGAGGGCGCTGTTACGCCCTGTACAATGACTGCACCGTCAGGGTCCCGGCACCGGCATCCAGAACCGCCTCCGCGCCGAGCGGAACGCACAGCGGATCGGCCCCGTGCCCAAGCGGTAAACCGCCGAGGATCGGCACATCCAGGGGGACGAGATGCTCCCGAAGCAGGTCGGCCACCGACCAGCGACCGCTATCCGGAATTCCAGTGAACTGGCCGACGGCAATCCCGTTCACACCGGCAAACCGCCCGGATTTGATCAGCATCGTCAGCATGCGATCGATCGCACCGAGGAAGACGTCCGCGGCCTCGATCAGGAGGATGCAGCCTCGCAGATCCGGCAATCCCCAGCCGACCGATGTGGCCAGCATCGTCAGATTGCCGCCGACAAGCGGTCCGCAGGCCGTCCCGGACGTTGTCAGCACGACCGTTTCTTCGTTGTCCCGCGCCGTCACCACGACATCTTCAGATGTCATGAGCGCCTGCCGCAACGCAGCCGCACTTTGAGTGCTGACGGCGCCGTCCTTGTCGACCGTCAGCGCCCCGTGAACGCCGGGCAGCCGGGCCCGGTCCCAGAGACAGAGATGCAAAGCGGTGATGTCGCTGAAGCCGACAACCGGTTTGGGGTCGCCCGCGGCGGCGGTGAAATCCAGTCTGTCGGCGATACGGTAGGATCCCTTGCCGCCGCGCGTCGCGATCATCGCGCGTACCTTTGGATCCCGGAAAGCCGCGTCGACATCGGCCAGACGATCCGCATCGCTGCCGGCCAGATAGGCAACCCGGTCGAAGACATGATCGCCATAGGTGACCCGCAGACCCCAACTCTCGAAGATCCGGGCGCGGGTCTCGACGGCTTGCCTGTCCGGTGAGCTCGCCGGCGAAACAAAACGGATCGTGTCGCCGGCGCGCAGCCGCGCCGGAACGGCGCGGGGTCGGTCAGGGGAAACGAATCGGGAAGCCATGGTTCGAGTGTGCCCGCGAACCGGCCCGAAAGGTCGAAAATTCTAGATAGCCCGCTTGCGGAAAGAACGCCCCTCGCGCCGCTTTCCGGCGGCGCCAATGATCTCAGAGCCGAATTTCGAAGCGGCACAAAGGCGCGCCGTTCGCGCAGCACTTTGTATGGTGAACGTGCGCGTTTGCAGAAACGAGCACGCGGAACAGGCGTTCGAAGACACCCTGGTGCCAGACGCAATCCGGCATTGCCAGCGGGTTCCGCCGGATGTCGATCCGGTAACCGCCTCGCGTGTCCGTCTCGCAGGTGCCGGACCCGGCAAAGGTCCAGGCATGTTTCCGGATGGCGGACAGCAGCATTGGCGCGGCAAGCCGCGCCGGAAGGATTTTGAGCACGACCTGTGCAAGGAACGGTATCCGGTTCGCCAGAATGTAATCCGCCGTCCGTGTCCCGGCATTCCGCGCCACCCGGGCCGCACTTGCCGGCGGCATATCCCGCCACAGAGCGCGGAACAGGGCCGCCGGCACGGTCTCGTCGATCATCGTTTCAGGCGGCGACGCCAACAGCCCGCCGAACCCGGCATCGGCAAAGATCCGCGCCGTGAACGACGGGCCGTAGAGCGCAATCAATGCTTCTGCGAGTTGCAGGACGGCATTCGGCCCGACCCGACCGGG
>JANQQB010000439.1 GCA_028285165.1 Rhodobiaceae bacterium
GGAGGCCGGCTTTTCAGGCCTTCTGGACGTCGTTGCGATCGCCTTGTGGTCAATCAGACCACGGCGGCGACCGCGCCTAGCCAGAAGGCCTGAAAAGCCGGTCAAATGGATCAAGCTAATTACACAATGCTCTATAATATGGCCCAAATGGCGCGGATTGGTAGATGCTCGGCCATCATCCGGCGTCACAAGGGCGGGGGCCGGAAACGCGCCGGGCCGAGCCCCCGAGGGGACTCGGCCCGCCAAACCGCCCGTTCAGGGCCGCAGCGAAATGCCTATTCGAAGATGTTGCAGGGAACCATTTCGCGACCGGTCGCGCGCATCACGCCCGGCGGATTCGGCGACAATCCGGCAATCTCCATGACAAGCTTCATGCGGATCGCGTCCGCAAAGCTCTCCAGCGAGCGCACCGGAATGGCAAAGGCACCCGGCCCGCCGATCACGCAATCCTCGTAATAATGATCGAGGTTCGGCAGATGATACCAGCCGACACTGCGTTTCTTGATCATCAGCGGCAGACCGTTGATCGTCACACCAGCGGCAAGAACCGCATCACGGCTGGCCGTGACCAGGCCGCCCTGATTGTTCGGACCGTCGCCGGAAATGTCGATCACCCTGCGCAAGCCCTGAAAGCCGTTTTCCTCCATGGCAACGGAGGCACGCAGCAATGCCGATGAAATCGACGTCCGCTGCACGGCACGACGCGGAGCGGCGGCGATCTTGCCGACAAACTCCTTGGCATCCGCCTGGTTTTCGATCATCTGCCAATCGGCGACGATGTATTGCTGGTCCTGTCCGCCCCACTCGATATAAGTGATGGCGATGCGACCGATCGGACCCAGTTTGATGGCTTCCATGAATTGCGGCGAGAGGATTGCGGTAACATATCCCTCGCGTTGAACTTTCTGTTCTTCTTCGTCCATCGACTGGGAAATATCGACGGCAAGAACCAGTTCCACGTCGACCTCCGTGGCGGAGGCAACGGCAGGTGCGGGAGCAAACGTCCCAGTTCCCCAGAAAAGGACCGCAACCATGACCGTCGCGATCCTTGCAATCTCACTAATGTGGTATCGACGCATTCGGGTTCTCCTTTTTAGCGTTGTAGCCTTGACCCTGCGTCCTCCCGCTAATGTGCGTGTTAATCCGCCTATTTTGGTCTCCTTTTCGACACACGACAGCCGTTTGCATTGCGTCCGGCGCGATGCATGTGCCAGTCTCTGTATTGTCCTGTAATCGACCTTGCGCGGCGGCCTACCAGCCACTCATGGCTTTCGACCATCCTACGCGAGACTGACCGAACTGCCTGTGTGCAACCGACACGTGCCGGTTGAACGTTAATGTTCGAATCAGCCTCTTAACAAATTTATAACAAGTCGGGCCGGTTACAATAATTCAGCACCGCTTTGTGATGAAAAACCGAGGAAAACCGCGGAAATGACAGCAAAAATTGGGAGAGCCAGGAAACTTAGACGGGAAAACTCTTTTTTTCTTGCGGGTAAACGAAATTTCACTGCGATACACCCTAATATAATTTTCCTGATTGCGCTTCTTGCTGCATTTTTGCCACAGTCTGGTCAGTCCGAGCCGGTGAAACCGGCGATCGTCTATTCCACCGGGGGAAAATTCGACAAATCGTTCAACGAGGCCGCGTATCGGGGCGCCGAAGCGTTCCTCGCCCGCACCGGAATCGCCTATCGCGACTTCGCGATTCGCGACGACAGCCAGAGCGAGCAGGCCTTGCGTAACTTCGCGCGGCGCGGCTTCGACCCGGTAATCGCCATCGGCTTCAACCACGCCAATGCCTTGGCCAAGGTTGCGCCGGAGTTTCCAGACACGCGGTTTGCGATCGTCGACATGGTCGTCGATGCGCAGAACGTGCGCTCGATTGTGTTTCGTGAACACGAAGGCACCTATCTGGTCGGCCTGCTTGCCGCCATGGCTTCGCGATCGGGGGTGGTCGGCTTTGTCGGCGGCATGGACATCCCGCTTATCCGCAAGGTCGCCTGCGGCTTTGCCCAAGGTGCCCGGGCCGCCAATCCCGACATCGTGGTGCTGCAGAACATGACCGGCAATACCGGCGCGGCCTGGACAGACCCGGTCCGCGGTGCCGAACTCGCCCGCTCGCAGATCGACCGCGGTGCCGATGTGATCTTCCACGGCGCGGGCACAACCGGTCTCGGCGTGCTTCAGGCCGCCGCCGATGCGGGCATCCTCGGCATTGGCGTCGATGCCAACCAGAACGGATTGCACCCCGGAGCGGTACTGACTTCGATGCTGAAACGGGTCGATGTCGCCGTCGACCAGGCGCTCTCGGACGCACAAGCCGGTGACTGGTCGACGGGAATCCGCGATCTGGGCCTGGCGGAAGATGGCCTCGGCTGGGCGCGCGACGCGAACAACGAAGCGCTGATCACGCCGGCCATGGAACGCGCCGCCGAGGAGGCTCACGATGCCATCGTCAGCGGTCAATTGCAGGTTCACGACTACACACGCGATGGATCCTGCACCGCCGCCACACAATAATATTGAAGCCGCGCGGCTTGACGATCACAAAGCACATGCCAAAGTAGCGACCGCGCGCCGGAGCCGGTCCCCTCGGTTCGGACCGTGCCGCCGCCGAACCACAAGAGATATGAAACAGAGGGATAAAGGCGCAAACATGAAACGGTCATTGCTTGCCGCCGCCGCAGCATTGGTGCTGATGGCGCATCCAGGCGCCGCCGAAGACATCAAACCGGGACTGGTTTACGATCTTGGCGGGAAATTCGACAAATCCTTCAACGAAGCCGCCTTCAACGGCGCAGAAAAATTCAAGTCCGAAACCGGGATCGAATACCGGGACTTCGAAATCCAGAACGATTCACAACGCGAGCAGGCGTTGCGCAATTTCGCGCGGCGCGGCCTGTCGCCGATTGTCGCAATCGGTTTCTCCCAGGCCAACGCCGTGGAAAAGGTCGCCAAGGAATTTCCCGACCTGAAATTCGCGATCGTCGACATGGTGGTCGAATTGCCGAATGTCCGCTCGATCCTGTTCAAGGAACATGAGGGCTCGTACCTGGTCGGGCTGCTCGCCGCGATGGCGTCCGGATCGGACAAGGTGGGCTTCGTCGGCGGCATGGACATCCCGCTGATCCGTCGCTTTGCCTGCGGTTACGTGCAAGGCGCCAAGGCGGCCAAGGAAAAGGTCGAGGTCTACCAGAACATGACCGGCACGACCGGTGCCGCCTGGAACGATCCGGTGAAAGGCGGCGAACTCGCCAAGTCGCAATTCGCGCAAGGCGCCGACGTCGTCTACCACGCGGCCGGAGGCACCGGCATCGGCGTGCTTCAGGCCGCAGCCGATGCAGGCAAACTCGGCATCGGCGTCGATTCCAATCAGAACGCCCTGCATCCGGGATCGGTTCTGACCTCGATGCTGAAGCGTGTCGACGTCGCAGTGGACACGGCATTCAGCGACGCCAAGGACGGGTCCTGGACATCCGGTGTCTACGTGCTGGGCCTGGCCGAAGGCGGTGTCGACTGGGCATTCGACGAACACAACAAAAACCTGATCACCAGCGGCATGAAGGAAGCCGTCGACAAGGCCAAGGCGGACATCATCGCCGGCACGATTTCCGTGCACGATTACATGGCCGACAAGACCTGCCCGTTCTGAGGCAGCCCTTGCGGGATTCGGGCCGCGCGACCGTGCGCGGCCCCCTTTCCCTATCCGGATTCCTTCCACCGCGCGCGCCGACCCGGCACGCGACCGACACGTGGTACGGTCTTGGCAAGCCATCCGACACCTGACGCAGATCGCCCACCCGCAATCGAACTCGTGGGAATCGAAAAGCGGTTCGGCCCCGTACATGCCAACCGCGACATCCACTTGCGCATCGACAAGGGCACGATCCACGGCATTATCGGCGAGAACGGCGCCGGCAAGTCGACGCTGATGTCGATCCTTTATGGCTTCTATCAGGCCGATGCCGGCGAGATCCGGTTGAGCGGCCATGCGACGACGATCGCGGACAGCCAGGCGGCGATCGCCGCGGGAATCGGTATGGTGCACCAGCATTTCATGCTGGTCGATCCGTTCACGGTGCTGGAAAACGTCATGCTGGGTGCCGAAGGCGGCGCGCTTCTGGCCGCCGGCACCGCGAAGGCCCGCGACGACCTGAAACGCATCGAGGACGATTACGATCTCAGGGTCGACCCGGACGCGATCGTCGGCGAACTGGCGGTCGGGCTGCAGCAGCGGGTTGAAATCCTGAAAGCACTCTTCAGAGGTGCTGAAATCCTGATCCTCGACGAGCCGACCGGCGTGCTCACGCCGGCCGAGGCGGATCATCTGTTCCGGATCCTCAAGGTGCTGCGCGACCAGGGCAAGACGATCATCCTGATCACCCACAAACTGCGCGAGATCATGGCCGCGACCGACGCGGTCTCCGTGATGCGCCAGGGCGCGATCGTCGGAACTGTGAAAACCGGCGAAACGAGCGTGGAAGCGCTCGCGGAGATGATGGTCGGGCGACGCGTTCTCCTGCAGGTCGACAAGGCAGACGCCCAACCCGGCGGCACCGCGCTGGCGGTAAAGGACCTGACCGTCATCGACGAGCGCGGCGTCAAGGTTGTGGATTCTGTCTCGTTCACCGTGCGGCGCGGTGAAATCGTCGGCATTGCCGGCGTTGCCGGAAACGGCCAGTCGGAACTTCTGGAAGTGCTCGCCGGCATCCGGCAGGCGACGTCAGGCACGGTCGACCTGGAGGACGAATGCATCAATGGTACGTCGGCAGCGGCTCTGCGCGACCGCAAGCTCGCCCACGTGCCCGAAGACCGGCACCGCATGGGCCTGATCGTGCCGTTCGAAGAATATGAAAACGCCATTCTGGGCTATCAGGACGATCCGAGCTACGGCAAAGGCTGGATGCTGGACCGCAACCGCATCCGCGATCACGCCGCCGACCAGATGCGCCAATACGACATCCGCCCGCCCAATCCGCGCCTCAAGACGGCGCTGTTTTCGGGCGGCAACCAGCAAAAGATCGTACTGGCCCGGGAGATCGAACGCGATCCGGTCGTGCTCCTGGTCGGCCAGCCGACCCGCGGCGTCGACATCGGGGCGATCGAATTCATCCATAAGCGCCTGATCGAATTGCGCGACGCCGGCAAGGCGATCCTGCTGGTTTCGGTCGAACTTGACGAGATCCGGTCGCTGTCTGATCGTGTCCTGGTGATGTTCGCCGGACGCGTCGTCGGCGAAACCAGACCGGAAGCGACAGAGCAGGAACTGGGCATGATGATGGCCGGGATCGAACGGGTCGACGCATGACCAAGGGGGACCTGCCGCGCTGGGTGGATTACGGCCTGCTGCCGGCCATCAACGTGTTTGCGGCGTTTTTTGTGTCCGGGCTGGTCGTCCTCCTGATCGGCGAAAATCCGATCGAAGCCGTGCAGATCCTGCTCTGGGGATCGCTTGGTTTCGGCGAAGGCATCGGCTTCACGCTGTTCTACGCCACCAATTTCATCTTCACCGGACTGGCGGTCGCGATCGCGGTGCATTGCGGTCTGTACAATATCGGCGGCGAAGGCCAGGCCTATTTCGCCGGCCTCGGCGTCGCGTTTGCCTGCCTGACCATGGATCACCTGCCGTGGTGGCTGACATTCCCGGTTGCGGCTGCCGGCGGCATGGCCTTCGGCGCGCTTTGGGCGCTGATCCCGGCCTACCTGCAGGCCAAGCGGGGCAGCCATATCGTGATCACGACGATCATGTTCAACTTCATCGCGTCCGCCGTGATGGTCTATCTGCTGGTGGACGTGCTCAGCCCCGCAAGCTCGATGCAGCCGGAAACCCGGACGTTCGACGCCGGCGGGCGGCTGCCGCTCGCCCGGGACGTCCTGCCGTTCGCCGATCTCGGCCAGGCACCGCTGAACCTGTCCTTCATCGTCGCGCTGCTCGCGGCCCTTGCCGTCTACCTGGTGATCTGGCGCACGCGGCTCGGCTACGAGATCCGGTCGGTGGGCACGAACCCGACCGCGGCAGTCTATGCCGGCATGTCGCCGGCAAAACTGACGATCATCACGATGCTGATGTCCGGCGGACTTGCCGGACTGATGGGCCTCAACGAGATCATGGGCTCGCAGAACCGGCTGGTGCTGGAATTCACGGCGGGCTACGGCTTCGTCGGCATCGCCGTCGCGCTGATGGGGCGCTCGCACCCGGTCGGCGTCGTCTTCGCCTCGATCCTGTTCGGCATGCTCTACCAGGGCGGCGCGGAACTCGCCTTCGAAAAGCCGGACATCACACGGGACATGATCATCGTCATCCAGGGCCTGGTCATCCTGTTTGCCGGCGCGCTGGAACAGATGTTCCGTCCGACCCTGGTACGGATCTTCGCGCCCGCGAAGTCCGCGGCGCTGGCGGGGTAGCGGCATGGACGCCTTCGTCACCCTGATCCTGATCCTCGATTCCACCGTGCGGCTGTCCGTGCCGCTGCTGCTCGCCTGCCTTGCCGGCCTTTATTCGGAACGATCCGGGGTTTTCGATATCGGGCTGGAAGGCAAGATGCTCGGCGCCGCGTTCGCAGCGGGCGCGGCCGCCTATGTGACCGGATCGGCCTGGAACGGGCTGCTCGCCGGCATCACCGTCTCGGTCCTCTTGGCGCTCTTGCACGGCTTTGCCTCGATCACCCACAAGGGCAATCAGATCGTCTCCGGCGTCGCGATCAATTTCCTGGCCGTCGGCCTGACCGCCCTGCTCGGCCAGGACTGGTTCCGGCAAGGCGGCCGCACGCCGCAACTGCCTAGCGAAGCACGGTTCAATCCGATCGAGCTGCCGTTCGCCTCCGCCCTGGCGGACGTTCCGGTCATCGGCCTGCTCTATTCGGAGCTGCTTTCAGGGCACAGCATCCTTGTCTATGTCGCGTTTGCGGCGGTGCCGCTGACCTGGTGGATCCTGTTCCGGACCCGGTTCGGTCTGCGCCTCAGGGCCGTGGGCGAGAACCCGGCCGCGGTCGATACGGCCGGTATTTCCGTCATTGCCATGCGGTACAAGGCCGTGATCTGCTGCGGCATCCTGTGCGGCTTTGCCGGCACTTATCTGGCGGTCGCGCAATCGGCAGGCTTCATCAAGGATATGACTGCCGGCAAGGGCTTTATCGCTCTGGCCGCCCTGATCTTTGCCAAGTGGCGGCCGGTCAGCGCGATGTTCGCCTGCCTGTTGTTCGGCTTCCTCGACGCCAGTGCCATCCGCCTGCAAGGCAAGGCGCTGCCGCTGATCGGCGAAGTGCCGGTGCAGTTCATGCAGGCCCTGCCCTATGTGCTGACCGTCGTGCTGCTTGCCGGCTTCATCGGCCGCGCCATCCCGCCCAAGGCCGGCGGCGTGGCCTATACAAAAGAACGCTGACCGGAAATCCATGGCCGACACCGACGACCTTCAAGAGCTGTTCGAAGCCGCCCGTGCCGCCCGGGACAATGCTCATGCGCCCTATTCCGGATTTGCCGTCGGCGCCGCCGTTCGCTCCGAGTCCGGAACGATCTACGCAGGTTGCAATGTTGAAAACGCGTCCTATCCTGAAGGGTGGTGCGCGGAAACCTCGGCGATCGCGCAAATGGTTTCGGCGGGCGAGAAGCGGATCACTGCGGTGCTTGTGATGGGCGCCGGCGAGCGTCTCTGCACACCCTGTGGGGGATGCAGGCAGCGGCTGGCCGAGTTTGCCGCCCCCGACACGCCGATCCACATCGCATCGCCGGAGCGGATCCGTCAGCACACCACGCTTCGGGGCCTGCTGCCGCGGGCCTTTACCCTCCTGGAGGATCCCTCATGAGCGCTTCCGACGCGGCGGCCCTCCTTGAGGCCCGGCGCGCCGATCACTACCGAACCGCGATCGTGCTCGGTTCGGGGCTCGGTGCGCTTGCCGACATTGTCGACGACGCGGTTCGGGTTCCTTTCCAGGACATTCCCGGCTTTCCGGTCTCCGGCGTTTCCTCGCATGCCGGCGCCGTGGTGCTTGGCCGGCTCGCCAACCTGCCGGTCGTGTTGCTTGCCGGCCGGGCACATTACTACGAACACGGCGATGCGCGCGTCATGGCCACACCGATCGCGGCGCTGGCCGCCCTTGGCTGCACCCACCTGATCCTGACCAACGCCGCCGGTTCGCTGCGTCCGGACATGCCGCCCGGCAGCCTGATGACCATCACGGACCACATCAACTATTCCGGCCTCAACCCGCTGATCGGGCAGACCGGTGACGACCGGTTCGTCGACATGAGCGCGGCCTACGACGCCGGCCTCCGGCAACGGATCGCGCGGCAGGCGGAGCGCCTCGAAATCCCCTTGCAGGAGGGCGTCTATATGTGGTTTTCCGGTCCGTCCTTCGAAACGCCGGCGGAAATCCGCATGGCACGGACGCTTGGGGCGGATGCGGTCGGCATGTCCACGGTACCGGAATGCATCCTCGCCAGGCACCAGGGCCTGACGGTCGCCGCCGTTTCCTCGATCACCAATTTCGGCGCCGGCATGACCGGCGGCACGCTCAGCCATCACGAAACCAAGACCGTGGCGCAATCCGGCGCGGCGGCCTTCATGGCCCTGATCACCGGCCTTTGCGGAGACCTCGCCGATGACCCAGCCTGACGAAAGCGGCACGGCACGCCGCGCCCTCGGCCTGCTCGATCTCACCAATCTGAACGATGATTGCACCGAACAGGACATCGACGCGCTGTGCGACCGCGCGGTCACCGAATTCGGCTCCGTCGCGGCGGTCTGCCTCTGGCCCCGGTTCGTCGGCCGGGCGGTGGACCGGCTGAAGGGCACCGGCGTACGGGTGGCCAGCGTCGCCAACTTTCCAGCCGGTGGCACCGACACGATCGCCGCCATGGCCGAAGCCCAGTCCATCCTGGATGACGGCGCGGATGAGGTCGATCTGGTCATGCCCTATCGAGCCTATCTCGACGGGCGGCGCGGATTTGCCGAAACCCAGATCGTGCGGGTCCGCGAGGCCATGGCCGACCGCGGCACCCTGAAGGTCATCATGGAAACCGGCGAACTGGCGGATCCGGATATCATTCGGGACATCAGCGACATGGCGATCGGCGCCGGAGCGGATTTCATCAAGACCTCGACGGGCAAGACAAAGGTGAGCGCGACGCCGGAAGCGGTCTCGATCATGCTGGACGCCATCGTCCGGGCCGACCGGCCGGTCGGCATCAAACCGTCCGGCGGAATCCGCTCGGTTGCCGACGCGATGCTCTATCTCGGCCTCGCCGACCAGGCACTCGGTCCGGACTGGGCGCGCCCGGGAACCTTCCGGTTCGGCGCCAGCGGCCTGCTCGATGCGCTGACCGCCGTGCTCGACGGAACGGGCGAACCGGCCAGTTCCGCTTCCTATTGAGGATCGATCGATGACATTGCTGCCCCAGGAAGTGATCCGCAGAAAGCGCGATGGCGGGGAACTGGATGCCGATGCGATCCGGGCCTTCGTGGAGGGTTTGACGTCGGGAACGGTCAAAAACGAACAGGTTTCGGCCTTTGCCATGGCCGTCTTCTTCAGGGGCATGTCGCTCGACGAAAGGGTGGCACTGACGCTGGCCATGCGCGATTCCGGCCGGGTCATGACGTGGAAGGGCTTTGACGGACCCATCATCGACAAACACTCCACCGGCGGGATCGGCGACACGGTATCGCTCATGCTGGCACCGGCGCTCGCGGCCTGCGGATGTTATGTGCCGATGATTTCGGGGCGCGGCCTCGGCCATACCGGCGGAACGCTCGACAAACTCGATTCGATCCCCGGATACCGGACCAACCCGGACAATGCCCTTTTCCAGCGCACGGTGCGCGAGGCCGGTTGCGCCATCATCGGCCAAACCGACGACCTGGCACCGGCGGACCGTAAGTTCTATGCGATCCGGGACGTCACCGGCACGGTGGAATCCCTCGACCTGATCACCGCTTCGATCCTGTCGAAGAAACTTGCCGCCGGGCTGGATGCGCTGGTGCTCGACGTGAAATGCGGCACAGGCGCCTTCATGGCAACGCGGGCGGATGCGCAATCGCTGGCAGAGAGCCTGGTCACCGTGGCAAACGGTGCCGGTACGCGGACCACAGCGCTGTTGACCGACATGAACGAGCCGCTGGCCGATGCCGCCGGCAACGCGCTTGAGGTCAATGTCGCGGTCGATATCCTCACCGGCCGCTTGACGACCGGCCGGCTCTACGACATCACTCTGGCGCTCGGGGCGACGTTGTTGTTCATGACGGGCCAAGCGGCTTCGGAAGCCGACGGCCACGCCCGAATGGTCGATAGTCTGGACTCGGGACAGGCTGCGGAACGGTTTTCCCGTATGGTCAGGGCGCTTGGCGGGCCGGCGGACTTTCTGGAAAACAGCACGGCCTATCTCAACCCGGCACCGGTCAGCCGGGATGTGATGCCTGAGGAACGAGGCTTTGTTCAAGCCATCGACACGCGGGCCATCGGCATCGCCGTCATCGAACTCGGTGGTGGACGACGCGCCGTCACAGATCCGATTGATCCCTCAGTCGGATTTTCGAATCTCGCGGGTATCGGCGACAATGTCGGACCGGACGTGGAGATTGCCACGGTCCATGCCGCCTCGGCAGACGCGGCCGAACGGGCGGCCGAGCGGATCCGGGGAGCCTACCGGATCGGACCGGACGCACCGGATCAGACAGCGTTGATCCTTGACCGCATCGGCGCCTGAATCCGGCGGCACAGTCCGAAGACACAATGGGATTCCGTTTTGACCCCCGAAACCGTATGATTCGGGCGGGGCAGCGGACATCGGGAGAAATGCCATGGCGCGTGCATTCCTGTTCGTGCTGGATTCATTCGGTATCGGCGGCGCACGGGACGCCGAGGCGTTCGGCGATCAGGGTTCCGATACGCTTGGCCATATTGCGCAGGCCTGCCATTCGGGCCAGGCCGACCGGCCGGGGTTCCGACGCGGGCCGCTGGCCGTGCCGAATATGGATCGGCTCGGCCTCGGTCTGGCGTCGCGAGCGTCCACCGGCATCCTGCCGCCCGGCCTTTCGGGCAGTCCGCAACTCCTCGGCCTCTGGGGCCTGGCCAGCGAACGATCGCGCGGCAAGGACACGCCTTCGGGCCATTGGGAAATCGCCGGCGTGCCCGTCGCCTTCGACTGGGGATATTTCCCCGACACCTGCCCGACCTTTCCCGAGACCCTGATCACCGACTTCGTGCACCGCGCCGGCCTGCCGGGCATTCTCGGTGACAAGCGGGCATCCGGCACCGACATCATCGACGAACTCGGCGAGGCCCACATCCACACGGGCAAGCCGATCTGCTACACATCTGCCGACTCGGTCTTCCAGATCGCCGCGCATGAGGATCATTTCGGTCTCGACCGCCTCTACAGGATCTGCGAGATCGCCCGCGAACTGGTCGACCCCTTGAACATCGGACGTGTCATCGCCCGCCCCTTCACCGGCAACGGGCCGGCCGATTTCACCCGGACGGCCAATCGCCGGGACTATGCGGTGCCGCCGCCCGAGGCAACCGTGCTCGACCGGTTGACCGAGGCCGGACGCACCGTCTTCGGCGTCGGCAAGATCGGCGACATCTTCGCGCATCGCGGCGTCGGCGAAGTGCGCAAGGCGGCCGGCAACGATGCGCTGATGAACACGACTTTGCAGACCATGGACGACGCCTGCGACGGCGATCTGGTGTTCACAAATTTTGTCGACTTCGACACGCTGTATGGCCATCGCCGCGATGTCGCCGGCTATGCGACCGCGCTTGAGGCCTTCGACCGGCGCCTGCCGGAAATCTTCGACAAGACCCGCCCCGGCGATCTCGTCATCCTGACCGCCGATCACGGCTGCGACCCGACCTGGCCGGGCACCGACCACACTCGGGAAAACGTTCCGATCCTCGGCTTCGGCCCGTCGATGCCGACGGGCTCGATCGGTGCTCGCCCCACCTTCGCCGATATCGGTGAAACCATCGCCCATCATCTGGGCATCGAAGCCGGACCGCACGGGACCAGCTTCCTGAAGGGAGCAGCCGCATGAGCCTGCCACGCTTCACCTGGTCGTCGGACGCCCTGCCGGACCGAACCATGATCGACGCCTTCGACCGGGACGGCGTGCTGATCATCGAGGGCTTTGTCGACGCAGACGCAAGGCACCGGCTCGTGGAGCGTATCGACGACCTGGTCGACGATTTCGACCCTGAAACCGTGCGGACAGTGTTCTCGACATCGGAGCAAAGCCATGCGGCGGACACGTATTTCCGCGAATCCGGCGACCGGATCCGGTTCTTCCTGGAAGAAGGGGCGCTCGCCGACGGTGAATTGACGCAACCGAAATCCCGCGTCCTCAACAAGATCGGCCATGCGTTGCACGACCTCGATCCGGTCTTTGACGGGTTTTCGCGCATGCCGGCGCTCGGCCGTCTGGCGCGCGGCCTCGGCCAGGCGGATCCCGGGCTGGTCCAATCCATGGTCATCTTCAAACAGCCCCGGATCGGCGGCGAAGTGAGCCTGCACCAGGACGCGACGTTCCTCTACACCGACCCGGTCTCCGTGATCGGCTTCTGGTTTGCGCTGGAAGACGCGGACGAATCCAACGGATGCCTCTATGCGCTTCCGGGCGGGCACACGGCCGGGCTTCAGGAACGGTTCCGCTACAATGCCTCCGGTGATCTGGTCATGGAACCCGTCGCCGCCGTCGATTGGGACCTCGACGCCGCCGTGCCGCTGGTTGCGCCAGCGGGCACGCTCGTGGTGCTGCATGGCCTTTTGCCGCACCGATCCGGACCGAATACCAGCCCCCGCTCGCGCCTGGCCTACACGCTGCACGTCGTCGACCGCGCCGCAAGCTGGTCACCGGACAATTGGCTGAAACGGGCCGATACCATGCCCGTGCGCGGCTTCTGACACGTGGTCGCCAAGGCCGAGATCCACGTTCATATCGAGGGCACGGCGGAGCCGGCCCTGGTGCGCCGATACGCGCGACAGCACGGCATCGACCTTTCCGGGATATTCGGGCCGGATGGCGGCTATTCCTGGTCGGATTTCAGGGAATTCATCGCTTGCTACGACCAGGCGAGCACGGTGTTCCGGACCGAAGAAGCGCTGTTCGATCTGGCGCACGACTATGCCAGCCGGTCCGCGTCGGCCGGCGTGCGCTATCTGGAAGTCTTCATTTCACCCGACCACGCCGCCTCCGCCGGCCTGTCCTACCGCACCTATGTCGACGGCCTGGATGCGGGATTTGCGGCCGCCGAGGCGGAACACGGTATCGTCACCCGGATGATCGTTGTCGGCGTACGGCATCTGGGAACCGACGCGGTGGAAAAGGCCGCACGGCTGGCCGCAGACGATCCGCATCACCGGGTTACAGGCTTCGGC
>JANQQB010000408.1 GCA_028285165.1 Rhodobiaceae bacterium
CTTCGCCTTGCCGTTGGCAACCCGGCTGCGGTCCGAGGCGATGGAACCGGTACCGCATATCGCGGCGCGACGGGTTGCCGACCGGTCCGAACTCGATGACAATCTGGCGGAACTGCGTGAGCGGGCGCAAGTCACGGACATCCTGTTGATCGCCGGCGACATCGAACAACCGGCCGGTCCGTACAAGGACACGCTCGACCTGCTCGAAGACGGGCTCCTGGAAAAACACGGCATCCGCTCCATCGCGGTTGCCGGTCATCCGGAAACCAACCCGTTCTTTTCCGATGCCATGGCGCTTGACGCCCTGAAGGTCAAAAACGCCTATGCCGTCGACAAGCAGGCCGATCTGCGGATCGTCACGCAATTCTCATTTTCCACCGACGGCATTGTCGGTTGGGAACGCGGTCTGCGCGATGCCGGCATTACTCTGCCCATCAATATCGGGCTCGCGGGTCCGGCCTCGATGAAGACGCTTTTGAAGTTTGCCGCGATGTGCGGTGTCGGTGCTTCGATGGGCTTTGTAAAACGCAATCTGGGCGTGGTGACCAAACTGGTTCGCGACCGGGCCCCCGACGATCTCGTGATCGGGCTTGCCCAGGCGGTCGTCGAGGATCCCGACATGCTGATCACCGCGCCGCACTTCTATACGTTCGGCGGGCTCGTGCGGTCCGTGGACTGGATCGACGCCGTGTTGGAAGGCCGGTTCAAGATCAACAAGAAACAGACCGGCTTCGACATCGTGCAATACACGTAACGCAACGTCGGTCGTTCCGGAATGTGAAGCGGGGCCGAACGGCCCCGTTTTCGTTTTTGTGATTGAGACGGACGCTGCATGTGCGATGACCGTCCTGTTTTGCCGGTTAACCATAATCATAAATTCGCCGCGCCGTGCTGCCGGATTGCCCAAGACCGGTCATATTATCACCACGGCTTTCCCTGACCCTGTGCGAGCTTGACGGCCTGGCGGTGCCCGCGGCGGCGATCCAGGTTCCGACCGGACCGTCCTGTCATCTCAGTCGATCCCCCGAATGCATTTCGGCCACGCTTTCGAAATGCGGGGCGATCCGGGCGATCCGGCGGCAAGATCCATAGAACCGGGGGCCCGACCAACACGAGGAAGGGGCCCACCGTGTCATTCGACCCACAAGCCGACATCTGCACCTGCACGATCTGCAATTCGCTGGCTGAGCGCGAAGCTGTCGTCGATCCGGCGCAGGCGACGCCGCAAATGGCGCCGTTCTTCAACGACGATCAGGTGATCGGGCAAATCGATTCCGGGCGCGCCTGGTCCGGGTCGACGATCTCCTACGGCTTTCCGAATTCGGCGCCAAGTTGGACGCTCGGTGCCGAGGGCAACGGTTTCGCACGCTTCTCGAACGCACAAAAAGCGGCCACCCGCGATGTCATGGAGCTTTGGGACGATCTGATCGTGCCGTCGTTCAACGAGGTGACCAGTTCGCCCCAGTTCGCCAACGTCACCTTCGCCAACACAACGACCAATATCGGCTATGCCCACGCCTATTATCCGGGCGGGTCGAACTGGTCGGGGTCGGTCTGGCTCAATTCGGACACCTACACGTCGCTCTATTCACCGAATTCCGGATCCTACGCCTTCATGACCATCCTGCACGAGGTCGGCCACGCGATCGGTCTCAGCCATCCCGGGAACTACAACGGCGGCCGCCCGACTTATGCCAATGACGCGGTCTACGCGCAGGACACCCATCAGTGGACGGTCATGTCGTATTTCAGCGCCTCCAATACCGGCGCGGACTGGAACGGCGGAACCGGCTGGCAATATGCCCAGACCCCGATGGTGCACGACGTTTTGACCATCCAGGACATGTACGGCGCCGATACGACGACGCGGACCGGCAACACCGTTTATGGCTTCAACAGCAATGCCGGAAACTCGGTCTTCGACTTTTCCCTGAACAAAACGCCTGTGTTGACGATCTATGACGCGGGCGGCATCGATACGCTCGATCTGTCGGGTTTCTCGCAGCGCGCCGTCGTCAACCTGGCGCCCGGCACCTATTCGTCCGCGGGCGGTGTGTCGAATTCCATGACGTACAATATCGGGATTGCCGGCAGCACGATCATTGAAAACGCCATCGGCGGCAGCGCCAACGATGTGTTCTACGGCAATTCTGCAAACAACGTGCTGACCGGCGGCGGCGGCAATGACGTGTTTCACGACGGGGCCGGCTCCGACCGGTATGTCGGCGGTTCGGGCACCGATTCGGTCTACTTTGACAACGCCTATGGCGATTACACATTCGGCTTTGCCAACGCGTTTCTGGAAGTGATCGGCAGCGCCGTGGACTATGTGTCGGATACGATCGAAACGGTGTTCTTCTCGGACCGGTCCTGGGATGTCGACGAATTGATCACGGCGACCACGTCCGGCACGGGCAACGTCGAAATGCGCGTGAACCTGGTCGACGCCGACACCGGCCAGGTCCTGTCGGAGCTGCAATCCGGTGCCCGTATCGATCCCGGCCTGATTGCCGGCCGGCGCGTGACGATCACGGCCGAAACCGTGACCGGCGGTGACAAGGTCGAAAGCGTCCGGTTCGACCTGAACAACGGGGAAAAGGTTCAAACGGAAAACCTGCTGCCCTATGCCCTCTTCGGCGACAATCAGGGGGATATGTGGGGCCAGCCGTTCGGCATCGGGACCTACAATGTGTCCGTTGATGCCTTTAGCCAGCAACAGGGCGGCGGTCAGCGTCTGTCGAGTGTCGACATCGATTTCACCATCGCCTCAGGACCGGCCATCGACGTCGTCGTGAAGATGGTGGACGCCGATACCGGTCAGGTTGTGACGACCGTGAATGACGGCGACACGATCGATGCGGCGCTTGTCGCCGGACGCCGGCTGACTTTTACAGCGGAAGTCACGACCGGTGCGGATCGCGTGGAGAGCATTCGCTTTGACCTGAACGATGGCGCGCAGACGCAATTGGAAAACCTCGAACCCTACGCCCTGTTCGGCGACGCGTCCGGCGATTTTTGGGGCGAGAAATTCACCAAGGGGACCTACGACCTGGATCTTGACCTGTACAGCCAGGATGGAGGCGGCGGCACGCTGCTGGATTCGCTGGATATCGACTTTACCATCGCCACCGGCGGGGCCGTGGCCAACGCACCCGCGCCGGATCCTGTCCTGTCGGAAAACGACGATCTGCCGCTCGTTTGACATCGGACATCCGGCAAGAGGTCGTCAGATCGCCTCCGCCACGGTGCGTTCCCGCCGGTCGCTTTGCGGAGACCGGCCGAATAGGCCGCGATAGCATTTGGAGAAATGCGACGCGGAAACGAAGCCGCAGGCGATCGCCACGTCGACAATCGGCATGTCGGATTGCATCAGCAATTGACGGGCCCGCTCCAGCCGCAATTCCAGATAATAGCGGGCAGGCGATCGCCCGAGATTCTGCCGGAACAGACGCTCCACATGGCGGCGGGACAACCGCGCCTCGCGGGACATCTCCTCCAGCGTCATGGGAACCGAGATGTGGCGCTCCATCATCTCGATCAGCATTAGAAGTTTGCTGTTGTGGATGCCGATGCGGGCGCGCAGGGGCAGGCGCTGGCGGTCCTGGGATGATCGCACCCGGTCGACCAGGCAGAGCTCGCAGACCTTGGCGACGAGGTCGTCGCCATGCTGCTCGCCGATGATCTGCAACAGCATGTCGAGGGCCGCCGTGCCGCCCGCGCAGGTGTAGAGCGCGTCGTCGATTTCGAAGAGATCGGCATGAACGTCCGCTTCCGGGAAGCGTTCGGAAAAGGCCGGCAAAGTTTCCCAGTGGATGGCGCAACGTCGGTCTTCCAGGAGACCGGCCTTGGCCAGGAGCCACGCGCCAGTGCACAACCCGCCGATCGAGGACCCCTTGTCGTGCTGGCGCTTCAACCAGCCGGAAAAGCCCGCGTGCTGGAACGCCTCCACGTCCACACCGGAACACACGAATACAAAATCCGCCCGGTTGATATCGATCGCCGCACTGCCGAGATCCAGAATCGACCCCTCGACATTGGCTTCCAGACCGTTGCTTGCCCGGACGGGCCGGCCATCGGGCGAAACGATGGCCCAGCGATAGAGCGACCGGCCTGAAATGCGATTGGCGACCCGCAACGGCTCGATCGCCGAACCGAACGCGATCAGCGAAAAATTCGGTATCAGTACAAAGACAATGGTCTTCGGTGTCGGGGACAGGGATGTCACGACCGTTCCGGCTCTCACGGCTTCGCGGTTTCTCAACGGAAACCTAGCCTCATAAGCATTTGCGGGCAATGGCACATCGCAGGTCATCCGGTGGATTGGGCCCGCGAATCGACATGGCGGGGCAGGTCGCTTCGGATGTCGTGTATGGGCTTGAATCCGTCGGCCGGAAATCGGCATGCATCCCGGTTTCGACGCAGGGTTCGCTCGCGTCTCTCAGGGCCTGCCTGTCCCATCCGACCCCCGCATACCAGATCCGAGGAATCCCACCATGTCCGTGAAATCCGACATCGAAATCGCTCGCGAGGCTTCCAAACGTCCGATCCAGCAGATCGGCGAAAAGCTCGACATTGCGTCCGAACATCTGCTCCCGTTCGGACATGACAAGGCCAAGGTCTCCGCTGATTTCATCAAGTCGGTCCAGGGCAGGCCGGACGGCAAGCTCATTCTGGTGACCGCCATCAACCCGACGCCGGCCGGCGAGGGCAAGACGACGACGACCGTCGGACTTGGCGACGGGCTGAACCGGATCGGCAAACGCGCGGCGATCTGTCTGCGCGAACCGTCGCTCGGCCCGTGTTTCGGCATGAAGGGCGGCGCTGCGGGCGGCGGCTACGCCCAAGTGGTGCCGATGGAGGACATCAACCTCCATTTCACCGGCGACTTCCATGCGATCACGTCGGCGCACAATCTTTTGTCCGCCCTAATCGACAACCACATCTACTGGGGCAATAGCTGCGAGATCGATTCCCGGCGCGTGGTGTTTCGC
>JANQQB010000443.1 GCA_028285165.1 Rhodobiaceae bacterium
GCCGGTCCTGCCGCTCGATTCGGATCGGCGGCATGTCGCACGCAGACCAGCGCAAAGACGGTGGCGAGACTGCTGGCGAGGCCAAGCAGCAGCCAGGAGGTTTGCCATGATTCCGCTCCGTATCGGTCGAAAAACGAGGGCAGGACCAGGCCGGACACCAGCATGCCGACGCCGCCGCCGCCGAAATAGGCCGCGATCGCCAGGGTGTTGCGCGACGGGGTTTCGCGGAATTGCGCGGAGACAAGCGCCGCCCCGGCGATGAAGACGGGCGCGCCGCCGATCCCTGCCAGAACACGCCACGTTGACAAGAGCCAGAAATCCCGGGTCAGGCCGCTCAGCGTCAGAGTCACGGCGGTCAGAACCATCCCGCCCATGAAAAGCGCCTTGGCCCCGAACCGCTGGATCGTCGCAAGTGTGAACAGGGCGCCGACGAGGTAACCGAGGGCATTCGCGGTGTTGATCCAGCCGGCCTGGGTATAGGTCCACGCCAGGTCCGTCTGCATGGCCGGCAGGATCAGGCCATAGGCGAAGCGGGCAAATCCATTGCTGACCGCCGGCCCGAGCGACAGGGCAAGCACCAGAAGCCAGGGCCCGATCCCGGTGCGTTCAGACATCCCGCGGCGCCCCCGGCGCCGGCGATCCGGCCTGGCCGGCGGTTTCCTGCCACAAAGCGCTGTAACGCGCGGCGATGGTTTCGATGCCGAAACTCTGTTCAATCCGTGTTCGATCCGATTGGCCGAGCACGTTCCGGTCACTGTCCGAAAGCGCCAGAATACGCGCCATGGCGGTTGCCAGGGCATCGGGTCTGCCTGGCGAAACGATCCGGCTGTCGTCCCCGACAATGCGACGGGCCTCGCCGACGTCGGTGGCGACGGCCGGCACACCGGCCGCCATTGCTTCGGCAATCACATTTGAGAACCCCTCGCTGTGAGCGGAACTGGAGACGGCGACGTCGAAGCCGGCCGTCAGGTCCGCGACATCGCGGCGGGGACCGAGGAAATGGATGCGCTCGGACGCCGACGTGTCACGGGCAAGTCGATCGAGGTCCGGATCGGTGCGATCCATCCCGGGACCGATCAGCACCAGATGGACGTCCGCCTGCTCGGCGGCGACCTCGGCAAAGGCGGCGAACAAGGTGGGATCGTCCTTCTGGGCGGCCTTTCGCGCCACCCGTCCGATCAGAATAGGCGTTCCCTCCAGTCCAAGCACGTGCATGAGGCTTTGTCGGGCGATCTCACGGGGTTGGAAAGCCTTGAGGTCAAAGCCGTTTTCGATGATGATGCGCTTTGCCCGCGGATACCCGACGCGCTCGTGCTGGTCGGCGGATTCAGTCGAATTGTAGACGATGCCGGCAGGCGAGCCGCGCAGCAGCGTACCGGCGAGGATCGTCCCCTGGGTCAGAAGCGAATTGTTGGACAGTTTTTGCAAGGTTTGTCGGATGTTCCAGAGCACCGGCGGTCGGGATCGCATGAGGAATCGGGATGCCGACGCCGCGACGTTGGCGTGGTACATCCAGCCCTGCACCACGTCCGGCTGCAGCTGGGTAAGCAGTCTTGCAAGTCCGGGCAACAATAGGGCCGTGCCGGCCGACCGTTTGGCCCCCATTTCGAACAGGTCGACGCCGAGAGTCCGAACATCCGGCGCAAGCGCGCCGTCGGAAAGGAACGAGATAACGGCGTGGTCATGCGGCTTTCTGTCCGCCGACAGCAGGCGGACCAGCATCGTTTCCGCGCCGCCGGTGCCGAGATTGGAAATGACGTGAACCACGCGCAGCGGCATGACGGAGCAGATCCTGTTGTGGGAGCGGACGTCAGAGCGGTTCCGGGTTAGATAGAACCATTTGATGGACCAAATCAGGTCGCTCGGCTAGGCAAATCGCGCAGCGCGATACGGTGTATCGGGCAAGCGATT
>JANQQB010000449.1 GCA_028285165.1 Rhodobiaceae bacterium
AGGTGTGATCGGCATGCAGCATGAAATCCGCCCCGTTTGTGCGCATGACAGCAAAATCCTCGTCGGCATAGACGATCGTCATGCCAAACACCGTTTGCAGGAAGACGGTCGAATCGGCAACGGTGCGGACAAGCAGGTTGATCGACAGGCCGGATTTCAGGGAACGGCCGTATTCGTCGGCCGGCATCCAGGGCTCGGATGTGCTCTTTTTCATGACAAGCTCCCAATTACGTCAGCAATGCTGACGTAATTTCAGACCCTCACCAAGGTCCACTTGATGAGGATCGGAGCAGTCCAATCGGCCGAAACGGGATATCCGGATCAGACCCGCCGTTCGACCATCATCTTCTTGATTTCAGCGATGGCCTTGGCAGGGTTCAGACCCTTCGGGCAAGTCTGCGCACAATTCATAATCGTGTGGCAGCGATACAGCCGGAACGGATCCTCAAGATTGTCGAGCCGGTCGCCGGTCGCCTCGTCGCGGCTGTCGATCAGCCAGCGATAGGCCTGCAGCAGTACGGCCGGGCCAAGATAGCGGTCGCCGTTCCACCAATAGCTCGGACAGGAAGTCGAACAGCAGGCGCACAGGATGCATTCGTACAGGCCGTCGAGCTTGGCGCGGTCGTCGTGCGATTGTTTCCATTCATCGCGCGGTTCCGGCGTGGCGGTCTGCAGCCAGGGTTCGATCGAGCGATGCTGGGCATAAAAGTTCGTCAGGTCGGGCACCAGATCCTTGACGACCGGCATGTGCGGCAACGGATAGATCCGGATCGGTCCGTTCACCTCGTCCATGCCCTTGGTGCAGGCGAGCGAGTTCGTCCCGTCGATGTTCATGGCACAGGAGCCGCAAATGCCCTCCCGGCAGGACCGGCGGAAGGTCAGCGTCGGATCGATGGTGTTCTTGATCCAGATCAGCCCGTCGAGGATCATCGGCCCGCAATCGTCGCGATCGACAAAATAGGTGTCGACGCGCGGATTGCGGCCATCGTCGGGATTCCAGCGATAGACCCGGAACTCCTTCAACGACTGGCCCGAGGACGGTTTGTCCCAGGTCTTGCCTTCCGTCATCTGGGAATTCTTGGGAAGCGTCAGCTGAACCATGTCTGTTCCTTGTTCCTGCGCCGGGCGTCGCTCACGGCATGCCGAGGCTGCTCAGTAGACCCGGGCGCGCGGCTCGATATAGGCCACGTCGTTGGTGAGGGTGTATTCGTGCACCGGGCGGTAGTCGATCGCGACCTTGCGGTTCTCCAGATCGAGGAACGCCAGGGTGTGTTTCATCCATTCCGCGTCGTTGCGGTCCGGGAAGTCCTCGTGAGCGTGCGCGCCGCGCGATTCCGTCCGGTTCTGCGCTGAATCCATCGTCACGACGGCCTGGCCGATCAGATTGTCGTATTCCAGCGTCTCGATGAGATCCGTGTTCCAGACCAGGGACCGGTCGGTCACCGCGATGTCGTCGATGCCGGACCAGACGTCGTGGATCAGGCCGTGGCCCTCGTCGAGGATTTCGCTGGTGCGGAAGACCGCGCAATTGGTCTGCATGACCCGTTGCATTTTCATCCGCAATTCGGCCGTCGGGGTGCCGCCCGACGCGTGTCTGAAATGATCCAGGCGGCTGATTGCGAGATCGCCGGCATCGGCCGGCAGATCGGGATGCTTTTCGTTCGGCGAAACGGTCTCGGCACAGCGCAGGCCGGCCGCCCGCCCGAACACGACAAGATCGATCAGCGAATTCGATCCGAGCCGGTTCGCCCCGTGCACGGAGACGCAGGCGGCCTCGCCGATCGCCATGAGGCCGGGAACGACCCGATCGGGATCGCCGTCGGCCTTGGTCAGGACCTCGCCGTGATAGTTCGTCGGAATGCCGCCCATGTTGTAGTGGACGGTCGGTAGGACCGGAATCGGGTCTTTCGTCACATCGACGCCGGCGAAGATCCGCGCGGATTCGGAAATCCCCGGCAGCCGCTCGCCGAGAATATCCGGATCGAGGTGATTGAGGTGCAGGAAGATGTGATCGCCGTCCTTGCCGACACCGCGGCCCTCGCGGATTTCCATGGTCATCGACCGGGACACCACGTCGCGCGATGCCAGATCCTTTGCCGACGGCGCATACCGCTCCATGAAGCGCTCGCCCTCGGAATTGACGAGGTAACCGCCTTCGCCGCGCGCACCCTCGGTGATCAGGCAGCCGGCTCCGTAAATCCCGGTGGGGTGGAATTGCACGAATTCCATGTCCTGCAGAGGCAAACCGGCGCGCAGAACCATCGCGTTGCCGTCGCCGGTGCAGGTATGCGCCGAGGTGCAGGAGAAATAGGCGCGGCCGTAACCGCCGGTCGCCAAGATCGTCTTGTGGGCGCGGAAGCGGTGCAGCGTGCCGTCTTCCATGCACAAGGCCACGATGCCGCGGCACACGCCCTCTTCCATGATGAGGTCGATGGCAAAGTATTCGATGAAGAATTCCGCGGAATGGCGCAGCGACTGGCCGTAGAGCGTGTGCAGGATCGCGTGGCCGGTGCGGTCGGCCGCCGCGCAGGTCCGCTGCGCCCGGCCCTCGCCGTAATTGGTCGTCATGCCGCCGAAGGGACGCTGATAGATCTTGCCTTCCTCGGTGCGGGAGAACGGCACGCCCCAATGTTCCAGTTCGTAAACGGCAGCGGGCGCTTCGCGGCAGAGATATTCGATGGAATCCTGGTCGCCCAGCCAGTCCGACCCCTTCACCGTGTCGTACATGTGCCAGCGCCAGTCGTCGGCGCCCATATTGCCGAGGGAGGCGGAAATGCCGCCCTGGGCGGCGACCGTGTGCGACCGAGTGGGGAAGACCTTACTGATGCAGGCCGTCTTCAACCCGGCTTCAGAAGCGCCGACGACAGCGCGCAGCCCCGCGCCGCCGGCGCCGACGACAACCACGTCGAACGTGTGATCGATGAACGAGTAGGCGCGCCCGTTGACCGCGGCACCGTTTCCGCTTGCTTCCGACATCGGCTAGCCTCCAAAGCTGACTTTCAATACCGCAAAGACACACGCCGCTCCGATGGCGACACAGAAAAACGTGTTCGCCATCAAAAGCGCGATCTTCGCGCCCTCGGCGCTGACATAATCCTCAACGATCGTCTGCATGCCGAGACGCATATGATACAGCCCCGAAACGATCACGAGGAGCAGGAGTATCGCAACGAAGGGTGAGGCGACGATCGCCGCCGCGGTCGCATGATCGGCTCCGACCATGGATACGATCAGGAAAACGAAGAAGATCATGAGCGGAACATTGGCCACGCCGGTCAGGCGCTGCTTCCAGAAATGATCCGTTCCTTCCTTGGCCGATCCGAGGCCGCGAACGCGGCTGAGGGGTGTGCGCATTGTCATAAGTTACGCCTCCTAAGCCAAGAGACCGACGAGCCAGATCAGCAGCGTCAGCGCCACCGAGCCGACCAATGTGGCCTTGGCGATCATGTCGCGGTCGCCGGGTCCGAGACCGTAGCCGAGATCCCAGACGAAATGGCGAATGCCGCCGAGCATGTGATGCATCAGCGCCCACGTATAGCCGAACAGGATCAAACGCCCGATGATGGAGTTGAAGATGCCCGTCGTGAAGTCGTAATAGGCGCCGCCGATCGCCACCGAAATCAGCCACCAGGCGACGAGAATCGTGCCGACATAGAGCGCCGCGCCAGTTATGCGGTGCACGATCGACATCATCATCGTGAAGATCGGCTTGTAGATCTGCAAATGCGGGGAAAGTGGTCGATCGGGCTTCACGTCGACATCAGCCATAATGTGTCCTTCAAATCGCATTGCCGGCGGCGTATCGGCATGGCCGGCAAAGACCGCGTCGGTTCTAACGCACCGCAGCATAGACGTCAAAATTGCAGGTCCGAAAGCCCCGTCGTTTCGGTCGTTGCGAAGCCGCCGGGAGCCCCTTTCCGCATGCCTTGGCCTCGGATTGGACGATGGAACCGCGCCAAAGGTTACGGTTCAACCGTTTCGATAGAGATAAGAATAGCCGTTTATGGCCGGAACACCGCCAAGATGCGCGTAAAGGACGCGTGAGCCGGCCGGGAAAAACCCGGTTTTCGCCAGATCGATCAGCCCCTGCATGGATTTCCCCTCGTAGACCGGGTCGGTCATCATGCCTTCGAGCCGCGCGCACAGGCGAATTGCGTCGTTGGTTTCTTCCGAGGGCACGCCGTAGGCCGGATAGGCATAGTCCGTCTTCAGCACGATGTCGTCCGGCCCGATATCCCGTCCGAGGCCAATCCGTTCGGCCGTCGAGCACGCAATGTCCAGAACCTGTGCCGCGACCTGTTCCGGCGTGCCCGATGCATCGATCCCGATCACCCGGCGCTCGCGGCCATCGGCTGCAAATCCGACGACCATGCCGGCATGGGTGGAGCCGGTCACAGTGCACACGACGATGTAGTCGAACCGGAAGCCGAGTTCCGCTTCCTGGGCCCGGACCTCCTCGGCAAAGCCGACATATCCGAGCCCGCCGAGCGGATGGACCGATGCGCCGGCCGGAATCGCATAGGGCCTGCCGCCCTTGCGGCGCACATCCTCCAATGCGCGTTCCCAGCTCTCGCGGATGCCCACGTCGAAGCCCTCGTCGACAAGCTCGATCTTGGCGCCCATCACACGCGACATCAGGATGTTGCCGACCCGGTCGTAGACGGCGTCGTTGAAGGGCACCCAGCTCTCCTGGACCAGCCGGCATTTCATGCCGAGCTTGGCCGCCACCGCGGCAACCTGCCGCGTATGGTTCGACTGCACGCCGCCGATCGTCACCAGCGTATCGCAGTTTTTACCAAGGGCGTCCGGCACCAGATATTCGAGCTTGCGCAGCTTGTTGCCGCCGAACGCCAGACCGCTGTTGCAATCCTCGCGCTTGGCGAAGATCTCGATGCCGGCGTCCAGATGGGCTGACAGGCGGGCAAGCGGTTCGATCGGCGTCGGACCGAATGTCAGGGGGTAGCGGTCGAATTCGGAAAGCAGGCTCATGGCGCACGTCCTCTTGATCTGAAGCGTGCAAAGCCTACCCGAGCGCCTTGGAAAGGTGCTCTCGAATTTTCTCCTAATAATTCTTGAAACAATGCATAGTTAAGCTTAAACTTTCTCGATTTCATCATCATATGAGAAAATATGGAAGATTCTTCCGAGCCTTTGGAACTGGATCGCATCGACCGCCGCATCCTGCAGGAATTGCAGGCCGACGGGCGGTTGGCGAATGCCGACCTCGCCAAACGCGTCCATGTCAGCCCGGCCACCTGCCACCGGCGCACGCAACGCCTGCTCGCAACCGGCGTGATCGACGGTGTGCACGCCCGGATCGCACCGGACACGGTCGCGCGCGGCACCCTGGTCCTTGTCGGCGTCGTTCTCGATCGCTCGACGCCGGAGAGCTTTTCGGCCTTCGAAGACGCCGCGGCAGCCTTGCCGGTGGTGCTCGATTGCCACCTCGTCGCCGGCGATTTCGACTATTTCCTGAAGATCCGGGTGCGGGATATCGCCGACTTCAACCTTTTGCACAGCCGGAAGCTGATCGCCTTGCCCGGCGTGCGGCAGACCCGAACCTTCTTTGTCATGAAGGAAGTCGTGGACGGCGCGCCGCTGGATTTCTGACGCGTTGACCGGATACGCCGTCCTCACAATTGACGCCGTTTTCAGACCGTGTTTTCGCGTGTTTCGTCAGCCGTAACGGCGCTGCCGGTCAATGCCTTCTGAACGTGGATCATGTAGATCGTCGCAAAAATCGGTGTGAGCAGGTTGAGGATCGGGACCGCCAGCACGCCGGCGATGATCAGCCCGCCCAGGAAAATCTGGGTGCTGTGTTCGGACCGGAGCCTGCGCACGTCGGCCTCGTCGTGGAAACGATGGGCCGCGAACTCAAAGAATTCCCGCCCGAGCAGGAAACCGTTGGCGACGAAGAAGACGATCAGGTTGATGCCCGGCACCAGAAGCAGAAGCAGGGCAAACAGGTTCACCGCAATCACCAGGACGAGAAACTTGGCCGCGAGATAGATTGCCTTGAAGATCGGCATGGGCTTGCCGGGCCGGTCGTGGGGATAGGAGTGCTTTTCGACCTTTTCCGCGATTTCGTCCTGGAAGATCGCCGCAAAAATGGCCGTGGCCGGCGCGACGAGAAACCCCATCAAGACGAACGAGCCGACACCGGCCAGCACGCTCAGCGCCGTCTCAAGCCACGGATAGGGCAGGACCAGAAAGAACCCGAGCGCCGATTGCAGGCCGATCCACACGGCAAACAACAGCAAAAGGGTCAGTCCGAGAGATCGCCAGAAGATCGCACGAAACGGTTTCGACAAAGCCTGTCTGAAGGCAAGCGATGCATTCTCCAAAAGCACGCGGGTCGGTCTCCAGCTCGATTCGACGTCCGGTTTCGACATAGGTGGTCGTATCGGAGCGCACAAGGCGCATGCGCGAATTGCCGATTGCCAGCCGGGCGCCAATCCGTGTAAAGGACGCGCCAATCCATTCCGGCCTCCCGCCGGCCCGGCGCGTCGACAGTCGCGTCCGACATCCGGGAGCCGGCCTTCGGAACAACCGACCTACCCTTTCACCACACCGGGGATATCGATGGCAGACGCGCAATTCGACGTATTGGGAATCGGCAACGCGATCTTCGACGTGCTGGCCAATGTGGAAGACGACTACCTGGTCCGGGAAGAACTCGTGAAAGGGTCGATGCGTCTCATCGATGCGGACGAGGCGGAGCGTCTTTACGGCAATATGGGCCCGGCACTGCGCATTTCAGGCGGCTGTGCCGGCAATACCGCGTCGGGTGTGGCGTCGTTCGGCGGCGACGCGGCTTTCATCGGCAAGGTGGCGGCCGATACGCTCGGTGAAGCCTATGGCCACGACATGCGCGGCTTCGGCGTGCATTTCGACACGGCCGCCCTGGTGAACGGCGCGCCGACAGCGCGCTCGATGATCCTGATCACGCCGGACGGCGAGCGCACGATGAACACGTTTCTCGGCGCCT
>JANQQB010000452.1 GCA_028285165.1 Rhodobiaceae bacterium
GGAGGCCGACGAGTACTTTAACTCCCGCGCCAGGGGCAGCCGGATCGGCGCCTGGGCGTCGAAGCAATCGCGTCCGCTGGAAAGCCGTTTCGCGCTCGAAAAGGAGATCGCGAAATTCACTGCGAAGTACGCAATCGGCGAGATTCCGCGACCCGATTACTGGTCCGGCTTCCGCTTGACGCCGATCTCGATCGAATTCTGGAGGGACGGAAAGTTCCGCCTGCACGATCGCATCCGGTTCGAGCGGCCCGGCCCGGATGCCGATTGGACCGACCAGCGCCTGTATCCGTAAACGCGCCCGATCGAGCCGCTCCGGCACTTGTTAACCAAAGATCGAGTTTTCAGGTTTTTTCAGGCGTAGGAACGGCAAAAGCCTCGGCTTGTGGAGAAACGGGTTCGACAAAACCCGCCACACATACTCACACTCTAAGCCGGGCGGCTGCGCCGTTACGAGCGGCGTAGCCGTTACCGAACCGGCATCGCCAAGTCGATTATTTCGACGACTTGATGCAGATGCTTGCAGCGGAAACCGCCTGGATTCCCACCGGCTTGTAAAATGCGTCAAGGCCGATTTTCGGGCTCTGGGCCGATTGCGGCTTCTGTACGGACGACTGTTTGCTGGACATTGCTTTCTCTAACCTGCTCCTCACAAGACCAATATCGCATATGGGGGTGTTACCGCGATTTGTCAGTATTTATTCCTATTGATTGCCAAAAGTTAACCTTACCGATCGGGGTTTTCTATTGGCCCATCTGGAAACGCATGCCGGCAAACCAAATGTCGGCAGCAAACCGAGACGGATCGATCCATAGGGTGGCGTGTCACGAACGCCACCGGATCCACCAAACCCGACGGATTGGAAAACGGAATCGTCGCCTGAACGAATCGCGGACAACCGAGCGCGTCGTTACGCTTCCGGCTGTCCGCCGTCCAATGCAAAATTGACAGTGCTGCTATGCGGCGGCGCGCAGGCCTTCCGATGCGACCCAGTGCTCGGTGTCGTCGAGCGCTTTTTCGAGCCGGTCGAACAGGTCGTTAAGGTCCGCCTCGGAGATCACCATTGGCGGGCACAGCGCCACATTGTCGACGATCGCCCGCGAAACGACACCATGTTTCTCCAGCATCGCGACGCATTTCGCGCCGACCGTCGCCTTCGGATCGAACGCCTTGCGCGTTGCCTTGTCGGCCATCAGTTCAACCGCGCCGATCAGACCCACCGACCGGGCATTGCCGACCAGCGGATGTTCGGCGAGCTTTTCCAGCCGCGAGGCCATGATCGGGGCCAGTCCGCGGACCCGTTCCACAATGTTCATGCGCTCATAGATTTCGATCGCCTTGACGGCGACCGCACAGCTCACCGGATGGCCGCCATAGGTGAAGCCATGACCGAACGTGCCGAGCTTGCGCGACTGCTCCTCAAAGGCATCGGCCATCTCCTGCGGGATGACGACAGCGCCGAGCGGCGCATAGGCCGAGGTAAGCTGTTTGGCGCAGGACAACGTCGTCGGTGTCATGCCGACGGTTTCCGCCCCCCACCAGTTTCCGGTCCGCCCGAATCCGTTGATGACCTCGTCGTCGATCACCATGATGTCGGCGGCTTCCAGCACCGGCTGAATCGCCGGGAAATAGGATTGCGGCGGGATGATCACGCCACCGGCACCCATCACCGGTTCCGCGATGAAGGCGGCGATCGTGTCCGCGCCTTCCCGGTCGATCAGCTCCTGCAGCATGTGCGCGAGACGGGCGGAGAATTCTTCCTCCGTCTCCCCGTCCTCGGAGAACCGATAATGGTGCGGGCATTCGGTGTGTTTGATGAAATCGAACGGCAGGTCGAAATCCGCATGCGCATAGGGCAGGCCGGTCATCGATCCGGCCACCAGCGTAACGCCGTGATAGGCCTTCTGCCGGCTGATGATCTTCTTCTTCTCCGGCTTGCCGCGGGCGTTGTTGTAGTACCAGGCGAGCTTGACCTGGGTGTCGTTGGCCTCCGAGCCGGACGAGGTAAAGAACACGCGGGCGGCCGGCATCGGCGCCATTTCCTTCAGCTTTTCCGCCAGCTCGGTGGCCTGCTCGTAGCCCTTTCCGCCGAACAGGTGGTAATAGGGCAGGCGGCGCAGCTGTTCGGTCGCCGCTTCGATCAGTTCTTCGTTGCCGAAGCCGAGCCCGGCACACCACAGCCCCGAGAGCGCCTCGATATAGGTCTTGCCGCTGGAATCGGTGATGTGCACGCCGTCACCGCCCTCGACGATCATCGGGCCGTTCTCGCGCAATTTGTGCAACGGCGTGTAGCCGTGCAGGACGGATTCGACATCGCGGGTCTGGGCATTCGTCAACGGCATGGCGATTTCCTCTTGCTCGTCTGCCGGCCTTGGCCGTCGTCGCCTCGAGGCGGATACGATCGGGCAGGCCGGCGATCCTGTCCTCGCCATAAAGCCGGACGATCCGACGGTTTGGCAAGCCCGGCTGGGACCGCCGGCGAACTATTTTTTCAAACGCTCTGGACAGGCCCTGCGAATGTTTCTTTATCATCGCGCAAAACCAGAAAGGGATTCCGGAGGGAAAGATGCTCGGACTCATGCAGGATTGGCCGCTTCTGTGCCACAAGGTCATCGACCATGCGGCGACGTTTCACGGCGGTCGCGAAATCGTTTCACGCTCCGTCGAGGGCCCAATCCATCGCACGAACTATCATGATCTGCGCCTCAGCGCCCTGCAGGTCGCCAAGCGGCTCGACGCCTATGGCATACGCCAGGGCGACCGCGTTGCAACGCTCGCCTGGAACACCTGGCGCCATATGGAAGTCTGGTACGGTCTCTTGGGCATCGGCGCGATCTACCACACGGTCAATCCGCGGCTGTTTCCCGAACAGATCGCCTGGATCATCAACCACGCCGAGGATCGCATGGTCTTCGTCGACCTGACCTTCGTGCCCGTTGTCGAAAAGATCATCGGCGAACTGACGACGGTCGAACAGGTGGTGGTGCTGACCGACGCCGACCACATGCCGGACACGAGTTTACCGAATGTGATCGACTACGAATCCTGGAAGGCCGAAGCCGACAGCGACTTCGCATGGAAGGAGTTCGACGAGAATTCGGCTGCCGGCATGTGCTACACGTCGGGCACGACCGGCGAGCCGAAAGGCGTGGTCTATTCGCACCGCTCCAACATCATCCATTCGCTGGCCGCCGCCGCCACCGACATGCTGAACGCGTCCGCGCGCGACCGCATCATGCCGGTTGTGCCGATGTTCCATGCCAATGGCTGGTCGCTGGCGTTTTCGGCGCCGATGACCGGCGCGGCCATGGTCATGCCGGGCGCCAGGATGGATGGCGCGTCGATCTACGACCTCTTGGAGACCGAGAAGGTGACGATGACGGCGGCCGTGCCGACCGTCTGGCTCATGCTGTTGCAGCACCTGGAACAGACCGACGCCAATCTGACGAGCCTGGAACGGGTCGTCATCGGAGGATCGGCCTGCCCGCGCGCCATGACCAAGGCCTTCCAGGACCGCTACGGCGTTCAGGTCCTGCATGCCTGGGGCATGACGGAAATGAGCCCGCTCGGCTCGTTCTGTTCGCTGAAGCCGGAATATGCCGACCTTAAAGGCGATGCGCTGCTCGATATTCAGGAAAAACAGGGCCACCCGCCCTTCACTGTGGAAATGAAGATCACCGACGATGATGGTGTCGAACTGCCCTGGGACGGCAAGACGTTCGGGCGCCTGAAGGTCCGCGGGCCCGCCGTTGCGGAGTCTTATTTCAAGGGGGCAGGCGGCGATATCCTCGACGACGAAGGGTTCTTCGACACCGGCGACGTGTCCACGATGGACAAGTACGGCTACATGCAGATCACCGACCGGTCCAAGGACGTCATCAAATCCGGCGGCGAGTGGATTTCGTCCATCGACCTGGAAAACCTGGCCGTCGGTCATCCCGATGTCGCCGAAGCCGCCGTGATCGGTGTCGAACATCCCAAATGGGACGAGCGGCCGCTGCTGGTCGTCGTGCGCAAGGACGGCCGGGAAACCGAAAAACAGGCCATCCTGTCCTTCATGGAGGGCAAGATTGCCAAATGGTGGATGCCGGACGACGTCGTCTTCGTCGATGAGATCCCGCACACGGCGACCGGCAAGATCAAGAAGACAACGCTGCGCGATCAGTTCAAGGACTACCGTTTGCCGACCGCGTAAGGCCGGCTTTCCGCGGGGCGGGATCGGTTCGTCAGGGTCCGCTCCGGGGATCGTGTGGGAATCAGATATGGTGATGTGACCGGCACCGGACTCGGCCTGTAACGGCACGCGTCACGTTTTGCAAAGGGCATTCTGACAGTCTGCCGGCAAGTGCGGGCAGCCATGCGTGTGGCGTCGAAAGGGGGATCAACGAGGATGTCGACAGACGGCGGGAGCGGTCCCTCCAATCCCTGGAAAAGCGTGCCCTCGACCGGCCAGCGACCGGAACCCGATCTGGCGGCGGCCGCGGCGCGCGCGCTCGATCAGCCGGCGACCGGACCCGACCAAGCCCCCGCTCAAGCCGAGTCCCAGGGCCGCGTGGTTTTCGACGCCGGCAAGGGCGTCCTCATCCCGCTGGCGATCAAGGGATACCTGCTGACGCTGGTAACGCTCGGCATCTACCGGTTCTGGTACATCACCGATCTGCGCCGGTTCTTCTGGGGCCATACGCTGGTGCACGGCTCGCCGCTGGAATATGTCGGGCGCGGTCTGGAAATCTTCCTGGGCTTTTTAATTGCGCTCGCGATTATCGTGCCGCTGAACGCGGTCGTGCTGGGCGTTTCGATCGGTCTCAATCCGGGACTTGCGCCGTTTGCGAGCATCGTTCTGTCGCTGATCTTCGGTTTTTTGTTTCTGTTCGCCTATTACCGGGCGCGTCGGTACCGGCTGAACCGGACCCTTTGGCGCGGCCTTAGGGTACACCAGACCGGTTCGGGCTGGGGCTATGCCGCGCGGGCAGCGGGATGGATCGTGCTCGGCGTCCTGACCCTCGGTCTGTCGGTGCCGTTCGCCGAAGCCGATCTGTATCGCTATCGCATCGAACGCATGCATCTGGGCGCGGCACCGTTTTCGTTTTCCGGGTCCTGGCGCTTGATCGCCATCCCCTATGGCATCTTGTGGGCAATTTTTATCCTACCGCTGGCACTGGTGGCGGTCACGGCGCTGTTCACGTTCGATTTCGTCGCCTTTGCGGGTGCCTGGGTGCCGACCGGCACAGGAAACTTCAGACTGGACACGACGAAGCTCGCGCCGGGCGATGCCACCATGATCGGCGCGTTTGGGTCCGGCATCGGCTGGACAATCTTCGGTCTGTTCGTGAGCTACCCCTATTACTACGCCCGGCGCACGAGCCGGTTTTTCAGCGCGACCGCCCTGCAGGGCGTCAAGACGGACATGCAGCTCAAAGCACGGTCGCTCTATGGCGCCTATCTGCTGTTCTTCCTGATGGTGGGGCTCGCCGGTATTGTGCTGCCGTTGGTTTTCGGGATCCTCGCGGGCGTGCTGTATTTCCTTATCGGCCTGGCATCGCTGCCGGAAGCCACCCAGACAATCGTTGCCGTCATCACTTCCGTGATCGGGATCTACGGTTTTATGATTGTGGTCGGCATTCTCGGGCTCATCTATTTGCAGAGACGGATCTGGGAGCTCGTCGCCGGCGCGATCCTGATCCTGAATCCGGAACTCTTGGACGACCTGGTCGGTCGTTTGCAGGGTTCCGAGGGCGGCTTCGGCGCCGGCTTTGCCGATGCCATGGATGTGGGTGATTTTGATATCGGCCTATGACCAGACAGGGTGACGCGACCTATTACGACGGACACACGGCCAAGCCGCACAAGGTGCGGGTGGACGTCCAGTCGGAATTCGTCCTGGTTCTCGGGCCGGACGGGGACACCCTCGCTGCCTGGCCGCTTGCCGACATCCGCATGATCGACGCGCCGGTCGGCCTGCTTCGGGTGCGGCTGGAACCGGACGACGGTGCACGCCTCGATGTGGCAGAGGCGATGCTGGCCCAGACCCTGATGACGTCCTGTCCGTCGATCAAGAACCGGGGGGCGATAGAACGGGCTGACAAGGTCAAGATCGTCGGCTGGTCGGCTGCGGCCTGCATCTCGCTGGTCCTGCTTGCAATCTACGGCGTTCCCGCCATCGCTCGCGGCATCGTGCCGGCGATTCCCATGGTGGTCGATCGTCAGATTGGCGCCAGCGTCAAATCGAACATTGCCGCCCAATTGTCGCGTGGTCGGGTCTGCGCGCCGAGCGCGGCGGCCGATACTGCCTTCAAGACCTTGCTCGACCGGCTGCGCGCCGCCTCCAACGGCCGGATCGTCGGCGATGTCACGACCATTCTGCCGTCACCGGTTCCGAATGCCTTTGCCATGCCCGGCGGCCACGTCGTTCTCTTGAGGGGGCTGATCGACAAGGCCGAGACCGCCGACGAGGTGGCCGCCGTTCTGGCTCACGAATACGGCCACGTTGCCCACCGGCATTCCATGCACAAGCTGGTCAGCGAGGCCGGTCTGTACTTCCTTCTCGGTGTCGTGCTCGGTGATTTCACCGGCGGTACGCTGATCATTGCCGGATCGCGGGCGGTGTTAAGCGCCGGCTATTCGCGTGACGCCGAACGCGAGGCCGACGCGTTTGCCGTCGAGCTCATGCATCGGGCGGGCGGTGATCCGATGGCGCTCTCGACCCTGCTGGAACGCATTACCGCCGGGCGTTCGCCTGGCGCGCTTTCGATCCTGTCAACCCATCCGCTAAGCGAAGAACGCACCGCCGATGTCCGCGCCCAACTTGACGCGCTTGGGCCGGTCGACAGCCCGCGGGCGCTCCTGACGGATGCCGAGTGGCGGGAATTGAAACGCTATTGTGCGGAGACCTCTCCCGGTTCGTGATCGATTGCACGTGCCGGGATCGGATCTTACGTGGGTCACCTGTCTCACTCCAATCCGTCATTACCCGATTTATTCGGGTAATCCAGGAACCAGTCCCGAAAGGCGTGCCATCACCTTCCCTGACACAGACATGCTTCGATATCGGTCCCAGGATGACAGCAACGGATACCGCGGCGCCGCTGGATCACCGGAAAAATTCGGGTGATGACGGCTCCGGGGATCGTTTGCAAACAATCGGCAACTTTCACAAACCCCGACATGTCGACCCATGCATTTCAACAATGAGATGTGTGAACATGGTCGGACCCGACCGAGGGCTTTGTGCAACACGCGCGCCTGATCTGTCGGTAAAGGGTTCTCCCGTCTGGACAATCTTCGGAACGCGCCGTATTGCCGAAAGTCGGTGTCCCGTGGCGCCGGCAGCCATCGGCCGCAACGGACGGTGGTGCCGGTCACGGCCGGCTCCGAGCGACGTTCGAGGTTGATCTTGGCTGCCCGTATTCAAGTCCGCACATCGAAATGGGCGCTGCGCGCTTATCGCATCGGTGTGTTTGCCGTGCCGATCCTGGTCATCGGCGTACTCGGCAGCCGATTCGACTATTTTGGCGAACTGGAAACCTTCGCGGTGATCGGCGCCGGGTTTTTCTGCGCTTTCGTTGCCGTGCTCTGTGCGCTGGCCGGGATTTCCGATTTCTGGCGTGATGACGACCGCGGTTTGGGCCGGGCGCTGGCCGGTCTGGTGCTCGGCTTCGCGGGCGTCGCGCCGGCCCTGTTGATGGGCGCAGCGGTGCTGATCTATCCCCGCATCACCGTCGTTTCCTCCGACATCATCGAACCGCCGATGATCACGGTCCGCGACCCCGGTGACGAGGAGCGCATCGCGCGCGGTGCGTCTGGCGGACTGATCGTGGAGGATCTGTTCGGTCTGCCTCTGGAAGAACCGATCGAGGATGTGTTCGGACTGGCCATGCCGCTGATCGAGGCACGCGGCTGGACCATCGTTCGCAGCCAGGAGCCGGCGCCCGGGCGCTCGACCGCGCTTGTCGAAGTGATCGCACGCACGCCGGTGCTCGGCTTCCGCGACCGGGCGACCATCCGCCTGACGCGATTTCCGGGCGGCACGCTTGTCGACATGCGCTCGATCACTCTGCGCGGCCGGCACGATTTCGGCCTCAATCTGCGCCGCATCAGCGCGTTTTTCGAAGATATCGTCACGACCCTCGAGGCGCGCGAGACCGGGGTCGATCCGGACGGCGGCGACGCCTCGGGCTGACGCCGGGCAAATCAATTGAGACGGTAGAGACCGCCAAGCCCCAGCGTGCCTTCGCATTGCACCACACCGCGCGCGACAAGATCCTCCAGATGCGCCAGTACCGACAGCGCGGCGGCCGGGTGAAGCACCGGGTCGACATCGCGATAGATCGATCGGACCATAGCCGCGATCTCATGGGTGCCGCGGGCAAGTTCGTCGAGCACGGCCTTTTCGCGCCCGAGGCGATGCGCCTTGAGGTCGGCGAGATAGGTTGCCGGATCACGGACCGGCCCGCCATGGCCAGGCAAAAGCAGCCCGTCGTCGCGTGCGATCATGGTTTCGAGCGACGCCATGTAATCGGCCATGGCACCGTCCGGCGGAGCGACGATAGAGGTCGACCAGGCCATGACGTGGTCGCCGCTGAACAGGATTTCCGTGCCCTCGAAGTCGAAGCAGACGTGATTGGCCGTGTGGCCCGGGGTCGGGATCGTCGTCAGGCGATGGTCGCCGAAGGGCACGGTATCGCCCTCAGACAGCGCGATATCCGGCCTGAAATCATGGTCGCCGCTTGCGTCGAGCGGATTGATCTCGCCAAGCGCCAACGGGCGCGCCGGCCGGTGCGGCCCTTCGCCGTAAAACGGCGCGCCGGTCACCGCCTTCAAACGGGCGGCCCCGGGGGAATGGTCGCGATGGGTATGGGTAATGGCAATCGCCACGATCGTCGCCGAGCCCGCGGCCTTGAGGATGGCTTCTATGTGGCCGGGATCGTCGGGTCCGGGGTCGATCACGACGAGGTCCTTCTCGCCGACGAGATAGGTGTTGGTTCCATGGAAGGTAAAGGGCCCGGGATTGTTGACTGTCAGGCGGCGCACGCCCGGCGCGATCTCAACGGCCGTACCGTAGCTGGGGTCGAAGTCTCGGTCGTGAACGAGCGGCATGGCGGGCCTGCGATGAGAGGGGAGGGGGATCTGGTCAAGCCTGATCGACTCTGACAAGGTGCACCGCACCTGTCAAAACCGTCGGGCGGAATTGCGGCCCGGCTTTTTCTCCTCATCGGACGGAGACGCGGATCGTGGCGTGGTCGCCGCAACAGGACGAGGCCTTGAAAGCCGTCGCCGACTGGTTGAAACGGCCGTCCGACCAGGTGTTCCGCCTGTTCGGCTATGCCGGCACCGGCAAGACGACGCTTGCCCGCCATATCGCGGAAGGCCAGGACGGCGACGTTGCCTTCGGTGCCTTCACCGGCAAGGCGGCGCATGTCTTGCGCACCAAGGGGTGCGAGGGCGCGACGACGATCCACGCCATGATCTACCGGCCGCGCGGCGAGGACGAGGAAGGCCCGTCCTTTGCGATCAACCGGGACAGCGCGGCGGCCAACGCAGACCTCATCGTCATCGATGAGTGCTCCATGGTCGACGAGGAATTGGGACGCGACCTCCTGTCGTTTGCCAAACCTGTCCTGGTGCTCGGCGATCCGGCGCAATTGCCGCCGGTCAAGGGTGGCGGATTTTTTACCGAGGCGGAGCCGGACTACATGCTGACCGAAGTCCACCGCCAGGCCGCCGACAATCCGATCATCCGAATGTCGATGGATGTGCGCGAGGGCCGCACACTCGACCACGGCAGCTATGGCGAGAGCGAAATCATCCGCCGTCGCGAGATCGAGGCGGAGCGCATCCTGGCTGCCGATCAGGTGCTGGTCGGCATGAACCGCACACGCCGGCTCTACAACAGCCGCATCCGCGACCTGAAAGGCTTTTCCGGTCCGTTTCCCGAAGCCGGAGAAACGCTCGTCTGCCTGCGCAACGACAAGACCAAGGGTCTCCTCAACGGCAGCCTGTGGGTCGTCGACCGGGTCCGCGACTTCGCCAAGGGACGGGTCAAGATGGATGTGCGGCCCGAGGAGGTTCTGGCCAAGCGCAGCGTCAAGGTGTCGGTGCCCGCCGAATTCTTCGAGGGCACAGAGGAGGCGCTGGCGTTTTCGGTCCGCCGGCGGGCCGACGAATTCGATTACGGCTATGCGCTCACCGTGCACAAGGCGCAGGGCTCGCAATGGGACGACGTTGTCCTGTTCGACGAGAGCGGTGCCTTTCGCGACAACCGCGAACGCTGGCTTTACACAGGGCTGACCCGGGCGGCGGAGCGCATCACAATCGTGCGCTGATCGCTGATCCGCGCCGCCAGACGCTTTCCGGAACACTCCCGAACCCCATATAGCCCGAAACTCGATATCCCGACTGTTTCCGAACCTACGAGGCCGTGCCATGAACCCGCTCCTGACCGACTGGACCACGCCCCACGAATTGCCGCCCTTCGATGCGATCCAGCCGGAGCATTTCGCGCCGGCCTTTGAAACCGCGCTGGAAGAAAATCGTGCCGAAATCGGCGCCATTGCCGCTCAGGAAGCCGAACCGACCGTCGAAAACACCCTCGATGCTCTGGAAAAGTCGGGTCGGTCGCTGGAAAAGGTGGCCTCCGTCTTCTTCAATCTGTCGGGCGCCCATACCAACGAGGCGCTGCAGGCCGTGGAACGCGACATCGCGCCGGTTCTTGCCAAACACAACACCGACATCCTCTTCAACCGGGATCTGTTTCGCCGGTTCGAAACCCTGCACGGCAAGCGGTCCGATCTCGACCTGACGCCGGAACAGGACCGGGTGCTCGACCGTTATCACACAATGTTCGTGCGGGCCGGCGCCAAACTTGAAGGCGCCGACCGGGAACGGGTCGCGGAGATCAACCAGCGGCTCGCCGTCATCACCACCCAATTCGCTCAGAACGTCTTAAAGGACGAGGCGGATTTTCAGCTTGTTCTGGATAAGCCGGAAGACCTTGACGGCCTGCCGGACTTCGTGCGTGAGGCCGCCGCGCAGGCCGCAAATGAACGCGGTCATGCGGGCAAGCACGTCATCACGCTGTCGCGGTCCATCATCGTGCCGTTCCTGCAATTCTCGACCCGGCGCGACCTGCGCGAAACCGCCTTCCGGGCCTGGACCAGCCGCGGTGAGAACGGCGGAGAAACCGACAACCGCGCCCTGATCGCCGAGATCGTCGCCCTGCGGGCGGAAAAGGCGCGCTGCCTCGGCTACGAGACGTTTGCCGCATACAAACTGGCCGAGGAAATGGCCAAGACTCCCGACGCCGTGCGCGACCTCCTGAACGCGGTCTGGACACCGGCCCGGACGCAAGCCGCGCTCGAACGCGACCGGCTGCAGGAGACGGTGACGGCGGAAGGTGGCAATTTCGACATCGAACCCTGGGACTGGCGGTATTATTCCGAAAAGGTCCGAAAGGCCGATCACGATCTCTCCGAAGAAGAGATCAAGCCGTATTTCCAGCTCGACAACATGATCGCGGCCGCCTTCGATACGGCCAGTCGACTGTTCGGTCTGCGTTTTACCGAACAGACCGGCATGCCGACCTACCACCCAGATGTGCGTGTCTTCGAAGTGGCGGACCGCGACGGCAAGCCGGTCGGCCTGTTTCTCGGCGATTATTTTGCCCGGCCCTCCAAACGCAGTGGCGCCTGGATGAGCGCCTTTCGCCGTCAGCAGAAGCTTGTCGGCGACATAAGACCGATCATCGTCAACGTCATGAATTTCGCCCGCGCCGGTGACGGACAGCCGACGCTCCTGACCTTCGACGATGCGCTGACGCTGTTCCATGAATTCGGCCACGCCCTGCACGGGCTCTTGTCCGACGTGACCTATCCGTTCGTGTCCGGCACCAGCGTCGCGCGGGACTTCGTCGAATTGCCGAGCCAGCTCTACGAGCACTGGCTGACCGAACCGCAGGTGCTGCAGGAATTCGCCCGGCACGTGGACACCGATGCGCCAATGCCGAAGGATCTGCTCGACCGGCTGTTGGCCGCGAAGAACTTCAATCAGGGTTTCCAGACCGTGGAATATGTCGCCTCGGCGCTGGTCGACCTGGAACTGCATCAGCTCGCCGACATGACGGATTTCGATGCCGGCCGGTTCGAAACCGAGGTGCTGGGGCAAATCGGCATGCCCTCGGAGATCGTCATGCGCCACCGCACGCCGCACTTTGCGCATATCTTCGCCGGCGACGGTTATTCGGCAGGCTATTACAGCTACATGTGGTCGGAAGTCATGGACGCGGACGCGTTCGACGCCTTTACCGAAACCGGCGACATCTTCGATCCGGACACCGCGGAAAAGCTTTACGACAACATCTATTCGGCTGGCGGCAGCCGCGACCCGGCCGACCTCTACAAGGCGTTTCGCGGCCGCATGCCGAAGATCGATGCGCTGTTGCGGCACCGCGGACTGGCGCAGGACGCCTGATCCTGGGCGTCAAGCCTGTTTCGGCTTGCCGCGCTTGTAGACCGCTGTCGCCGTTGCCAGCAACAGGCCGTCTACCGTGCGGGCCTCGCCCTCGGTAAAGACGGTCTTGTAGCCGCCGCCGACCACGCGTCCGGCGGCGACAACGTCGGCGCTCTTGGTCGCGGCGATAAAATTCACCGTCATGGTCACGGTCACGACGGCGACGCTGGCGTCATCGGCCAGATGCCGGGATGCGGCATAGCCGAGCGCGGCGTCGAGCAATGTCGCAACGACGCCGCCATGCAAGACGTCCTGTCGATTGGTGTGGCGCTCGTCGGGGCTCAGTTCCACATCCGTCCGGTCCGGATAGATCTTCGCGATGTAACCCAGATGTTTCTGGTGACCGGTGATGCCGGCCTTGACGATCGGGACAGCAGATTCGGGTGCGTCGCTCATCAGGCGGCTTCCTTCGACAGCGCGATATAGCGCGCCAGATGGTGGTCTTCGTCGCCGAGAATGTGGTCGATCATGACGATGCGTTTGGAATAGTGCGGCAGCGAGTATTCCCACGTCATGCCGATGCCGCCATGCAATTGGATGCAGTCCTCGGCGACCAGGCGACCGACCTTGCCGGTCAGGTATTTGGCCGCGGACAGGGCCTTTTCGCGTGTCAGGCGATCCGAGGTCATGGCACTTGCCGCATTGATCACGACGGACCGCATCTGCTCGATCTCGATGAGCATGTCCGCCATGCGGTGCTGCAGCGCCTGGAATGCGCCGATCGGCCGCCCGAACTGTTTGCGCGTTTGCAGGTAGTCGAGCGTGATCGTCTTGGCCGTTTCCATGGCGCCGAGCGCTTCGCTGGACAGCGCAAGCAGGCCGAGGCCGGCGATGTCCTCCACGATCGGATAGGCCTGGTCGCGCGGGCCGATCAGGGCTGAGGCGGGCACCGTCACCGCATCGAAGCGACATTCCGCGGCCCCGGTGCCGTCGATCGTCTTGTAGGGGCGTCGGGTCAGCCCGGCGGTTTGTGCATCGACCAGAAACAGCGACAGGCCGTCTCTGTCCGCTTCGTTACCGGACGTGCGGGCCAGGACCACGATGTGGTCGGCCGCGCCGCCGTTGAAGACCACCGATTTGTCGCCGGTCAGCACATAGCCGTCGCCGGCCGCTTCGGCTCTGAGCGCAATGTCAGAGAGCCCGTACCGGCCTTGCGGCTCGGCATGGGCAAAGGCCAGGAGGGTTTCTCCGGAGATGACGGCTTCGAGCAAGGCCTTCTGTTCGGCATTGCCGGCGGCCGCGAGAGCCCGTCCGGCGAGAAGCGTCGCCAGGAACGGCTCGACCACGAGGCCCTTGCCGAGTTCTTCGAAGACCACCGCGATATCGAAGCCCGCGCCGCCGAACCCGCCGTCCTGTTCCTCGAACAGGGCCCCGATCAGGCCCAGTTCGGCAAAATCGGACCAGCGCTCGCGGCTGAACGGGGCGTCCGATTGCACGATATCCGCGCGGGCCTCGAATGCGTAGTTTTCCCGCACGAACCGCGCGATCGTATCGGCGAGCATGCGCCGGTCTTCGGTATGGGTGAAATCCATCGACGTTTCCGTTGACTGGCCGGGCCGGGTCCCGCGGGAGCCGGCCGGCATGGCTGTTTTTGGGGCGTGTGCCCGGTTGCCGTAAACGGCCGAGTGTCAGAGGCCGAGAATAGCCTTTGAGATGATGTTCTTCTGGATCTCGTTGGATCCGCCGAAGATCGAGAGTTTGCGATTGTTGAAGTATTCGCGCGCGATCGGTGCCGCGTAATCGGGTCCGATCGGCTCTTCGTTGTAGCCCTGGTCGAGCGCTTCGGACACGAACGGCATGGCCCGGGGCCCGAGCGCCCGGCGGGTCAGGTCGTTTATTTCCTGGCGGATGATCGTGCCCTTGATTTTCAGCATCGAGCTTTCCGGACCCGGCGCATCGCCGCGCGCGGCAGCGGCAAGCACCCGAAGGTTCGTGGTTTTCATGGCCTCCAGTTCGATCTCGACGCGCGCCATGCGCGCCGCGAAATAGGGATCGTCGTCGAGCGGCCGGCCGGCGCTCTTCTGATCCCGGGCGATGGTCTTGAGATGCGCGAGCGCGGTGTTGGAAAACCCGACGCCGGCAATGTTCGTGCGTTCGTGCGTCAGCAGATACTTCGCGTAGGTCCAGCCCTTGTTTTCCTCGCCGACCAGGTTGCCGACCGGCACCTTGACGGAATCGAAGAACACTTCGTTGACTTCGTGCTCGCCGTCGAGCGTCAGGATCGGACGCACTTCGATGCCGGGCGTCGCCATGTCGATCAGGAGGAAGGAAATGCCCTCCTGCGGCTTGCCGTCGGTGGACGTGCGCACCAGGCAGAAGATCCAGTTGGCGTGCTGGCCGAGCGTCGTCCAGGTCTTTTGCCCGTCGACGATGTAATGATCGCCGTCGCGGACCGCGCGGGTCTTGAGGGAGGCGAGATCGGAACCTGCGCCCGGTTCCGAATAGCCCTGGCACCACCAGTCGGTCCCGTCGAGGATGCGCGGCAGGTAATGCGCCTTTTGTTCCTCGCTGCCGAATTTCAGGAGGACCGGGCCGAGCATGTTGACGCCGAACGGAACGGTGCGCGGCGCGCCGGCCGCGCAGCATTCTTCCTCGAAGATATGGCGCTGCACCGCGCTCCAACCGGTCCCGCCATGTTCTTCAGGCCAGGTCACGGCGAGCCAGCCGCGTTCATTCAGGAGGCTGTGCCATTCTTCGTAATCGGCTTTTTTGAGGCGCTTGCCCGATTTGACCGCCGCCGAAAGCCGTGCCGGCAATTTCTCCCGAAGAAACGTACGGACCTCGTCCTGGAAGGCCCGTTCGTCGTTCGAATAGCTCATATCCATTGTCGATGTACCAGCCTTTGTCTCAGTAGATTTCGAACAAGCCGGCCGCGCCCATGCCGCCGCCGATGCACATGGTGACGACGGCGTGTTTGGCGCCGCGGCGTTTGCCTTCAATCAGGATATGCCCGGTCTGGCGCGCGCCCGTCATGCCGTAGGGATGGCCGATGGCGATCGAGCCGCCGTCGACGTTCAGGATCTCGTCTGCCATGCCGATCCGGTCGCGGCAATAGAGCACCTGGCTGGCAAACGCCTCGTTCAGTTCCCACAGGTCGATCCGATCGACCGAAAGGCCGGCCCGTGACAGGAGCTTGGGAACCGCGAACACGGGGCCGATGCCCATTTCATCCGGTTCGCAGCCCGCAATCGCAAAACCGCGAAACGCGCCGAGCGGTTCCAGACCCCGGGCCTCGGCTTCCTTTGCCTCCATCAGCACGCAGGCCGACGCCCCGTCCGACAATTGCGAGGCGTTGCCGGCGGTGATGAACTTGTCTGGACCGTTCACCGGATCGAGCCCGGCAAGCCCGTCGAGCGTGGTACCCGGGCGATTGCATTCGTCGCGGTCAAGCGTGACGGTTTGGTGCGAGATCTCGCCGGTTTCCTTGTTCTTGACCGCCTTCACCGTTTCGATCGGCACGATCTCGGCATCGAACCGGCCCGCCTGCTGGGCGGCCGCCGTGCGCTGCTGGCTCTGCTCGGCATAGACGTCCTGATCGTGCCGCGAGACGCCGTAGCGATCCGCGACGATGTCGGCGGTTTCGATCATGGACAGATAGAGGTCCGGTTTGTATTCCATCACCCAGTCCTCGCTCCGCCAATGTGTGTTGACGTTGCCCTGGGACAGCGAGATGGATTCCACGCCGCCGGCGATCACGGCTTTCGAGCCGTCGACGATGATCTGCTGAGCGGCCATGGCGATCGCCTGCAGGCCGGACGAGCAATACCGGTTGACCGTGGTGGCCGAGACCGTGACCGGCAATCCGGCCCGGATCACGGATTGGCGCGCGATGTTGAAGCCGGTAGCGGCTTCGGGAAATCCGCAGCCGATGATCGCGTCTTCGATGATGTCCGGTTCGATCCCGGCCCGGTCGACCGCATGCCGGATCACGTGACCGGTCATGGTGGCGCCGTGCGTGTTGTTGAAGGCACCGCGGAACGCCTTGCCGATCGGGGTTCGCGCCGTAGAAACGATGACGGCTTCGCGCATGATGTCCTCCGTGACGCCGGCATCTCTCGGCATGTTTTGTCGAACTATAGCGGGCGATATCCCAATCGCTCGGCTTTTTTGTCAAGTCCGCTTCGGACCTGCCGTGCGATAGAGAGCGAGGAAGGCGGCATTGATATGGTCATCTGAAAACGTGTCCAGAACGTCCTGCCGGGCGCGGGCGCCGAGCGTATGCCGCAGGTCGTCATCCCGCACGAGGCGTTCGATGGCGTCGGCCAGCCCCGCGGCATCGGCAATGGGCACGATCAGGCCGTTCTGTTCGTGGCGCACCAGCATTCGGCAACCCGATGTGTCGGTCGTGACCATCGCGCGGCCGCAAGACGCGGCTTCCAGGAGGCTGCGCGGCAGGCCTTCGCGATAGCTTGCCAGCACGGCGATGTGGCTTTCCGCCCAGACGCTTGCAATGTCCGACCGGGCGCCCATCCAGTCCACCACTCCGTCCCGGGTCCATGTCGCCAGCGTGTCTTCCGGCACCGAATTCGGGTTTTCCGGATCCGGCGGTCCGATCAGACGGAAGCGGACGGGCACGTCCCGGTCCTTGAGGAGGCGGGCGGCCTCGACCGTTTCGGCAATGCCCTTGTCCCAGAGCATGCGGGCAACGACGGAGGCGATGATCGGCGTCGGCTCCGGTTCAGGCGTCGGGTGAAACTTTTGTGTGTCGATACCGGCGCCCGGAATGAG
>JANQQB010000457.1 GCA_028285165.1 Rhodobiaceae bacterium
GAAGCACCAGCCGTTGCAATGAAACATCGGCAGCGTCCAGAGATAGACCGGATGTTTGCCCATGCCGGCAGAAATCACGTTGCCGTAACACATCAGATAGGCGCCGCGGTGATGGTAGACGACGCCCTTCGGGTTGCCCGTCGTGCCCGACGTGTAGTTCAGCGAAATCGCGTTCCATTCGTCGTCGGGGCCCGCCCAGGCGAAGTCGCTGTCGCCGCCGGACAGGAACGTCTCATAGTCGAGCGTGCCGAGGCGTGCGCCGTCCTGGGGGAATTCGGGATCGTCGTAGTCGATGACAAGCGGTTTGACGGAGGCGAGAGCCAGCGCCTCGCGCATCACGTCGGAATATTCCCGATCGGTGATCAGCACCTTGCAATTCGCGTGATCGAGCTGAAACGCAATGATCGCCGCGTCGAGGCGGGTGTTCAGGGAATGCAGGACGCCTTGCGTCATCGGGACGCCGTAATGCGCTTCCAGCATGGGCGGTGTGTTGGGCAGCATGACCGAGACCGTATCGCCCTTCCCGACACCCACGCTTTTCAGCGCCGAGGCAAGCTGCCTGCTGCGCGCATAAAAATCTCCGTATGAGACGCGTACATTGCCGTGCACTATGGCCGTATGGTCCGGGAAGGCGAGGGCGGCGCGCTGCAGGAGCGTGATCGGCGTCAAGGCCTGATAGTTCGCCGGATTGCGATCGAGATCGGTTTCGAACGGGTTGGACTGGCTGGACACGACGGAGCCTTGCAAAGGAGTGAAGGGTCTCCGGGTATACGAAAAGCCGGGATTGCGCGCAAACGCAGCATTTGTCGGCCGCCTCATTCTTTCGTCGGGGATCCGGCGCCCGGCCAAGACCCGTGGTTCAGGCAAACCAGATCGACCGGCCGCCGTCCCAGATCAGCTTGAGCGACACGACGAAGACCGCGGCATAGGTGACGCGATAGAAAAGCTCCTGGGACACCGTCTTGACGGCCCAGACACCGAACAGGGTGGCAATCGGGGCCAGCGGCAGCAAGACCGCCGAGGTGGCCAGGTTTTCCGCGTTGAACTGGCCAAGCGCGTAATACGGGATGAGCTTCACCGCGTTGACCACGGAAAAGAACACGATGGCGGTTCCGGCAAACAGGCGTTTGTCGATTTTCAGCGGCAGCGTGTGCATCTGGTAGGGCGGGCCGCCGGCATGGGAAACAAAACTGGTGAACCCGGCCACGCCGCCCCAGAACACACCGCTGCCGACGCGATGCTCTTGCGGCGGCGCGTCGCCCGGCTGCACAAACCAGTGGTTCAGCGTAAACAGGAGGGCGACGACGCCGACGATGAGTTTGACATGATCGGCCGTTACCCATGCGGCGGTCAGGTATCCGATCAGAACGCCGACAAGGGCGCCGGGGATCATCGCCTTCAGAATGCGCGTGTCGAACAGTCGGCGATAGGAGATCAGACCGACCGCGTCCATGACGACCAGGATCGGCAGCATGATCGCAGCGGCCTGGATCGGCGAAATGGTCAGGCTCATCAGCGGCACGCCGAGCATGGCGATCGATCCGCCGAACCCGCCTTTCGACATCCCGATGAGAAACACGGCCGGAATTGCAGCGAGATAGAAATAGGGGTCGAGGATCATGCCGGTTCGATTGCGGGCACGGCGGGTCCGATCGTCCCGCCTGGCGCGACTTTCGGGTTTGCGGTTTCGCGCCCTGTTGAAATGCCTTAACGATTGTGACTTGGTTCGACGGATTCGATAGTGCCATCGACGGGGAAACGCAACGCGGCACGACGGACGTCGGATGCATAGGCGATCGGGAGGAAATGCAGGCATGCCAAGTGGCTACAAGGAGATCTACGAAGGCTGGTCGACGGATCCGGAAGCGTTCTGGGCCAAGGCGGCCGGCGAAATCGACTGGGTCAAACCCTGGGACAAGGTCTTTGACCCCGAACTTGGCGCCTATGGCCGCTGGTTTGTCGGTGGCGAGTGCAACACCTGCTACAATTGCCTGGATCGCCATGTGCAGCGCGGGCGGCCCGGTCAGGCCGCGCTGATCTACGACAGCCCGATCACCGGTCGCCAGCAGACCTTTTCCTACCGGCAATTGCTCGACAAAGTTCAGGCCTTCGCGGCCGTCCTGCAGGATAACGGCGTCGACAGGGGCGACCGGGTCATCATCTACATGCCGATGGTGCCGGAAGCCGTGATGGCGATGCTCGCATGCGCGCGGATCGGCGCAGTGCATTCGGTGGTGTTCGGCGGCTTTGCCGCCCAGGAACTTGCCACCCGAATTGACGATTCCAAGCCGGTCATGATCGTGTCCGCGTCCTGCGGCATCGAACCCGGCCGCATCGTCGCCTACAAGCCGTTGCTCGACGAAGCGATCGAGCTGTCGACCCACAAGCCGAGCCGTTGCCTGATCCTGCAACGCGAGGAATTGGTCGCCGGGCTGGTTCCGGATCGCGATGCCTCACTGACACCGCTGCTTGAAGACGCGCTCGGCCGCAAGGTTGCGTGCCAACCGGTCGCCGCCACCGATCCGCTCTACATTCTGTACACGTCCGGCACCACCGGCACACCCAAAGGCGTGGTGCGCGACAATGGCGGGCACATGGTGGCGCTGAAATGGTCGATGTCGAACATCTACGGCATGGAACCGGGCGAGGTTTATTGGGCAGCGTCCGATGTCGGCTGGGTGGTCGGCCATTCCTACATCGTCTATGCGCCGCTCCTGCAGGGCTGCACCACCGTCCTGTTCGAAGGCAAACCCGTCGGTACGCCGGATGCCGGCGTCTTCTGGCGGGTTATGGCCGAGCACGGCGTGTCGGCGCTGTTTACCGCCCCGACCGCATTCCGGGCCATCAAGAAAGAGGATCCGGACGGTCGTCTGATCGCGGACTACGATCTGGCCAATCTGCGGACGCTTTTCCTGGCCGGCGAACGGGCCGATCCGGACACCGTGCAATGGGCGGAACAACATCTGAATGTGCCCGTCATCGACCATTGGTGGCAGACCGAAACCGGATGGTCGATCGCCGCCAACCCCATCGGGCTGGAAATGCTGCCGGTCAAACACGGGTCGCCGACCGTGCCGATGCCGGGCTACGACATTCGAATCCTGGATGACGCGGGCCATGAAGTGCCGGACGGCGATCTCGGCAACATCGTCGTCAAGCTGCCGCTGCCGCCATCCTGCCTGCCGACCCTGTGGCAGGACGATTCCCGTTTCCGATCGAGCTATCTGGAAGAGTTTCCGGGCTATTACAAGACCGCCGATGCCGGTTATCGCGATGCCGACGGCTATCTCTTCATCATGGCGCGCACCGATGACATCATCAATGTCGCCGGCCACCGCCTGTCGACGGGCGGCATGGAGGAAGTGCTCGCCTCGCACGCCGATGTCGCCGAATGCGCGGTGGTCGGGATTGCCGATGCCCTGAAGGGACAGATCCCGGCCGGGTTCGTCGTCCTGAAGGCCGGTGTCGACCGGGAGCAGGCTGCGATCGAACGCGAACTGATCGCGCTGGTGCGCGAAAAGATCGGCCCGGTTGCCGCCTTCAAGACGGTTGCGATTGTCGACCGTCTGCCGAAGACGCGGTCCGGCAAGATCCTGCGCGGCACGATGCAGAAGATCATCGACCGGGAGGAGTACAAAATGCCGGCGACGATCGACGATCCCGCAATTCTCGACGAAATCGCCGATACGGTAAAAGATCGCGCGATCGGCGCCTGGTCGGTCTGAGCGAAAACGCCCCCGGCAGACCGGATCCCATCCCCAATGGAGAGGCATGATGACGCTTGAGAACAAGACCGTTGTCGTTACCGGCGCGGCCAAGGGCATCGGCTATGCAACGGCGCGACGCTGCGTGGAAGACGGCGCCAAGGTCGTGATCGCCGATGTCGACGAGGATGCCGGGCATGCTGCCGAGGAGGATCTGAAAAAGCTCGGCGAAGTCACGTTCGTGCATGGCGATGTCAGCGAACGCCTCGACGTGCGCAACATCATGGCGGCCACGATCGGCGCCTATGGCGAAATCGATGCCCTGGTGAACAATGCAGGCATCGTGCACAGCGCGGACTTCCTGGAGCTTGAGGAAGCGGATTTCGACCGTGTCCTGAAGGTCAACCTGAAGGGTATGTTTTTATGCGGCCAGGCCGTCGCCCGCCACATGGTCGACAGGGTGAAAGAGGACGGACCGGCGGGCGCGATCGTCAACATGTCTTCGGTCAATGCCGTCTTTGCGATCCCCAATCAGGTGCCCTACACGATTTCAAAGGGCGGGGTGAACCAGTTGACCAAGGTCATGGCGCTGTCGCTTGCCGAATATGGCATCCGCGTCAACGCGATCGGGCCGGGTTCGATTGCGACCGACCTGCTGAAGGCCGCGGTCAGCGACCCCGACGCCCGCGACCGCATCCTGTCGCGCACGCCGATGCGCCGGGTGGGCGAACCGAAGGAGATTGCCGGCGTCGCCGCGTTTTTATTGTCGGACGACGCCGCCTACATTACCGGGCAGACGATCTATGCCGATGGCGGGCGCCTGCCGCTGAACTATACTGTGCCGATCGACGGCAACGATTGAGAGCAGCGGCCGGGCCGGCCACAAATCAACAGCAGCTGACAATGTTGTCGGTGTCGGGTCCGGGTGATTTCACGCTCCGGATCGGGGCTCTTCTTCTGCAGGCGCGGTTTCTTCTGCAGGGACCACTTCCGCCTCCGTCTCGCCGGCTGCTTCGGTTTCCTCGGCTGCTTCCATCTCTTCTTCCGCGTCGTCGTTTCCCGTATCCGGTTTCAGCGTTTTCAGTTTCGCAAAAACCGTGTCAGCATCCAGTTCCTCATCCTCGGCGGGTGCCGGTGTAGAGGGGCCGAGGGTGGATTCCGCCAGAGTTGATTCCCCCAGCGCCGATTCCAGAGCTTCGGCAGAGGTCGTCTCTTCCGCCGTCAGCAAGGTCGGTCCGGTCTCAACCGGCCGCGGCGGCGCTTCCTTGGCGGCTTTCTGCACTTCCATGTCGAGTTCGAGCTGGCTGCAGAGGCCCAGTGTCACCGGATCGAGCGGCGTCAGGTTGGCGGAGTTCCAGTGCGTGCGCTCCTTGATGGCGAGGATGGTCGGTTTTGTCGTGCCGACCAGGCGCATGATCTGCGCATCTTTCAGTTCCGGGTGATGGCGGACCAGCCACAGGATGGCGTTCGGCCGGTCCTGGCGGCGTGAAACCGGCGTATAGCGCGGACCGCGCCGCTTGGATTCCGGCACGCGCACCTTGCTCGTCGCCATTTTCAGCTTGTGGTTCGGGTCCTTTTGCGCGGCGTCGATTTCGTCGCGGCTCAACTGGCCGGTCAGGATCGGGTCGAGGCCCTTGATGCCCTGCGCCGATTCCCCGTCCGCGATGGCTTTGACCTCAAGCGGGTGCAGGCTGCAGAAATGTGCGATCTGATCGAACGAAAGCGACGTGTTGTCGACCAGCCAGACGGCTGTCGCTTTCGGCATCAACGGGCCGTTCGACATGGACTTCTCCCTTGATCCTTGCCGTGCCCGGCAGAGCCGGCAAAGGTATATCAGTCAGATTGTGACGGAATCGCCCCCTTATACCTTCGTATGGAACGACGCGCAAATCCGGAATCGAAACGGCCCGCACAATGCTCTAGGGGGCGGTCGTCAGCACGATTTTTCCGACATGCGCGCTCGATTCCATGCGAGCATGGGCGTCGGCCGCCTTTTCCAGGGGAAACTCGGAATCCATGATCGGACGTATCGTCCGGTTTTCCAGGAGCGGCCAGACCTTTTCTCGCAAGGTGTCCGCGATCGCCGCCTTGAAGGCGGTGTCGCGCGGACGCAGCGTCGCACCGGTGTGGATCAGGCGCTTCACCATCAGAAGGGCGAAATTGACCTCTTCGGACGGGCCGTTCAGCGTGGCGAGCTGCACGATGCGTCCGCCGATCGCCGCTGCGCGCCAGTTCTTCTCGACATAATCTCCGCCGACCATGTCGAGCGTAAGGTCGACACCGCGCCCGTTATTGTCGGACTTGATCGCCTCGACGAAGTCGGTGGTCTTGTAGTTGATCGCAAGGTCAGCGCCGAGATCCTTGCACACGGCGCACTTTTCGTCCGAGCCGGCCGTGGTGATCACACGGGCGCCGAACGCTTTTGCGAGCTGGATGGCGGTCGTGCCGATGCCCGACGTGCCGCCGTGCACCAGGAAGGTCTCGCCGGCCTTCAAGCCACCGCGATCGAATACCGTCGACCAGACCGTGAAAAACGTCTCCGGCAGCGCGGCGGCCTCGGCCATGGAAAGCCCGTCCGGAACCGGCAGGGCATTGGACTCCTCAGCCGCGCAATACTGGGCGTACCCGCCGCCCTGGACGAGGGCGGTGACCCGATCGCCGACCTGCCACCTGGTGACACCCGGCCCGCGTGTCACCACCGTGCCGGCAATTTCGAGCCCGGGGATGTCCGACGCGCCCTTCGGCGGCGGATAGGCTCCCATCCGCTGCATCACGTCCGGCCGGTTGACCCCGGCCGCCTCGACGGCAACCAGCACCGATGTCTCGCCGGGGGCGGGAACCGCGCGCTGTTCCGGTACAAGGACATCCGGTCCACCGGGTTGGGTGATGCCGATGGCCGTCATCGTGGAGGGGAGGGGATCGGACATGGCGTGCTCCTGTGATGGTTTTTCGGATCCCGCCATAGAGCGAATACGCGTCGAGGCCAAGCCATTCCGGCCTGCCGACACAATCGAGCCCGGCGCGATGTCTTGATATGGCACATGGTCCGGGCGATGATGGCGGTCGGATCCGGTGGATCACGATAACGCGGGAAACCGCTTGCCGGACAGATAGCGAATGGGGTGAGGAAACGATGTTCGACGAAGAAACAGAACCGGCGAAAAAAACCGATCATGTGGTCGGGCAGGATCTCAGCACCCTGTCTTTGGAAGAGCTTGAAGCCCGCATTGCCCTGATGCGCTCCGAAATCGAGCGTCTGCAGCGGGAAATTGAAGCAAAACGGTCAACAGCGGAAGCGGCGAACTCGATTTTCAAGATCTGAACCCGCGGTTTGTCTCCACTGAAACCAAACTTTTTCAAATAAAATTCGCCATCAATTCGCGGCGTTAACTATGGGTTAAGCTTTCCGGTTTATTACTCATTATATCCAGTCATCTGGATTCTGAGTGGCTCCTGTCCACTCTGTTTGACGCCTCCCTGTTAACTTCTTAGAGCCGTTTTCACGGCTCTTTTTTTTGGCGCCTTTGCCCGCCCGTCGACCCTTTTCCGGGCGGTAGCACACTCCCCCAAATGCACATTCGCGACGCCGGATTGTGGCGCTCCGCATCGGGTTGGAATCGGGCTTCAAGCGGCGCTTCCTGTGCCGAATTGAGATGGCACGATTTTTGCCACGTTGTGGCTCCAAGAGTTAACGAACAATCAAGATTCGGCTGGACCGGCCGAAACCGTTGTGAGACGCTGGAGGCTGCGTAGTTTATGAGTGAGACCCGAGTGCCCATGTCCGACAATCGACCGTCCGATCCGGCTATCCGGTTCGTCGACAGACTTGCTGGTTCGGATACGTTCAAGACCCTTTTTCAGGAAGGCATGGCCCTCGTCGAGGAAACCGCGTCCTATCTGGATACGGACGGGCGGGAGGAATCGAAGGACCTGTCCCGCGCCGGATCGTTGGCCTACGCAACCGAATCCATGCGCCTGACGACGCGGCTGATGCAATTGGCCTCGTGGCTGCTTCTGCAACGCGCCGTCAATGAAGGCGAGATGACCGCGGAACAGGCGGTCCAGGAAAAGAACAAGGTCCGGATCGACTCGGTGCGCAGCGCGGAAGGCCAGCGCGGCTGGGAGGAACTTCCGGACCGGTTGAAGACCCTGATCGAAGGCTCGCTGAACCTGCAACGCCGGATTGTGCATCTGGACAAGGCGCTTTCGGGCGACGCCGAGTCTGTCGAGGACAGTGATAACCCGATCGCCAAACAGCTGGATGCGTTGTCGTCGGCTTTCGGGGCGAAGTCGTAGGGCTGCTTTTGTTGATTCAGCGCTTGCCGGGAACGTGGGTCGACAAGGGTAGGCGAACCAACCCGGTTCACCGCCGTCCCTGGATCGCCCGGACAAGCCGGGCGAAGACGGAGTGTGGGTGCGGGAGCGAAGTTTACTCTGGCAAGCTCACGGCTGCCCAAATCACCTGATCCGATCCCCCCATCCGTCATCCGCCGGCGTGTTCGGCGGATCCAGTATGGCGGGTACATACGGTGGGTATTTTGGCGGCCCCTTACATCCGGCCAATGCAGCAAGTAAACTGGAAAAGCCTCGGCGGCCTCCGCGCCCCCGGGATCGTCCGGACGAGCCGTGCGATGACGGCTGTGCAGTTGCCCGATGTCGTCCTTTACACCGCATCAGGCAAAAGAAAACCCCGGCGAAAGCACCGGGGTTCGGTAATTTGGAGCGTCGTTTCTCTTAGCCGAGAAATCCTTTGTATTTATTTTTGAAGCGGGACAACCGGCCGCCGCGATCCAGCAATTGCTGTCCGCCGCCCGTCCACGCCGGATGCGTCGTCGGGTCGATGTCCAACCGCAACTCGTCGCCCTCCGATCCATAGGTCGAGCGGGTCTCGTATTCCGTCCCGTCCGTCATGACGACCTTGATCGTGTGATAATCCGGATGAATGTCTTTTTTCATCGCTTGTCTCCGCCGCACTGCCTCGCTCCGTCGCCGGAGGCAGGTGCTCGCATATCCTGTCGGTTCGTGTCTTCCGATGGAAAACCGGTTTCCGGTTTTTCCCGAAACCTCTAGAAAAAGACCACGCGCCTCGGGGCGCGCGGTCTGAAACCATCGGAGCGGTTCTATACAAGAGCTTTCCCGGCGGTGCAAGTGCCGCATGCCGCCAGCTTGAGAAAATTGCCGTGCCATGGTCAAGTGCGCCCAATTGCATATCAAACGCACACCGGCCGCCGCCGCCGAACACAAGGACACTCCGTGCAAGACACTTCCGGCAAACCGGCGGAGACCGGAAAGGCACGATCCAGGCAGAATGTTGCCTCGCTGAGGGTCCTCGTTCCCTACCTCATGCGCTACAAGGGACGGATCGCCGCCGCGTTCGCCGCTCTGGTGGCGGCTGCGAGCGCTACGCTCGCCCTGCCGCTCGCCGTCAGGCGCATGATCGATTACGGGTTCGGCGCCGAAGACGCCAATCTGATCGACAGCTATTTCGGCATGCTTTTGCTGGTCGCCGGTGCGCTCGCCGCGGCAAGCGCATTGCGATATTACCTCGTGACGACGCTCGGCGAACGGGTGGTCGCGGACGTCCGCAGCGACGTGTTCGCCCATGTGGTCTCGCTCAGTCCCGCCTTTTTCGACAAAACCCAGTCCGGAGAAGTGGTGTCACGCCTGACTGCGGACACGACGCAGATCAAGGCAGCGGTGGGATCGAGCGCTTCGGTGGCGCTGCGCAATCTGTTCCTGTTCGCCGGTGCGGCGGCCATGATGATGGTGACCAGCGTCACGCTGTCGAGCCTTGTTCTCCTGGTGATTCCCCTGATCGTGCTGCCGATCGTTTGGTTCGGACGCAGGGTGCGCACCAAATCGCGGCTGGCCCAGGACACCCTTGCGGATGCCTCGGCGTTCGCGACCGAAGCCATCGGCGCGGTGCGGACGCTGCAGGCCTTTACCAACGAGGCGTTGATTTCAGGCCGCTTCGGAAGCGCCGTAGACAAGGCCTTTGGGGCAGCGCGTTCGGCGACGGCGGCGCGGGCATGGCTGACGGCGTTCGCGATTTTCCTGGTGTTTTCCAGCGTTGTCGGCGTGCTCTGGATCGGCGCGCTTTCGGTGCTGGACGGCGAGATGAGTGCCGGCACGCTCGGCCAGTTCGTTCTCTATTCGGTGTTTGCCGCCGGTGCGCTCGGCGAATTGAGCCAGGTCTGGGGTGAAATCTCACAGGCTGCGGGTGCGGCCGAACGCCTTGCCGAACTGCTCTCGACCAAGGCCGATATCGAAACACCGCCGAGCCCGGTTGCCCTGCCGGCGCGCCTCGGCGGTGCCGTGTCGATGGAACGGGTGCGCTTTGCCTATCCCTCACGCCCGGATGTCACGGTGCTCGATGACCTGTCGTTGAAGATCGAACCGGGCGAGACCGTCGCTGTCGTCGGGCCGTCCGGTGCGGGCAAGAGTTCTCTCTTTCAGCTCTTCATGCGGTTCTACGATCCCGTCGAGGGCAATATTCGGCTTGATGGTGTTTGCGTCCGCGATGCCGATCCGCTGGCGGTCAGGAGCCAGATTGCCATCGTGCCGCAGGAAACCGTCGTGTTCGGAACCAGCGTGTTCGAGAACATCCGCTATGGCCGCCCCGATGCGGACAAAGAGGCGATCGTCGCCGCGGCCCGTGCGGCCAATGCCGATGAGTTCATTACGGCCATGCCGGAAGGCTATGACACGGAACTGGGCGAGCGCGGCGTGCAATTGTCCGGCGGCCAGCGCCAGCGGATCGCCATCGCCCGCGCGATCCTGAAAGACGCGCCGATCCTGCTTCTGGACGAAGCGACGGCCGCGCTCGACGCGGAAAGCGAAGAACTGGTCCAGCAGGCGCTGGAAAGCCTGATCCAGGACCGCACCACCTTGGTCATTGCCCATCGCCTTGCGACCGTGCTTGCGGCGGACCGCATTCTTGTGATGGACAAGGGCCGGATCGTCGAAGAGGGCACGCACAAGACCCTGATCGCCCGGGAAGGCGGCCTCTATGCCCGTCTTGCCCGTCTGCAATTCGAACGTGGCGCGAAAGGGTTGGCCGATGCAAGCGATGCCGAGGCGGCGGAATAATCGTGTGAATTTGCAACGGATCCGGGGCCGGTTCCGACAGGCCTGGTTCAGTGGTCTGCTGGTCAGCCTCGTGCTCAGCATCGCGGCGATCGGTGAGGCTTCGGCCGAAACCGAAATCGATCTGGAACTCGTGCTGCTTGCCGATGCCACCGGTTCGATCGACAACGCGGAAATCCGCTTCCAGCGACAGGGCTATGCGCAGGCGATCACCGATCCGGCGGTGATTTCGGCGATTGCGAGCACACTCACCGGTCGAATTGCCGTCACCTATGTGGAATGGGGTGACATGACCTCTCAGGAGATCGTTGTCGACTGGACGGTGATCGACGGGCCCGAAACCGCTGAGCGCTTTGCCACCGCACTCATGGAACCGCCGCGCCGCGCCTTCGGGCGCAACGCCATCGGGTCGGCGCTGCTCTTCGGCAAAGCCCTGATCGAAACCAATGCCTACAAAGGCCTGCGACGGGTGATCGACCTTTCTGCGGACAGCGCCAACAACTGGAACGGCCCGGATATCGGGACGGCCCGCCAGGAAGTCCTGAACGCCGGCATTACCATCAACGGATTGGCGGTGCTCTGCCGGCATTGCTCCGGGCGGCCGATCAGCTACGATCTGGAGGCGGCGTTTCGCGATCGCATCATCGGCGGACCGGGATCTTTCGTGATCAAAGCCGACAATTCCGATACGTTTGCCGATGCCGTGCGCCGCAAGCTGATCCTTGAAATTGCAGGGTCGCCCGACCCGACGCGCCGCGCCGATCTCGAAGCAGAGGCATCGGAGCCGCGATAGGCCGGCTCTTCCAGGCGCCGTCCTATCGCTGGGTGAGCTTCAGTTCGATGCGCCGGTTCTTGGCGAGCACGTCGTCGCTTTCACCGACCTCAAGCGGCTGGAATTCGCCAAAGCCCGCCGCCACCAGATTGACCGGCTTGACGCCGCGTTCGACGAGATAGCGCACGACCGAAATTGCGCGCGCGGCTGACAATTCCCAATTGCTCCGGAACCGTCCTGTGCCCGAAAGCGGCCGTGCATCGGTGTGGCCGTCGACGCGCAGGACCCAGTTGAATTCCGGCGGGATCTGAGCCTCCAGTTCCAGGATCGCATCGGCGAGCTTGTCCAATTCCGTCGAGCCGCTGGTATTGATCGTGTCGGATCCCGACGCGAACAGCACTTCGGATTGGAACACAAAACGGTCGCCGACGACCCGGATATCGGAGCGCTGGCTCAGGATCTCCCGCAGCCGGCCGAAGAAGTCAGACCGGTAGCGGTTCAGTTCCTGTACCCGCTGGGCGAGGGCGACATTCAGGCGCCGGCCGAGATCGGCAATCCGGGTCTGGCTTTCCCGGTCGCGGTTTTCCGATGCGTCGAGCGCATCTTCGAGCGCCGCGATCTGGCGGCGCAATTGCAGGATCTGCTGGTTCAGCAACTCGACCTGCGCCAGGGCCTTCTGGCTCACCGTCTGTTCGGAGACGAGGGCTTCTTCGAGTTCGGAGATCTGACTGCCGGCGAGAGATGCCGCGCCGCTCTGGTTGTCCAGGAGCGCCTGCAGGCGGTCGCGTTCGGCTTCCGCGCCCAGAACTGCGGATTGGAGAGAGGCCAGCGAGTCTTCCAGGTTCTGATTCGATGCTTTCTCGAGCGCCAGCAATTGCGTGAGTTCGGCGATCTGGCTGTTCAGGCGGTTCAGGACCGTGTCCTTGCCGCTGATCTGCTGGCTCAGGAAAAACTGGGCGACCATGAACAGCGACAAAAGGAAGATGATGACCAAAAGCAAGGTCGCCATCGCGTCAACAAAACCGGGCCAGTAATCGGCCCGGAGCTCGCGCCTACGGGTGCGGGCGATTGCCATGTCCGGCGCTCCTGTCGTTCTCCACCGCCCCCGACAGTCGTTCCAACAGCGTGTTCATGCGGGCCTGCTGCTTGGTCTGGGCCTCGGCCCATTCGCGCATCATTTTCTGTTCCGACCGCACGTGCTGCACAAGACCCTGAATGCCCTCGGCGAGATTGGCCATGGCATGGGTCGCCGCCCGGCCATTCGTTTCACCGCCCCGGCCCTCCTGGACCGAGCGGGCAAGGCGGTTGATCGCTTCGCGCAGATCCTCGCTCGATCCGAGGTGGTCCACGGTCCCGGCTTCCAGTTCGTCCGGGGACAGGTCGGTCACCGTTGACAGCCAGTCTTCCAGGTCGACGTAGAAGCGGGATTGTGCCTGGCCGGCCTGCAGGTCCAGGAACCCGAGCACCAGAGATCCGGCCAGCCCGAACAGCGATGAGGAAAACGCCGTGCCCATGCCGGTCAGCGGCGCTTCAAGACCGGCCTTCAGGTCCTCGAAGATGACGTTGGCATCGCCGGATCCGACGTCCAGGCTTTGAATGGTCTGGCCGACGGACGAGACCGTCTGCAACAGGCCCCAGAAGGTTCCCAAAAGGCCGAGGAACACCAGCAGACCGGTGAGATAGCGCAGGATGTCGCGGGCTTCGTCGAGTCTCGTGCCGATGGATTCCAGCAGCGAGCGCATGGTCTGCGTGGAAATCGCGGTTTCGCCGATCCGGTCTCCGATCAGACTGGCCATCGGCGCCAAAAGCACGGGCGGTCGCCGAACTTCCAGACCGGGCTCGCCGATCCGCAACCCATTGACCCAGGCCACTTCGGGGAACAACCGGATGACTTGTCGTATGGCGAGCAAAATGCCCACCAGCGCGGTAAACAGGATCAGGCCGTTCAGCAGCGGGTTGCTTTGGAAGGCGACAACAATCTGTCCGTAGAGCGGGAGCAGCACCAGAACCACGATCGCCAGAAAGATGACCATGCGGACAAGGTAGGCGCGGGGACTGGAAAGCTTGTAGGGATCGAGATCGTTCGCCATGGTCGCCGCTGGAATTGTCGCCGTCAGAGCGCGGCCGAGGGCCGCGTTCCAGTGATAACCCGAAAAGACAGGCGATAAAAACCGGAAATCATGGCACGAATGCCCTGTCCGCGTGGTAATTCAGGGATTTGTTGACGCGGGGTCGCAATCTGGGTCCGTGGCAGCGCGATGCTCGTTGTTCGGCGCACGAAACAATGTTCAACCGACACTTGTCCGCCTGCCGGGCGAATCAGGCGACGCCGTGTCAGGTTTCTGCCGGGGCGGGCGCGGCTTTTTTCAGAACCGACAGCAGATGGCCATGGGTGAATTCGTTGCCGGCAACGACCGAACCGGTCTCCAGAATGCGGTCTCCGCCGTCGGCGTCTGAAACAAAGCCACCCGCCTCGCGCACGATCAGCGCGCCGGCGGCGATGTCCCAAGCCGACAGACCGCGTTCCCAGAACCCGTCGTACCGGCCGGCCGCCACCCAGCACAGGTCGATGGCAGCCGCACCGCCGCGGCGCAAGCCGGAGGTTTCTCCGATAAGCGGTGCGATCTCGCGCAAGGTACGGCCGACATCGCCGTGGCCGAGAAACGGCATGCCGGTGGCGAACAGGCAATCGCTGAGCCGGCTGCGCTGCGCCACCCGAAGCCGGCGGTCGTTCAGAAAGGCGCCCGATCCGCGCTCGGCGGTAAACAATTCGTCCATGACGGGATTGTAGACCAGACCGGCCATCAACTGGCCCTGGCGCTCCAGGGCGATCGAGATGGCGAAGATCGGTATGCCGTGCATGAAATTCGTGGTGCCGTCGAGCGGATCGACAATCCAGCGATGCTGGGAATCGGTGCCTTCGATGGCGCCGCTCTCCTCAAGCAGGAACCCATACCCGGGTCGGGCCTTTTCCAACTCTCGCCGGACGATCTCCTCGGACCGCCGGTCGGCCGCGGTGACGAAGTCCGCCGGTCCCTTGCGCGAGACCTGGAGGTTCTCGATCTCGCCGAAATCGCGCGACAGGGCCCGTGCGGCCTTGGTCGCGGCCTGAACCATGACATTGAGGATTGCGGAACGGGCCATGCGAGCACTCCGGTCGGCGGATCGACGTCCAGACGGATCAGTCCGCGCGTTTCACGTAGGTGAGTTCGTTGGTGTCGACGATGATGTTCTCGCCGGAATTGATGAACGGCGGCACCATGACGCGCACGCCGTTCTCCAGAAGAGCCGGTTTGTAGGACGAGGAAACGGTCTGTCCCTTAAGTGCTGGATCGGCTTCGGCGATCTTCAGCGTGACCTGATCGGGCAGGCTGATGCCGATCGGCATGCCTTCGTGCATTTCGACGGTCACTGTCATGCCGTCCTGCAGGAAAGCCGACCGTTCACCGACAAAATCCTTCTGCAGCTCGAGCTGATCGTAGGTGGTGGAGTCCATGAACACCAGTTGATCGCCCTGTTCGTAGAGAAACTGGAAGTCCTTCTGCTCGAGACGAACCCGTTCGACCGTTTCCGCGGACCGGAAGCGTTCGTTGAGCTTGCGGCCGTCGAGAAGGTTCTTCAGTTCGACCTGTGCAAAGGCGCCGCCCTTTCCGGGTTTCACATGCTGCACCTTGACCGCAGCCCACAGCGAATCCTGGTGCTGGATTACATTGCCGGGTCGAATTTCGTTGCCGTTGATCTTCATGGTCTCACCCAGTCGGGCACGCGGGAACCGCGCTTGGGATCGGCCGGGCATACCGTGAAGGGCGGGGCCGATCGGTTTCACGTCATCGAAGCACCGGCAGCGTTTGGATGGGCAGAGCCATCGCGCTGACCGGTGTTTCCGCTCAGATTGGTCCGGCCCGCCTGATGCCGCGGGCCTCATTGTCGATCGGTCCCGAGACCGGGTTGGCGGGGATCCGGTTTCCGGCACGCTTGTGCCCCAGCTTGCGGCATCATTCAAGAGGCAGGACAGAGCGGTGGACCGGCGCGCCGATCCCGGGTCGGGAACGCTGTGTGCCGTCATCGCTGGGGACGCTATGCCGGCGCCTAGCCAAAATCCAGGACAAGCCGGTCAAACCATCAAAATCTCTGCGACGAGGTACTAGTCACTCGGAAGCCGTTGCCGGTGCCTCCTCTGCCGGCTGCAAGGCCCGGGCATCGTTCTTCGGGCGCGGGAAGGCGCGTTTGACCGCTTCGTCGCGCGTGGCCGGATCGAGGCTTTCGAAAAATCCGTCAAGCCGCAGATCGGAGACACCGGCCTGGCGTGCCCGGATATGCCAGCGGCCCGCCTCGACGGGATCGGCGTCGACGCCCAGGCCGGCGGCGTAGAGCCGCGCCAGCCGGTTCATGGCAACCGGGTTGCCGGCTTCGGCGGCCATCTTGAAGAGACGGGCCGCCCGGTCTTCGTCCTTCAGCGTGCCCACGCCGTTGAACACCATGATCGCCAGTTCGACCCGTGCGGCGTCGTGCCCGTTGGCCGCGGCACGTTCAAGCCAGAGAACCGCATCTCTGTCGCTGCGCTCCAGGCCCTGGCCGCGTTTGTATAACAGAGCAAGACCGTATTGCGCATCCAGGATGCCGGCGGACGCGGCCGTTCCGAAAAGTTCTGCCGCCCGTGCAAAATCCTGGTTGAAGACTTGGCCCTGCAGATAGAACAGGCCGAGATTGTAGGCGGCGCTGGCCTGGCCGGCTTCGGCTGCCTTGGCAAAATAATCCGCGGCCTTGGTCGCGCTCTTTTCGACGCCCAGACCGTCCAGATGCAGAAGGCCGAGCCTGTATTGCGCCTGCGGATCGCCGGCGGCGCCGGCCAGTTGATACCAGCTTGCCGACTTTTCCAGGTCCTGGGGCACGCCGTAGCCGTTTTCGTAAATCAGGCCGAGCAGGGTCTGGGCGGCCCGGTCGCCCTGACCGGCATTGCGGGTCGCGATCGCCAGCGCATTCAGGTAAAAACCGCGCTGGAAGGCGCCGTAGGCGAGATCGGCGCCTTCGGGCACGTCCTGATCGCCGTATGTGATGACCGCGCCGGGCGCCTGCAATGCCGGCAGGTCTCCCAGAGGCCTCTCATCTGTAGCCGCAAATCCGGCCGATCCGCCTGACAGGACCACCGCCGTGGCAAGCAGCAGGCGGCTGCCTTCGCATCGTCTCCGGCCGGCAATTCTCCGGTCACTCATCCGCAAACTGATCGAGAATGTCATTGGCTTTCCGGACCGCGTCGGCCGGTCCGTCATGGTTGTTCCAGACAAAGCCCCGAATGCCGATAAATTCGGCGCCGGTCTCGCACGCCGTCTCCACAGACTGCTCGGATTCCCCGGCCAAGGCAACACACGGAATCTCGACGATCGGTGACCACCATTCCGCAAGTGCCAAACCGTCTGCGTCTTCCGCCCGGCCGTCGGCGCCGTCCAATCTGCCGAACAGGACGTAGTCCACGTCCGTCTCGCCGATCAACAAGGCGTCGTGCCGATTGGCCACACGGCCGGCGCCGACGATGCGACCGGGCTGAAAGGACGCCATTGCCGCTTCAAGGTCGGCGGTGCCGGTATCGACGTGCACGCCGTCGGCACCGGCCCGGCCGGCCAGTTGGGTGTCATTGCGCACCAGGGCGGCAACCTCGGCGTCCTGGCAGATCCGAACCAATTGCTTGGTGACGGTCTGTGCCGTGTCCGCTGGCAACCGCTCGGTATCGATCAGGACCGAGGCGACGTCGCCGCCGGACAGGGCGGCTCCCAGCTTTCCGGTTGCGTCGTCGTCGGTTGTGTCGAACGGGGTTATGAGAAACAGCCTGGGGCGCACGTCGCTTGCCGTAATATCGCTCGGGTCGAGACAGTGCGTTATCAGAATCGTCGCGGAAGGCAAGTCGACGCCGTCGCGCCAGGGCCATACGACCCCGGCACCGTGTCGTGTCTACCGTAAACGGTCCGCAGTCCGGACCGTTCGGTTCAGGCCGCCTGCCTTTCCTGGTCTCCGGACCACGTGCCCTGTGCGGCGAGGCCGTTCATGCGGGCCCGGTGCGTGAAGGCGCGCTGTGCAGCGGCAACATTTTCAACCTTGCCGCCCCAGGCTTTGAGGGCAGCCTGTTGCAGCGCGCGACCATAGGAGAATGTCAGCGCCCAGGGCAGGGACCCCATGGCGTTCATCAAAGACAGGTTCTCGGTTGCCTGTTCGTCGCTTTGGCCGCCGGACAGGAACGCGATACCCGGCACGGCGGCCGGCACGCAGGTCTTCAGGCAACGCACGGTCTTTTCCGCCACTTCGGCGGCGCTTGCCTGGGTCGGGCAGTTCTTCGCCGCGATCACCATGTTCGGCTTGAGCACGATGCCTTCGAGCGCGACCCGGGCTTCGTGCAGATCCGCGAAAACGCGCGTCAACGTCGCCACGGTCACGTCGTAGCAGCGGTCGATGTCGTGCCGGGATTCCGGTCCGTCCATCAGGACTTCCGGTTCCACGATCGGCACGATCCCGGCTTCCTGGCAGAGCGCCGCATAGCGCGCCAGGGCATGGGAATTGGCGGCGATGCTGGCCGCGCTCGGCGCCGTATCGGTGATGTCGATCACCGCGCGCCACTTCGCGAACCGGGCGCCGAGGTCGTGGTATTCGGCGAGCCGTTCGCGCAAGCCGTCAAGGCCCTCGGTGACCTTTTCATCCGAGTGAAGGGCAAGCGGCTTGGCGCCCTTGTCGACCTTGATGCCCGGCACGGCGCCGGCGGCCTTGATGACGTCGACGAGCGGCGTGCCGTCCGCCGCCTTCTGGCGCAGGGTTTCATCGAACAGGATGACACCGGAAATGTAGTTCCGCATGGCGTCGTCGGCGCGGAACATCATCTCGCGGTAGTCGCGGCGATTGGATTCCGTCGATTCGGTGTCGATCTGATCGAAACGTTTTTTGATCGTGCCGCTCGATTCGTCGGCTGCGAGAATGCCCTTGCCCGGTGCGACCATTGCCTGGGCGATGTCTTCAAGTTTTTCGGCCATCGTCTTTCTCTTCCGTTTGCTGTTCCACGCTTGTTCCGATACCCCGCCACGGACGGTCCGCGTGTCCGCGCGGCCCGCTTAAGTCAGCCGCCCGACTCAGTCAGTGCGGCAACGCCCGGCAGGGTCTTGCCCTCCAACCATTCCAGAAACGCTCCACCGGCGGTGGAAATGTAAGTGAATTCATCGGCCGCTCCCGCATGGACGAGGGCGGCGACCGTATCCCCGCCGCCCGCGATCGACATCAGCTTGCCGGTTCCGGTGAAATCGGCAGCGGTTCGCGCTGCCGCGTTCGTGGCCCGGTCGAACGGTGGGATCTCGAAGGCTCCGAGCGGTCCGTTCCAGACCAGCGTCGCGGCCTTGGAGAAGGCTTCGGCGATTTCTGAACCCGTTTGCGGTCCGACATCGAGGATCATGTCTTTGGGGCCGATATCGTCGAGACCGACGACGCGGTTCGGGGCATCGGCCTCGAACGCTTCGGCGACGACCACATCGCTCGGCAGAAGCAAGCGGCATCCGGAGGCGGATGCCGCTGCCTCGATGCGCCTGACAGTGTCTGCGAGATCGGCTTCGCACAGCGATTTGCCGACATCGGTGCCGCCGGCGTGCAGGAAGGTATTGGCCATGCCGCCGCCGATCACCAGCGTGTCGACGCGCTTGACCAGGTTTTCCAGGAGATCGATCTTGGTCGAGACCTTGGCGCCGCCGACAAGGGCGACGACCGGCCGTCGAGGCGTGCCGAGCGCGTTCTCAAGGGCCTCCAGCTCGCCCTGCATCGCCCGACCCACATAGGCGGGAAGCACATGGGCAAGGCCTTCCGTAGAGGCGTGCGCCCGGTGGGCAGCAGAAAACGCGTCGTTGACGAACAGATCCCCGTTTTCGGCCAGCGCTTTGACAAAGGCCGGATCGTTGCCTTCCTCGCCGGCGTGAAACCGTGTGTTTTCCAGGAGCAGCACGCCGCCCGGCGGCGTCTGGCCGAATGCCCGTGCCACTTCCGGGCCGGTACACTCTCCAACGAACCCGACCGGACTGCCCAAGCGATCCGCGAGGGCGGACGCGACGGGCTTGAGCGACATGGACTCGACCCGTTTCCCTTTCGGACGGCCGAAATGCGCCAGGAGTCCGATAAGGGCCTTCCTGGCGCTGAGGTCCTTCAGGGTGGGAATGACGCGGTCGATGCGCGTCGTGTCGGTAACCTGTCCATCCGACATGGGCACGTTGAGGTCGACGCGCACGAGCACGCGTCGGCCGGCAATGTCCGGGAGGTCGTCGAGCGTCCTGAAGGCCATCGGTGTCAGAGATGTTTGCCCATTTCGACGGCAGTGTCCGCCATACGGTTGGAAAAGCCCCATTCATTATCGTACCAGCTCATGACACGCACGAGACTGCCGTCCATGACCTTGGTTTGCGGAAGCGCAAACGAGGACGAATGGGAATCGTGATTGTAGTCGATGGATACCAGCGGTTCGTCCGACACGCCGAGAATGCCCTTCAACCGGTTCGAGTTCGCCGCCTTTTCGATGGCGTCGTTGATTTCCTCGACGCTCGTCTCACGGGACGCGTTGAACTTGAGGTCGACAACCGACACGTTCGGGGTCGGAACCCGGATTGCCACGCCGTCGAGCTTGCCGTTGAGCTCCGGCAGGACCAGTCCGACCGCCTTGGCCGCACCGGTTGATGTCGGGATCATCGATGTCGCCGCCGCGCGGCCGCGGTAGAGATCCTTGTGCATGGTGTCGAGCGTCGGCTGATCACCGGTATAGGCATGGATCGTAGTCATGAAACCCTGCTCGATGCCCACGGCCTCGTTCAGCACATAAGCCACCGGCGCCAGGCAATTGGTGGTGCAGGACGCGTTCGAGACGACCATGTGATCGCCATTCAGCTTGTCGTGGTTGACGCCGTAGACGACCGTGATGTCCGCGCCCGAGGCCGGTGCGGAGACCAGCACGCGCTTGGCGCCGGCTTCCAGATGCGCCGCGGCCTTGTCGCGGGCGGTGAAGATGCCCGTGACAAGGCCGCGGCGCATCTGGAAGCCGGCGCCAAGCGCGTGCTGGTCTCCGCACCGGCCTCGGGCGCGGACATCACGGTCGTCTACGGCGTCA
>JANQQB010000458.1 GCA_028285165.1 Rhodobiaceae bacterium
GCCGGTCATCGTCGCCCAGGTCGAGGAGATCCTGCACCGGCTCGAGGCCCTCGGTCGGCTCGTCCATGACCAGCAGGCGCGGATTGAGGAGGAGGGCGCGCGCGATCGCCAGCATCTGCTGTTCGCCGCCGGACAATTGGCCACCGCCATTGCCGCGCCGTTCGGCAAGCCGCGGGAAGGTCGAATAGATGCGTTCCACCGACCAGGCGCCGCCATGCCCGGCATTCACCATGCGCAAGTGCTCGTCGACGGTGAGCGACCGCCAGAGGCGTCGGCCCTGGGGCACGTATCCGATGCCAAGCCGCGCGATCTCCGCCGGCTCGCGTCCGCGCAATTCCTCGCCGTGGAACCGGATGGAACCGGATTCCGACGGCACCAGCCCCATGATCGCCTTGCAGAGCGTGGTCTTGCCCATGCCGTTGCGCCCGACGACGGACAGGACACCGGTTTCCAGACTGAGGTCGACCCCTTGCAGCGCGTGCGAGGCGCCGTAATAGACGTTGAGGCCGCGGATTTCGAGCGCGGGCGGGCCGCGGCGCCGGCGATCAGCCATGGCCGCCTCCCAGGTACAATTCCTGGACTTCCGGGTCCTCTTCGATTTCCTCCGGCCGGCCTTCCTTGAAGATACGGCCGTTGTGCATCATCGTCACGCTTTCCGCGACCCGCAGCGCCACGTCCATGTCGTGCTCGATGATGATGTAGCCGATATGCTCCGGCAGGTTGGTCAGGATATCGATCAGGTCGCGCCGCTCGGTCGGAGAGAGGCCGGCCGCCGGTTCGTCGAAAAGGATGAAGCGCGGGGCTCCGGCGAGCGCCAGCGCGATTTCAAGCTGCCGTTGTTGGCCGTAGGACAGTTCCGAAACCGGCGAATGGCTGGCATCGGTCAGATGCACGGCCTCGATAAGGCTTTCGGCGGCATGCACAAGCGCGTCGTCGCGGCGAGGTCTCAGCAACGAGAAGCGGCCACGCGAGACGCCGCGGCTCGCGAGATAGACGTTATCGAGCACACTTAGTCCGCCGAACAGCAGCGAGATCTGATAGGTACGGCGCAGCCCGCGGCGGATGCGTTCATGCGCCGGGAACACCGTCACATCCTCGCCGAACAGCCGGATCGTGCCGGTGCTCGGCAGGAAGTCGCCGGTAATGCAATTGAACAGGGTCGTCTTGCCGGCGCCGTTCGATCCGAGCACGGCCCGCCTTTCGCCCGGACGCACCGTCATCGACACGTCGCTGAGCGCGGCAAGCGCACCGAACAGGCGCGAGACGCCGTTCAGTTCCAGCGCATTGCCGGTTCCGGACGCGGACAGACGGGCGGCAACGCTGTCAGCCATCGTCCGGCTCCCGCGCCTTGCCGGTGAGCGGATCGGTGCGGCCCGAACCGGACCGCCAGCGCTTCCAAAGGCCGAGCACGCCGTCCGGGGACCAGAAGACGATGACCAGGAACCCGAGGCCGATCAGCAGTTGGAACCGTTCGCCGGGCAGGCCGATGGCAACCAGCGCATCAAGCGCGAAGGTGCGCAACAATACGAAGATGATGGCTCCGATGAACGGGCCGATCGGATGAGCGAGCCCGCCGACCACGGCAATGATTAGGATATCGATTGCCGGGCCGACGGACACCGCTCCGGGAGAAATCGAATTCGTCTGCCAGACCAGAAGAACGCCGGCGACAGCCGCGATCAGGCTGGCAAATGCATACGCGGCAATGCGATGCGCGGTGACATTGAAACCGAGTGCGGACATGCGTCGTGCGTTATCGCGCACACCCTGCAGCGCCAGTCCGAAGGGCGAGCGCGAGACATAGAGCACCAGGCAATAGGCCAGCACGGCGCATCCGAGCGACAGGTAATAGAAGGCCGTCGGATCGCGCCAGTTGATGCCCCAGAATTCGGGTGGCAGGACCTGGTTGAACCCGCTGAAACCGTTGAAAACCGTGTAGTTCTGGCGGGCAAAGTAAAAGAACGCGGTGGCGATCGCCAGCGTGATCATGATCGTGTAGATGCCTTCGGTCCGCACGGCGAGCGCGCCGGAGAGCGTGCCGAACAGGACGGCAATGGCGATGGCGGCGGGCACCGCCAGCCACCACGGCCAGCCGACCGAGATCGTGTCGATGGCGCTGGTGCCAAGAATTGCCGTCATGTAGCCGGCGACGCCGGCAACCGTCATCTGCACCAAGCTGACCATGCCGCCATAACCGGCAAGAAACATCAGCGACAACGCGATCATGCCGAGGATGAAGGCCCAGCCGAAAATCGAAAACAGCACGAAGTCGCTGGCAAAGGCCGGCATGAACAACAGGACGATGCCGAGTGCCCAGTAGATGCCGGGAACGCCCTGGCCGGCGCTCCGGGCGGGCCGGGCGGCGAGGGCAGGGGGCGCGGACTGATCCGAAATGGCCATGTCAGCGCCCGCTCGAAATCAGGCCTTGCGGCCGGAAGGCCAGCACGATCACCATGATCAGGAAGGTGAGCACGACCGCATAGGTCGGGAAGTAGACCGACCCGAATTGTTCGGCGAGCCCGATCAACAGCGCCCCGAGCGCAGCGCCCGGAATCGAGCCCATGCCGCCGACGATGACGACAACCAGCGAGGCCAGCAGGAAGCGTGTGTCCTCACCGGGCGCGAGCGACTGGAACGTGCCGCCGACGACGCCGGCGAGCCCCGCAAGCCCGGCCCCGAACGCAAAGACCAGGATGAAGACCCGCTGGATGCGCACGCCGGTGGCCGACAGCATGTCGCGATCGTCGACACCGGCCCGGATGAGCATGCCGATCCGGGTGCGCGTGAGCGCAAGCCACATGGCGATGCCGATGACGATGGCGGCGGCCAGGATGGCGAGCCGCACGACCGGATATTTGAGGAAAACCAGATCGCCGCTGCTCTTGACCGTGGTCACCAACGGCAGGGTCACCGGACCGGACAGCCATTTCGGCGCCAGGATCTGATAGAAATCGCCGCCCCAGATCCACAGCATCAGGTCGGCAAGCACAACGGATATGCCGATGGTGACGAGCGTCTGTTTCAGGTCCTGGCCCTCCATGCGGCGGAACACCAGGTATTGCAGGGCGACGCCGACCAGTCCGACCGCGACGAACGCCACGATGAACGACAGCACCCACCAGCCGGTCGCGTCCGCCACCTCGTAGCCGATATAGCCGCCGAGCATGTAGAGCGAGCCGTGCGCCAGGTTGACGTTTTTCATCAGGCCGAAAATCAGCGTGAAGCCGCTGGCCACCAGAAAGTACAGCGCTCCGAGCGTAACGCCGTTGAACAGAGCGTTCAGAAAGATTTTCTTGCGCCCGATAAGCTTGGTCAGTTCCGGCGGCCACGGCGCGAAAATCGCCCACAAAAGCAGGGCCAGGGCGATCAGCAGGATCAGCGACCAGCCCGGTCGCCGTTCCAGAAAAGCCCTCATGAGATCCCGTCCCGTCTTGCGTTTGTCGCCGGGATTGTTGTTGCCTCCGGTCGACACCGTTTCGAAGCCATCGACTTCGCTCTCCTCCCGTGCCGGCACCCGGTAGGGGCGGCGGCAAACGACGGACGCGGCCGCCCTTCAACCAAACGGTGACGGGCAGCCTCACCGTCGACCAGAGCTTAGGACCGGCCGCCGCAGGCGGCATACCTTTCAGTATTCTCTTTTCCCGAGGTGTCCGAATCTGCGAGCGCATTGGCCCTAGAGAGTGTTCCGGCTCCGGCTTGCAAATTGCTTCATGCTGTTGCTCCTGATTTCTCGACGCCGTTTGGCAGACGCTTGTGTCAGTCGCTCACTTCAATTCATCCCTGCTGGGTGATTCTGAATTTGCGATATGGTATGGTCCGTTCATGAGCGGATCTCGAACTGACGACAGGCTATCTCTTGAAGACCTGATCTCCTCGCAAGGAGAGTCGGACGAAAAAGCCTATCTTGCGTGGAAGGAACGCAAGATTCGGAAGGCGTTGGAAACGGCGAAAGACCGATCAGCTATGATTCCGGCCAAATCTGTCTGGGAAAAGCTGGGACTTGAACGTTAGTTTTACGCCGCAGGCGCTCGAAGACCTTTCGCAAATCAAGCGTTACATTGCCGAGCACGATGAACGGGCTGCAGATCGTGTGATCTCACGAATAAGGCAAGTTATTCATATGTTTGAAAGCTTTCCACTTTTAGGCCGCGAAGGCATGGTGGAGGGCACTCGTGAGTTCGCCGTACCGGGCCTTACCTATGTCATCGTGTACCGAATCGTATCGGCAACTGATCTCGACATAGTGGCTATCACTCACGACCGACGGCAATTCCCCCCAACAGACGATTGATATCTCACGAACCCCGGCCGTAGGCGTGGGTCAGGCGTGCAGCGACGTCGCCCGGCGGTAATCGGTCGGCGGGATTCCGACATTGGAGGCGAAGAACCGCGTGAAGCTGGCCTGGGACGCGAAGCCGAGATCGAGTCCGATTTCGGTGATGGAATCGCGCGTTGTGGCGAGCCGGTCGACCGAGGTCTCCATGCGTAGGGTGTTGAGGTACATGTTCGGTGTCAGGCCCACATTCTGCCGGAACAGCTTGTAGAAATGCGGCCGCGATAGGCCGGAATCCCGGGCGATCGTATCGAGCGCCAGTTCATCGCCGATGCGTTCCTTCATCAGCCGGATCGAATTGCGGATCCGATAGTCGCGGACCCGCGACCAGTCCGATTGCGGGCCGTTTTGCGTGTCGACCCATTGCCAGGTCTGCTCGAAACAGGTTCGCGTCAGTTCGAACAGATATCCGCCGAACAGATCCGAATTGTCGTCCTCAAGAAGCAGGCTTGTAACGAGCGAGACCAGGCGTTGCACCTGGCCCGTCACTTCGATCGTATTGCGGCCGAAGCGCAGGGCGCTGCTGGCGCTTCTTCCGAACTCCAGGAACCAGATCGGCTTGATGTAAAGCACCAGGAAAACCGATCCGTTGACCGGGTCGCCAGGCACGAAATTATGCGGCTGCCAGGGATTGACGGCGGTCGCCCAATGGCGGGTCAGCGGGTGCGGGTCTTCCGCGATGTTCATGACCGATTCGCGGCCATCGACCTGAAAGACCAGATGGCCTTCCCGGTGAGCGTGCGTGGCCATGCGCTTGTTCAGCTTATAGAGCGATGCACGGCCGAACGCGCCGTGATACACGGCGAGCGCTGTACTCATGTCCTCCCTCCGTATCGAAAGATACGCGGCGTCTGTTGGTGTTTTTGGCGCCGGCCGGATGGTGTCACAGGCCCGGCTGCGATGTCAAAGCGAAAAATCTATCAGAGGCTTAGGGTGGATATCAGTCTCTTGTTTTGCCCTGATCGATATCTGCTCGCGCGGCTATGAATCGGGTCAGCACGCGTTCGATAGTCGCCCGATCCGTTGCATCGAGATCGCCAAAAGCGGCCCGGTCACGCGCGAGCGCGCTGGGGATAATCGTTTCGAAAACGGCCCAGCCCGCCTCTGTCAGCACCCAGCGGTTGCGCCGCCGGTTGGCCGGGTCGACGGATTTTTCCACACGACCGAGCTGCTCCTGCCGCCGCAGGGCTCGGCTGACGGTCATCTTGTCCATACCCATCAGGCGCGACACGTCTTCACCGGAGCTTTGTGGTTCGGCCGCAAGCGCCATCAGGCAGCGCCATTCCGCAAGCCCGAGATCGAGACGCCGGCCGAACAGATCCGGAAACGGTCGTGTGATGTGGTTCACCGCGACGAGCAACTGAAAAGTCAGGGTGTGCAGGATCCGTCGGTCGGACCGCGGGCCGGACGGTGACGGGGCGCTCATGCGGCCGTCACGCGACCCGATCGCCCTTGCGCACCTTCACCGTGCGATTGTCGACGGCGGGCAACATTTTGGCGGGATCACGGGTGACGACCACATCGACGACGGACGGACGGGTGCGCTCGGCGAAGGCGGCTTTTAGCGCGGGCGCCAAATCCTTCGGATCGTCCACCCGGATGCCGTGGCATCCCATCGCTTCGGCAATGCGCGCATAATCGCTTTCCGCAAGGTCGGACGATTGGTAGGCACCATCGCCGTACATCAGGTGCTGCAGCGCTTTGACATAGCCGGAGGCGGCGTTGTTGACGACGATCACCGTCAGGCCGAGCCCGAGCCGTCGCGCGGTTTCCAGTTCGCCGATCACCATGTTGAAGCCGCCGTCCCCGGTCAGCCCAACCACGATCGCGTCCGGCCGGGCCAGTTGCGCCCCCATGGCGCCTGGCAGGCCGTAGCCGATCGAGGCAAAGCCGCGGTCGGGCACGAAGCCGCGCCCGGCCTGGCGCGTGTCGAACAGGAGCCCGCCCCAATGGGCGGCAAAGCCGCCATCGGCGACGAAGATCCCGTCGGCCGGCAGCGCGGCATTGAGATCGCGGATCAGCCGGGCCATATGGATCGGCCGTTCATCGGAATTCAGCCGATCCGCAACGCTGTCCCGCCAGGTCTGCATGCGGGTCGCGACATCCGCGCACCAAGGGGCGCGTTGCTGCTTTTGGTCCGCTGCGTCGGATTGCAGGAGTACGGCAAGATCCTGAAGCGTGGCCTTGGCATCGCCCCAAAGTCGATGATGCGGCGCATGGGTGCGCCCGAACTCCTCGGCGACGATATCGATATGGATCATCGGGATGTCGGCGCGCGGCAGCGTGAAGCGCTTGGTGGCGATTTCTCCCAATTTGCATCCGGCCACGATCAGGCAGTCCGATTGATCGATCAGCGCATTGGCAATGCGGTCGTAACGCCCGAAGAGACCCGCGTTCAAAGGGTCCGTGCAGGCGATCGCGCCCTTGCCGGACATTGTATGGGCGACGGGTATGCCGAAGGTGCCGGCAAAGTCGGAGACTGTTTGCGCCGCCTGAGAGATGTGTATTCCGCCGCCGCACAACAGGAGCGGCCGTTCGGCGGTCCGGATAAGGTCGGCGGCGGCGGCCAGCGCCTCGGCATCGGGCCGGCAGCGCAGAGCGGGTGCTCGCGCGGGGCCGCCCTCGACGTCGAATACCGCCGGATCGAACGGAAAGGTGTCGTGGCAGACATCCTCCGGCACGTCGACGACGACCGGACCCGGCCGTCCGCCGGTGGCCAGATCGAAGGCGCGGCGCATCAGTTCCGGAATGCGTTCGATGGCTTCGACCCGCAACAGCGCCTTGCAGGCCGGCCGCAGGATCGCGATCTGGTCGGTTTCCTGGGTCATGTTCTTACCGGCATGGGCCCGGTGCGCGTCGCCGACGATCACCACCATCGGCGAACCGGCATTCAGCGCCTCGACAAGACCGGTCACAAGATTCGTGGCGCCCGGCCCGAGCGTCGCGTCGGCCAGACCCACCCGACCGGACACCTTGGCATATGCGTCGGCGGCAAAGACCGCGCAGCGTTCGTCGTTGATCAGGCTGTGCTGCAGGCCGAGACGCCGCGCGGCGTCGTAGAACGGCAGCAATTGGAAGCCGCCCATGCCGAACATGGGGCCGCCGCCATGGGCAAGCAGCATGCGGGCAAGTGCCTCGCCGCCGGTCATTTCGTTGTCGCTCATCGGGTTCCTTTCACAAGGTCTCGGACAGCATCGGCAATCCGGTCGGCACTGACCCGGACCTGATCCTCAAGGTTGGGGGCATAGGCGATCAGCGATCGGGGCGCGCCGAGACGCCGGACCGGGCTTTTCAGGACATGTCCGATCCGTTCCGCGACGCTGGCCGCGATCTCGGCGCCGAAGCCGCCGACGGCGACCGATTCATGGGCAACCAACAGGCGGCCGGTCTTTTCCACGCTCGCAAACACCGTTTCCTTGTCCCACGGCCACAAGGTCCTGAGATTGACGATCTCCGCCTCGATCCCGTTTTCATCGGCAAGGCGTCCCGCAGCGTCGAGGGCGGTGTGCACGGTGCCAGACCAAGAGACCAGTGTGACGTCGCTCCCCGTCCGCAGGATCTCCGCTTCGCCGAGCGACACCGTCCGGCCGGTATCGACTGGTCCTTCGGTCTGCCAGTGGTTCTTGTGTTCCATGAAGACGACCGGGTCGTCGCAGGCAATGGCCGCCTGCATCAGCGAATAGGCGTCCTGCGGTGTCGCGGGGCAGGCGACGACGAGACCCGGAATGTGCGTGTACCAGCTTTCCAGCGATTGCGAATGCTGGGCTGCCGAAGAGCGCCACATGCCGATCGGCTGGCGGATCACCATCGGTGCGCGGGATTGTCCGCCGAACATGAAGCGCGCCTTGGCGATCTGGTTCACCAATTCGTCGACGGCGCAGAGCGCGAAGTCGGAAAACCGCATTTCCACGACGGGTCGCGTCCCCATCATTGCCGCCCCGAACGCCGCGCCCATGATGCAGGCTTCCGAAATCGGCGCGTCCGCAATCCGGTCCGCCCCGAATTCTTCGCGCAGGCCTCTATACTGACCGAACACGCCGCCCCGTCCGAGATCCTCGCCGACACACCAGACCCTTGTATCGGTGCGCATGGCTTCCGCCACGGCGCGCCGGCCGGCTTCCATGTAAGAAACGGTTTCCATCAAAACGCCTCCGTGGCCGGGCTTCCGATGTCCTGGACGTCGGAAAACGCGGTTGCAGGCGCGGGAAAGGGCGTTGCCGCAGCTTCGGCCAGCACGCTGGCCATTTCGTTTTCTGCTTCTGCAAGCAGCGCTTCAAGGTCGGGGGAACCGGATCCGTCGTTCAAAATCTCTGCAAGGCGTCGGATCGGATCGTTGGACTGGCGCATGGAATCGACTTCGGCGGCCGGCCTGTAGGCAGCGGGATCGAACGAAGTGTGGCCGCTCTGGCGATAGGTGCGCGCATGCAGGAAAGCCGGACCGCTTCCTGCCCGAAGACCGGCTGTCAGGTCGCCGGTCGCTTCGCGCAAGGCAAGCGCATCGTTGCCGTCCACCTCGACGACTTTGAGACCGAGCGCGGCGGCGCGGGCGCCCGGTCCGTCGCCGGCGGTGACCTCGGCGGTTCGCGTGGTTGCCGAATAGACGTTGTCCTCGCACACGAACAGGATCGGCAGGTGGAAGATGCCGGCCCAGTTCAGGCCTTCGAGGAACGGGCCGCGATTGACCGCGCCGTCGCCGAAGATGCAGACGACGATCCGGTCGTCGTCCGCACCGTTCAGACGGATCGCGTGCGCCGCGCCGGCGGCGATCGGAATGTTTGCCGACACCACGCCGTTCGCGCCGAGCATGCCGACGGAAAAGTCGGCTATGTGCATCGACCCGCCCTTGCCGCCGCAGCAGCCGCCTTCGCGGCCGAGCAGTTCGCGCATCATCGCGAGCGGATCGGCGCCTTTTGCGAGCGTGTGGCCATGGCCGCGATGGGTCGACAGCAGCACGTCGTCACGCCGCATCGCGCCGACAATACCGGCGGCCACGGCTTCCTGACCGATCGAGGGGTGAATCGCGCCAAGTACGAGCCGGTCCCGTTCCGCCGCCAGACAGGCCTGTTCCTCAAAGGCCCGGATCCGCACCATCGTCTTCAGCATCGAAAGCGCTGCGGCGCGATCGAAATTGCCTGCCGCCATCCTGTCCTCCCGTCTGCCGGTTGTTCCGGCTGCTTTTGGCCATCCGGCCCGGATCGATCCGTTTGCGATCCGGCATGGTCTTGGATGTATCATCTGATACATTATCTCATCGGACAAGAGAGATTTCAGCATCCGATGGTGTCCGACGGAGTTGCCTATGCGTGACGTTCTTCTGCTGGCTTCGATCACCGATGCGGATTCGGCGGCCGCCCGAGGATGTGCGGTGTGCGGGTCCCATGGCGGTATGGCCGCGGCCTCGATCGCCGCCCGCGCCGGATTGGCGTCGGTCGTGCTGAACGATGCCGGGATCGGCCGCGACCGGGCAGGGATCGCAGGCGTGCGGGCCCTTGGCCAAGTCGGCATCGCGGCGGCTGCGGCGGATGCAATGACCTGCCGGATCGGCAATGCCGAGGACATGATTGCGCGCGGCCGCATCAGCTACGCCAATGAACCGGCCGTCCAGCTTGGCGTTGAAGCCGGATCGACGGTTTCCGAGGCCGCCCGGCTGTTGCAATCGGCATCGCCTGGCGGCGTTCTACCGGCCGAGAGCGAGGCCCGGCAGGACCGACACGTCGAAAGCCTTTCCGAGCCGCTCCTGCTTGCCGACAGCGCCTCCCTGATTGCCCCCGAGGATGCCGGCCGCATCATCATCACCGGATCGCATGGCGGACTGGTCGGTGGCGATCCGACCCGAGCCCTGAAGGCGAAGGCGTCCTTTGCGGTCTTCAATGACGCGGGCATCGGGATCGACCGGGCCGGGCTGGGGCGCCTGTCGGCGCTGGAGGCACAGGGCATTCCGGCGGCGACGGTTTCGCACTGGACCGCGCGCATCGGCGATGCGGCCTCGGCACTGGAAACCGGCATTCTGTCGTGCATCAACGGTCCGGCCGCCGAACGCGGCGCCGAAGTCGGCCGGCCGCTTGCGGACTGGTCCTGGTGGCGGGACTGAAACCCGCATGCGGCCCGCCTTTCTCTAAAGGGCGGCGAGCATCAGTTTTTCGTAATCGTCAGCGACCGCGAGACGCGGGTTCGTGTTGTTCGTATGGTCCTTTTCAGCAAGCGGCGCCGCGCGTCGGGCGGTGTCGGCATTCACGCCAAGCGACGAAAGCACCGTTGGCAGGCCGAGCCTCTCGGTCAGGTGTGTCACGGCCTCGCCGAGGTCCGTGTGCCCGGCCAGTCCCATGGCCTGACGCAACGCCGGATACCGGTCCTCCACAGCCGGCGCGTTGAACGCGAGCATATGCGGCAGCAGGACCGCATTGAGCGTCCCGTGTGTCAGGCCTTCGCCCGAGACGCCCGCAAGCGCATGGCTCATGGCATGCACACCGCCGAGCCCTTTCTGGAAGGCAAGCGCGCCGTTCATGGCAGCCGCCATCATTTCGCGCCGCGCGCCGAGATCGTGGCCGCGGTCGACGGCACGCTCGATATTGCCGACCGCGCGTCTCAGACCGTCGAGCGCGATGCCGTCGGCCGGCGGATTGTAGGCGGTCGACAGAAAGGTTTCGATGCAATGGGTGAGGGCGTCCATGCCGGACACGGCGGTCAGGTCGGGCGGCAGATTGAGGGTCAGTGTCGGGTCGCAGATCGCGACGTCGGGCAACAGGTGCGGACTGAGGATGCCGACCTTGCGGCCGTCATCGAGGCTGATGATCGCCCCCCGCCCGACTTCGGATCCGGATCCGGCGGCTGTCGGGATCGCAATCAGCGGCGGCAGGATGTCCTTGATGCGGCCGATACCGCCTTCGATCGCGGCATAGCCGGAAAGCGGGCCGTCATGGGTTGCCCGGAGACCGACAGCCTTGGCGAGGTCCATTGAGGACCCGCCGCCGAACGCGACGAGGCCGTCGCATGCCTTTTGTCGGTAGATCTCGAGCGCCGCCATGCAGGCGCGCTCCGTCGGATTGGAAGGCGTCTCGTCGAAGATGGCCTGCACTGCCGGCGGTGCCAGCGCATCGTAGAGCCGCTCCACGAGGCCGCTTTCGACAAGGCCCTGATCGGTGACGATCAGCGGACGCCTGATGCCGAGCGCCTGGCGTTCCGCGGCAAGAGCTTCTTCCAGCACCCCGTCCGCGAAGTGGATCTTCGTCAGGTAGGAGATCAGGGCCATGGCCGAACCCCGTCGCGCGCGGATCCGCACGCTTGTCAAATGCGAGCAACGCAAAAGAGACCGCCGGGCGGCAAGGCCCGGCGGTCGGCGTCAAACCGAAACGCCTAGTTGCACTGCACGATGTCGCGGGACGGCAGGCCGAGTTTGCGGAACTCGGCTTCGTCCATCCCCAGCGTCTGATTGACGTTGTCGATCTTGGTGACGAGCTTGTTGAGCAGCGAGCCGTCCGGTTGCTCGACGACCTCGGTCACGAAGTTCGAGCCGATTGCCTGGCGGTTCCCGTCGAGCTTGATTTTGCCGTTCGGCGCATCGAGCTCCAGGTTGGTGAGGCAGGCGCGGAACCCTTCATGGCCGTCGGACAGATCACCGCCGACTTCGTTCATGCAGGTGAAGGCGGCCGTTGCGGCATTGTAATAGCCGGTGGCGAGCAGCGACGGGCTCGGGAACCGAGCTTCCGGCGGGAAGGCGTCCTGATAGGACTTCACGAAGGCCTGCCAGTTGGCGTCGTCCCAGGTGTCCGCCTGCGGGCCCGAGGACGGTGTGCCGATGAGCGCATTCTTGGAATCGCCCTTCGCTGACAGGACCGTGCCGTCGACCATGATCGTGCCGCCGATCAGCGCCACGTCGGCACCGCCGGCCTGCTGGTACTGGTTCAAAAAGTTGACGGCATCGCCGCCGCCGAGCCCGAGATAGAGCGCATCGACGTCTTCGGGAATGGCCGCGATGATCGAGGCGAAGTCCTTGGTGCCGAGCGGCACCCAGAGGCGATCGGTGATCTTGCCGCCGGCATTGCAATAACCGAGCGCAAAGCCGAGGAAGTTTGTGTAGGCGAACGAATAGTCTTCCGCGATCGCGGCGACCGTTTTCCAGCCCTTCTCGTTGAAGACATATTCACCGAGCCCGGCACCCCATTGCGCGCCGTCCATGTTGAAGCGGAAGAAGTTCGGGGCCGGATCGACGAAGGTTGTTTCCTGGGCACCGGAAATGCCGTTGATGATCGTGACCTGTGGCTGGGTCTTGGCGTAATCGCGCAGCGCAATGCCTTCCGAGCCGGAAAGCGGTCCGACGATGAAGTCCACCTTGTCCTGTTCGACGAGCTTGCGGACCGCACGCAGGGCGCTTTCCGGGCTGGCATCGGTGGCGCCGACGATCACTTCGATGTCCTTGCCACCGGCTTTGCCGCCGAACTTGTCGACTGCCATCTTGAAGCCACGCTGGCCGTCCTCGCCGAGCACCGTGTAAGTGCCTTCCAGCGTTGCCATGAATCCGACTTTAACGGACTCCGCGAGTGCGGCGCTGAGCGAAGCGCTGCCGGCCAAAAGGGCCGTTACCGCAAATCCCGTCATCAATGTGCGTCTGAGCATGTCTGTCCTCCCGTGTCGGCCTCTCTGACGGAGGCCATGGCCGAATTTGACGATAGGGCGGTCAGGATAGTCGGCGGATCGGGCGAGGCAGTTTCCCGAAGTGCAGGCGTATATCCCTGCGTCTGTTTTTTTGAAGGCCACCACGCGAGGCGAAATTCACAGGTGCGGCGTCGGGTGCCGAAATATTGCGTTGCACAATTTTTTCGCATGCGCAAAATATCGGCATGTCGCCGAAACCGCTTTCAGTCCTTGTGCTTGACGACAACACGGTCCGGGCTTCGATCATCGAAGCCGGCCTGCACGACGGCGGGTACCGCGATGTGACGATTCTCAACGATGTGGTCGGCATCGCCCAGCGCATCGCGGAGATCGAGCCGGACGTGATCGTCATCGATCTGGGCAATCCCAATAGGGACATGCTGGAGAACATGTTCCAATTGTCCCGAGCGGTAAAGCGACCGATTGCCATGTTCGTCGATTCCTCGGACACCGCATCGATGGAGGCGGCCATCGATGCGGGCGTATCGGCCTATGTCGTTGACGGTCTGCGCAAGGACCGGGTCAAGCCGATCCTTGACATGGCGATCAGCCGCTTCAACGCCTATTCGCGGCTTGAGCGTGAGCTGGAAGAGACGCGCAGCGAGCTTGAATCCCGCAAGGTGGTCGACCGCGCAAAGGGCATTCTGATGAAATCCAAGGGCCTGTCGGAAGAAGAGGCCTATCGCCTGTTGCGGCGCACGGCGATGAACCAGAACCGCAAGATCGGCGAAGTGGCGCAAAGCCTTATTCTGGCGGCGGGATTGCTCGAATGAGGCCGGCCTTGCAACACATTCTGCATTTCGGGGTTTTCCATGCCGTCCCTTGACGCCGTCACCGCCGGTTTTCTGCCCTTGACCGACAGCTCCATCCTGGTGGCCGCGCGCGAAATCGGTTTTGCGGAGGAGGAGGGCATTGCGCTGTCGCTCTTGCGCGAGACGTCCTGGGCGAACATTCGCGACCGCATGGCCGTCGGCCATTTCGATGCCGCGCACATGCTTGCACCGATGCCGATTGCCGCCAATCTCGGCCTGACGCCGCTTTCAGTCCCATTGATCGCGCCCATGGCCATGGGACTTGGCGGCAATGCGGTCACCGTGAGCAGCGCCCTTTGGGATGCCATGCTCGCGGCCGGGGCCGGGCATGAGGTCGAGCCGGCTGCTGCGGGGCGCGCCCTTCGGCAGGTCGTCGACAAACGCCGCGACCTGAATGCGGCCTGTCTGCGCTTCGGAGTGGTGCATACCCATTCCGGGCACAATTTCGAATTGCGCTACTGGCTTGCGGCATCCGGCATCGTGCCCGACCGGGACATCGAGATCGTCATTCTGCCGCCGCCGCTGATGGCGGATGCGCTCGCCTCGGGTCGGATCGACGGGTTCTGCGTCGGGGAGCCCTGGAATTCCGCCGCAATCGCGACCGGGGCCGGGCGCATCGTCACCCTGAAAGCCGCAATCTGGCGGTCGAGCCCGGAAAAGGTCCTGGGCGTGCGCTCGGATTGGGCAGAGGCGAAACCCGATCTGCTCGCGCGTCTGATACGCGCTTTGTACCGTTCCGCCGAATGGTGCGGCAAGGCGGGAGCGCACGCCCGGCTGTCCGAGATCCTGTCCGGACCGGACTACCTGAACCAGCCGGCGCGGTTGATCCGTCGCGCGCTTGAAGGGCGTCTCGAAATCGAAGACGGGACCGAATTCGTCGCCGACGACTTTTTCTTGCCGTTCCAGCGCGCGGCGACCTTTCCCTGGCAAAGCCATGCCCTCTGGTTCTACAGCCAGATGGTGCGGTGGCGGCAGGTCGCGCATGACCCGCGCCATGCGGAAACCGCGCGGCTTTCGTTTCGGCCGGACATTTACCGGTCAGCGCTCGATCCGCTCGGGGACAATCTGCCCGACATCGACATGAAAGTGGAAGGCGCACAGACCGGAACCCCGGAAATGCCGCTTGGCCCTGACGGTTTTTTCGACGGCATCCTGTTCGATCCGGGTGACCTCGACGCCTACATTCAAACGCAAGCGGGGTAAACCGCGGCGCGTTTCCGGCCGGATGCTGGAGCGCTGAGAGCGATTCGTGACCAGATCTTTGCCCAAGACATGGGCATGACGCTCAGGCTTTGATCACTGATCGTCGATTGAGCATTCCGAAACACTCAAAAGGTGTTCTTGGTAAGTTTCTGAATAAGATGAAGAAATAGCCTCTAAACTACAACTGGCATGAGAATTGCCAGTGAGGAGGCAGTCTTCTAGACCGCATATTTGAACGTCCAAAGTCGGGCGTTCTGGCATTGCCGCCGATCCGATGTCGCGCCGTCTCCTCCCTGGCGCGGGCATCAGGTCGGCGGTTTTTTTTGTTCTGA
>JANQQB010000463.1 GCA_028285165.1 Rhodobiaceae bacterium
CACGCGGCCGGTTTTGCGCTCGGCGCCGCTGCGGGCGCTCTTCTGTCGCTCGTCTATGCTGTACTGACCACGCTGTTCCTGGCCAACCAGGTCGCCGCCGGTTTGGCGATCGGCATTCTCGGCCTCGGCGTCTCGGCGGCGATTGGAAAGCGCTATGAAGGCACGACCGTCGACGCGCTCCCCAAAATCGATTTCGGCCCGCTCTCGGATTTGCCGCTGATCGGACCGGCGTTTTTCGATCACGACATCATGGTCTACGCCGTGATCGTCGCCGCGATCGCGACCGGCATCGTGCTCACAAAAACCCGCCTCGGGCTGATCATCCGCGCGGTGGGGGAATCGCCGCATTCGGCGCACGCGCTCGGCTATCCGGTGATTGCGATCCGGGCGGCCTGTGTCCTGTTCGGCGGCGCGATGGCCGGGATCGGCGGCGCCTATCTGTCGACGGCCTATACCCCGCTCTGGGCCGAAGGCATGGTCGCGGGACGGGGCTGGATCGTCGTGGCGCTGATCGTCTTCGGATCCTGGATGATCGGCCGGATCGCCTTCGGGGCCTATCTTTTCGGCGCGGTGTCGCTGCTTGAACTGTCGATCCAGGGGCTTGGCGTCAACGTGCCCTCGCAATTGCTGTCGGCCTCGCCCTACCTGATCACCATCATCGTGCTGGCCGTAATCTCACGGAACCCCGCGCTCATCCGACTGAATTCGCCGATGAGCCTCGGTGAATCCTTCCGTGCCAGTCGGTGATCCCGCTTACTGCAAAAACCAAGAAGGAGATGGGAATGACACTTGCAATTAAGAAACTGATCAGGCTTGCATCAGTGGCGACACTGGCTTTAGGCGTGGCCGGCGCGGCATCCGCCGACCCGCTCAAGATCGGTTTCCTCTATCCCTCGCCGATCGGCGACACGGGCTGGGCGTTCGAACTCGATCAGGGACGCAAGGCCGTCGAGGAAGCCTTCGGTGACAAGGTGGAAACGTTCTTCGTCGAAAACGTGCCGGAAGGTCCGGACGCGGCGCGCATCCTCAACCAGATGGCGGCCCAGGGCGCCGGCATGATCATGGCCGGATCCTTCGGATACATGAATGACGGGCTGAAGCTTGCGGGCCAGAAGCAGGACATCACCTTCATTCATGCCAGCGGCTACAAGACCCTGCCGAATTTCGGAAATTTCCAGACGCGCAATTACGAAAGCGCCTACATTGCCGGCATGGCAGCCGGCTTCGTCACAAAGTCCAAGACACTCGGCGTGGTCGCGGCCTACCCGATCCCGGAAGTGGTCGGCATCATCAACACGTTCACGCTCGGCGCCCAGCGCACCAACCCGGACATCACCACGAAGGTCGTCTGGCTGAATTCCTGGTTCAATCCGTCAAAGGCCCAGGAATCCGCGCGCTCGCTGATCGCCCAGCAGGCTGACGTGATCTTCTCCCTCTACCAGGACACACCCTCGGTCGTGACGGTCGCGGAGGAAGAAGGGGTCTACGTGGTCAACACGTCCTCCGACATGAAAAAATACGCCCCGAACCATCTGCTGGCGTCCATGACCATCGATTGGGGGCCGCATTTTACCTCGCAGGTTCAGGCGACGCTCGACGGCAATTTCAAAGGCACCGCCTATTGGGGCGGCATGGCCGACGGAGCGGTCGGCGTGGCCTCGCTGTCCTCGGACCTGACGGCCGACCAGGTCGCTGCGCTGAACGGCGTGATGGATGAAATCAAGGCCGGGACCTTCCACCCCATGACCGGTCCGATCACCGATCAGGACGGTACTGAAAAACTGGCGGAGGGCGTGGCCATTGAGGACGGCGCCATGCTCGGCATCAACTGGCTCGTCACCGGTGTCGAGACCCGCATTCCGCAATAGGTCTCTCCCATGAAGCTTGCCCCGTCGCCATCGGCGGGGCAGTCTTCCGCCATGCCTACCCTTTCCGGAAAGACCCTTCAGGCAAAAGTCATGCACGCCCCGATCCGGGGCGCCGTCGATATAATCGATCGGGCCCTCGTGGCGATCGACGCGGACGGGACGATCGCCGCCGTTCATGCCGAGGGCGATGACGGCTATGGCGAACACGAGGCCGCGGCAGCCCGAGACGGAACCCTGGTTGCCTCGCCACCGGATACCGTGCTGCTTCCGGGTTTCATAGACCTGCACATCCATGCGCCGCAATTCCCGCAATTGGGCAAAGCGCTCGACGTGCCGCTCGAAGTCTGGCTGCAGACGCACACCTTTCCGCTCGAGGCCCGCTACGCCGATCCGGTCTTTGCCGCAAAGGTCTACGACGCGCTGGTCGCCACGCTGTTGGCGAACGGCACGACAACGGCGGTCTATTTCGGCACGATCCACGGTGAGGCGAACCGAATCCTGGCCAGGATCTGCCTGGAAAAGGGCCAGCGGGCGCTGGTCGGCAAGGTCGCGATGGACAATCCGGACGAATGTCCGGACTATTACCGCGATCCGGATGCCGGCGCGGCCATCGACGAAACCCGAGCCTTCATCGAACATGTCCGGACGCTACCGGGCAATACCAACGGGTTGGTGCGTCCGGTGATCACACCGCGCTTCATTCCAAGCTGCACCGATGCCTGTCTCGACGGTCTCGGGCAGGTCGCGGCGGAAACCGGTGCCGCCGTCCAGACCCATTGTTCGGAAAGCGATTGGGAGCACGGCTACGTGCTTGACCGGTACGGTCGCACCGACACACGGGCGCTCGACGATTTCGGGCTGATGACCCGCCACACCGTGCTCGCCCACGGCGCGCTGCTGACGCCGGACGACATGACGCTGATTGCGGCACGCGGGGCCGGTGTCGCCCATTGCCCGTTGTCGAACGTCTATTTTTCCAATGCGGTGTTTCCCTTGCGCCGCGCCCTCGAAAAAGGCGTGCGCGTCGGTCTCGGTACCGATATTTCCGGCGGCCCGAGCGCGTCGATGCTCGATTCCTGTCGCAGCGCCGTTTCGGCCTCACGGCTTCTGGAAGAGGGCGTCAACCCGACCGTCGCCGGCGACATGCGGGGCACGCCGGACAGCCGGATCGATTTCCGCGAAGCGTTTCATCTGGCAACCGCCGGCGGCGCGGATGTGCTCGATCTGCCGGTCGGGCGCATCGCGCCCGGATACCGGTTTGACGCCATCCTCGTCGACCCGAACGCGGCGGCCGCGCCGCTGTTCATCGACAGCGGGCCGGGCGGGCTGGATACCCCGGACGATGTCTTGCAGAAACTGGTGATGACCGCGACCCGAGCCAACATTGCGTGGACGGCGGTCGACGGGCGGATCGTTTCGGGATCGGTCTGACGCACGGGCTGTCAGCACTAGCTGATCCGTGATAGCGTGCATCCCCTCGCCTTTGTCCGGCACCGTTGCAATGTTCCACCCCTTCGTACTCGATCGATCCGGTGTGCTCTGGCCGCTCATTGCGTTTGTGCTGGCCCTTGCCGGTTGTGCTTCAGGAGAGCGCCTCCTGGTCCATCCGCCGACCGTATTCGCGGCAATCGGATCCTATCCCGATGCCAGCGTGCCGGAAGCCCTGCGCACCACGGAGCCGGAACTCCTGTTTGTGACCGACCGGGCGCCGGTTTCGGGACAAGCCGGTCTCAGCTACAGCGCGGATCGCTCCGCCTCGATGGCGCTCGGAAGCGTGCGCGTCCGCTACGGCGACACCGGGCAATGGAGCGATCTCGTTTTGCACGAAACGGACACGGCCCTGACCCTGGGCACGCCGCGCGAACTGGTGCGGTTTCCCGAAACGCCGGTACCGTTTCGCTCGGTCGGCGGTCGTCTGGTGGCGCTGGAAGAACCGGCACAGGCCTATCGGGCGGCATCCGCGCGTTTTGCCGAGGCGCTTCGCGCCCGCCTGCGCGCAGCAAACCGCCGCGAGGTGGTGCTTTTTGTACACGGCTTCAACAATACGTTCGACGCCGCCGCTTTTTCACTCGCCGATGTATGGCATCACAGCGGCCGGATCGGCGTCCCGGTCTTCTACACCTGGCCATCCGGAAACGGCGGCCTGTTCGGGTATTTCAAGGACCGGGAATCCGGCGAATACACCGTCTTCCATCTGAAGGAGACGATCCGGCTCCTGGCCTCCATTGCCGAGGTGGACGAACTGCACATCGTGGCACACAGCCGCGGCACGGACGTTGCGACCACGGCGTTGCGCGAACTGGTGATCGAACAACGCGCCGCGGGCCTAAATCCGAGCCGGTCGCTCAAGATCCGAAACCTCATCCTCGCCGCGCCCGACCTCGATTTCGGCATCGTACGCCAGCGCCTGATCGCGGAGCGTTTCGGCCCGGCCATCGGACAGATCACGGTCTACATGAACCAGGGCGACCATGCGCTCGCCCTGTCCCAGCGCCTGATGGCAGGTCAGCGCTTCGGGCGCCTGACCATCGACGATCTCGGTCCGGGCGAACGGGCGATCTTTTCGCGGATCCGCAACGTGCATTTCATCGACATCGAAGGCCAGAGCGACCTGATCGGCCACGCGTATTTCCGGCGGAATCCGTCGGTGTTGTCCGATATCGTGATCGCCATCCGGACGGGCGCCGCGCCCGGCGATCCAGAGCGGCCGCTGGTACCGATCGGGGCGAATTTCTGGCAATTACCCGAAGGCTATCCGTACCAGGAACGGCGAGGCGAAGGTTCGAAGGGCCCGACAAACTGATGTCGGGCCCGGCACATTGCGGACAGCTCTACAAATCCAGTGCCCGCGCGAAATCGCGCAGTTCCGCCTCGGCATCCGCGACGGCCCGACGACCGTCGGTCACGCGCTCGCGCGCGGCCTCGATCGAATCCTCGTTCTCGGTCATGGTCTTCAGATAGCGCTGGAACAGATCGCTCTCGCGCGGCACGGAGCGGAGCGTTTCGCGCAACCGGTCCTGGTCGCCGATGAGTTCGCGAAGCACATTTTCTTCCCGCGTGGCGGCAACCCGGGCATCCTGGATCGCCTGCTGGCGAACGGCCAGTTGCTCGAAGGCCTTGCGTTGGTCGGGCTGCAATTCCCGTGCGCGGGCATAGAACCGGATCTGGTCCTGGTTCAGGGACAGCAATTGCATGCGCTGGGATTCCGCGCGCTCCAGGGCCACCGTAACGGCCAGCGGTTTGCCGGCTTCAAGGGATGCCGGGATCCGGTAATGGCCGGCAGTCAGTTCCACCTTGTCGGCAGCCGGTTCGATTATCTCCCAACCCGATTGACGCGGCTGTTCGATCAGGATCCGGCGGTCGCCATCGGCGGGAGGCACAATGCGATACAGCGTTTCCAGGCGCCGTTTGCGGTTCAAGACAAGAAGGCCGTCGGCGATCTTCGCCGACGCAATCCGGTTTTCGTCGCGGGTTTCGCGGTCGATGCGGATCTTCTGATCAAGAGCATAACTCAGGAGCCGCTTTTCGCCGGCCGGCACGGTCTTCAAGGTCGCGTCGCCCACAAAGGCGAGACGGCCATCGCCGCCGCGTTCATAAAGCGTCAGGATACCCGGCGGCAGGGCCGTGGCGCTGTCATTGGACAGCCGGATCGCGGCAAGCGGATGGGAGGCATGGGTCTCCGGCTGATAGAGCGCCAGACGTTCGGCGGTAAACGTGCGGGCAATGATCGGCACGACCAGCGAATAGCCGTTGGCGACGCTGACCGGTCCGGGATGCCGGAAGAGCACATAGGAGGTCGCCTCCGTACTCTCGGAGGCCACGATGCGGGCCAGTTCAGGCAGTGCCGGTGCCGGGGCCGCCTCGGCGACCGGAGGCATAGACAGGACACCGGCCACGCCGCTGCTGATTTTCGCGCTTGCGCCGGCCCGCCGGTTGTAGCGTTGCGCCGCGCGCGATTCCTGCTGGACCGCGATGTCGGCGGCCGGCGCCGCCGGCACGGCACCGTCGTCGGCCCGCGGCATCAACCGGCCAAGCACTTCGACCGGCACCTCGTTTCGGGTCACGTAATAGGTGTCGTAGAGCGCCTGACGGAAGGTGATCGGGTTGCCGGAGACGATCGTCAACTCGACGTCCTTCCAATCCTCGCCGCTCAGGTTTTCGACGACCGCCCAGCCCTGCATATCGGCGGACTCCGCGAGCGAATCGTCGGGCATGGTCAACCGGTAGGACGTCTTCCAGAGCGGCGCCTCGATGAGATAGGCGACGCGCACGAGCCGCTTGCCGGTGCCCGACACGTTGATGCGCAGGGTGCGGCGATCGCGTTCGCCGAGTTCGGACAGCGCGCTGAGCGCCCGTTCGATGTCGCGGCGCAATTGCGGGTCTGAGAATTCCAGGAGGTCCGCCTCTTCCAGGATCAACTGGCGAATCCCGTCCGCCGTCATCAGGCTGACCCGGTGCCGTACGACTGCGCCGCCGCGATCGGGAAGCTGCGTCGTTTCAGGCTTGACCGAAATGATGCGCCCTTTCAGCGACCGGGCGCCACCGACAGAGACTTCGGCGCCGCGCAGCGTGCTGAGCAGCGCGACAGGCGAGGTCAGCGCGTCCTGGCCGAACGGCATTTCGCGGAAGACTTCGCGCAACGGCGTCTTGCCCGGCAGGCTGATCGTGCCGACCTGGCCGCGGTCGTCATAGACGACCACGCTCTTCAGGACATCGTCGACCTGGTCCAGCGCAACCCGCAGCGAAAGGTCCGCATCGCCGTCGACCTCGGCTTCGTATTCGAAATAGCCGACGCCGCCCGTCGACAACATCACGCGTTTGAGCGCCAGATCGCCGGCGGCAGAAGCCGGCCCGGCGATGAACGCCGTCCAGAGAAAGAGCGTCAGACAAAGAGAAATCAGTCGGGTCACCGTCGCCTCCACCTGTTGCTTCACGGACGGAACTTGTCCCCGACCGCTGCGGCGTCAGGCGTCGCGCGTGAGGCGCCTCTGCCCGCGCCGCGGGTCAGCGTGATATAAGCACCCGATTTGAAACGGCAATGTCGGGCCGGTTCGAGACCGGCCCGCATGGTCATGCGGCCTTCTGGTCCTGACCCGGCGGGAAGCGACCATAAAATGTCTGTCCCGAAGCGGCCATTTCCTCGATCAGCCGGTTCGGCCGGAACCGCTCTCCATGCCGCGCGTGCAAGGTCTTGCAGAGCTCCAGAAAGGCCGGCGTGCCCATCATGTCGATATAGGACAAGGTGCCGCCCGAATAGGGCGCGAAACCGAAACCGAGGATCGAGCCGACATCGGCCTCGCGCACGTCCGTCACGACGCCTTCCTCGACACACCGCGCCGCCTCAAGGGCCTGGGTCACCAGGAACCGCTGCTTGAGTTCTTCCACGTCAATGTCGTCGGGATCCACTTCCGGCGCGCCGATGTTCTTTTGCAGGTCCGGCCACAACACCTTGTCCTTGCCGTGGTAGTTGTAGAAGCCCTTGCCGTTCTTGCGACCGAGCCGGTCTTCCTTGACGACCATGACGGCCAGCAATCGCTCCTGGCGCGGATCGATGGCTTCGGGCCCGAGATCCTTCTTGGTTGCCTGCACCACTTTCCAGGCCAGATCGATCGCCACCTCGTCGTTGAGGGTCAGCGGACCGACCGGCATGCCCGCCATGCGGGCGGCATTTTCGACCATGGCCGGCGGCACGCCTTCCATCAGCATGATGTGACTTTCCAGGAGGTATTGGCCGACGCAGCGGTTGGCAAAGAAACCGCGTGAATCGTTGACCACGATCGGTGTCTTCTTGATGGCACGAACGTAGTCGAGCGCCGCTGCCAAGGCGGCATCGCCGGTCTGTTTGCCGAGAATGATCTCGACCAGCATCATCTTGTCGACCGGGGAAAAGAAGTGAATGCCGATGAAATTGTCCGGCCGCTTTGAGTTTTCGGCGAGCGAGGTGATCGGCAGGGTCGACGTGTTGGAGCCGAAAATCGCCGTTTCCGGCAGCGCGGCCTCGGCTTTCTCCGTGACGGATTTTTTCACGTCGCGGTCCTCGAAGACCGCTTCCACGACCAGGTCACAATCCGCGAGCGCGTCATAGGAATCCGTCGCCTGGATGCGGGACAGAAGGGCGGTTCCGTCGTCCTTCGACATGCGGCTGCGCTTGACCTGTTTTTCGACCAGCGCCTCGGAATGCGCCTTGCCCTTGTCGGCGCTTTCCTGATCCCGGTCGATCAGAACAACGTCGATGCCGGCGCGGGCCGTGACATAGGCGACGCCGGCGCCCATGAACCCGGCGCCGAGCACGCCGACCTTCTTCAGATTTGTCGGCGGCACGTCCTTTGGGCGGCGCGCGCCCTTGCCGAGATCCTGCATGGAGACAAACAGCGAGCGGATCATGTTGGCCGCTTCGGGCTGTTGCAGCACGTGCGCGAAATATCGGGACTCGATCTGCAGGCCCAGATCCATCGGCACCTGCAGGCCCTCGTAGGCGCAATGCAAAATCGCGCGGATCGCCGGATAATTGTCGTAGGTCTCGCGCCGGTAGATGGCGTTCGCCGCCGGCCAGAACTGCATACCCTGCGGCGACCAGATCTTGCCGCCCGGCAGACGAAACCCCTGCTGATCCCATGGCTTCTTCGGCGACAGCCCGTCCCGGATCGTCTGTTTGGCGCTTTCGATCAGGTCAGCGGCCGGCACGACCGCGTCGATCAGTTTCATGCCCTTGGCGCGCGCAAGGTTGAGCGTCTGGCCCTGGGTCAGCATTTGCAGGCCGGATTGCGGGTCGACCATGCGCAACACGCGCTGCGTTCCGCCGGCACCCGGAAACAGACCCACCTTGGCCTCCGGCAGGCCGACGCGTGTGGCCGGGTTGTCCGACGCGATGCGGGCATGGCAGGCGAGCGCCAGTTCGAAGGCACCGCCGAGGCAGGTGCCGTTGATCGCGGCGACGAAGGGCTTCGGGCCGATTTCGATGCGGCGGTACAATTGCGACAGTTTGCGGGATTCCGCCAGCAAGTGCTTGGCCGCCTCTTCCTGGCCCTTCGATGCACGTTCGCCGTGGAACGCAACCAAAAGGCCTTCCAGCATTTTCAGATCGGCGCCGCCGGAGAAAGCCTCCTTGCCCGACGTGATCACCACGCCCTTGACCGCCTCGTCGCCCTGCACTTGAGAGACCAGCGCGTCAAGGTCCTCGATGACCGTTTCGTCGATGACGTTCATCGTGCGGTCCGGCATGGTCCAGGTGATCAGGGCGATGCCGTCGGCATCGGTTTCGCAGGTGAAATTCTTTGTATCCATCGGATTCGTTCCCTCGATGCGTGCCGCGTTCAGACCCGTTCGATGATCGTGGCGGTGCCCATGCCCGCGCCGATGCACAGGGTGACCAGCGCCGTGTTCAGGTCGCGGCGTTCCAGTTCATCAAGAACCGTTCCGAGGATCATTGCCCCCGTTGCGCCGAGCGGATGTCCCATGGCGATCGCGCCGCCATTGACGTTGACCTTGTCCGGATCGAGATCGAAGGCCTGCTGGTAGCGCAGCACGACGGATGCAAACGCCTCGTTGATCTCGACGAGGTCGATGTCGTCCATCGACATGCCTGTCCGCTTGAAGAGCTTTTCCGTCACATCGACCGGACCTGTGAGCATGAGCGCCGGCTCAGACCCGATATTGGCGAACCCCTTGATGCGGGCCCGCGGTTTCAGGCCGGCGGCCTCGCCCGCGGCCTCATTGCCGATGAGAACCCCGGCGGCGCCGTCGACGATGCCGGACGAATTGCCAGCGTGATGCACGTGCTTGATCTTTTCGACTTCCGGGTGCGCCTGGATCCCGACGGCGCCGAACCCGCCCATTTCCGCCATCATCTCGAACGAGGCGTTCAGCGAGGCGAGCGATTGCATGTCGGTTTCCGGCCGCATGTGCTCGTCGCGGTCAAGGATGGTGATGCCGTTGATGTCC
>JANQQB010000466.1 GCA_028285165.1 Rhodobiaceae bacterium
CACGCGCCTTGTCAGCCCGACCGAAAATCCGGTCAAAGTGGCTCAGAATTCATGCAAACCGCTCTAGTCCGGCGCCGTGGGAGCCCAGCCGAACCGCTCCTCGATCTGCCGTCTAAGACGGTCGCGCACCGACCGGTAGGCGTCCAGGATCTGGGCGCGGCTGCCATGCACCACGCTCGGGTCCATCGTCGGCCAGTATTCGACCTCAATGTATTCGGTACGGGTCATCTCCAGCGCCTTGTGATGCGCTTCCGGCGCCAGCGAGATCACGAGGTCGAAATTGCTATCGGCGAGTTCGTCGATCGTCTTGGGCGCATGGCGGCTCATGTCGATGCCGATCTCTTCCATGACGCTGGCGACGAACGGATCCGGATCGCCTTTCAGGACGCCGGCGGATTCGACGTAGATCTGGCCGGGAAACAGGCGTTCGGCCAGCGCTTCGGCCATCGGCGAGCGGATCGCGTTCCGGCCGCAGGCAAACAGCACCGCACCCGGCAGGTCGGGCCGCCGCGGCACAGGGTCATCCTCTCCAATGCAGGACGCAGATCAGCGTGAACAGCCGCCGCGCCGTGTCGAAATCGACCTCGATCTTGCCGTCGAGCCGGCTCATAAGGGTTTCCGAACCCTCGTTGTGAACGCCGCGCCGGCCCATGTCGATGGCCTCGATCTGGCTTGGCGATGCGGTCTTGATCGCTTCGTAATAGCTTTCGCAGATCAGGAAATAGTCCTTGACGATCTTGCGGAACGGCGACAGCGACAGGATATGCGTGGCAATCGTGCCGTCCTCGGAGTCGCGCACATCGAAGACGAGCCGTTTTTCAACAATCGACAGCATCAGCTTGTACGGCCCGCCGTCATGGCCGACCGGCGCGAACGAGTTCTCTTCGATCAGATCGTAGATTGCGACCGCGCGCTCGTGTTCGATGTCCGGTGTCGCCCGACCGATGGACGTATCGTCCAGGTCGACGGCCACGAGGCGTCGTCTCTTGTCGGATACCGGATCCGGCGTATCGCCCGCCATGCTGTGTCGCCTTGCGCCGGCCGATCGTGCTTGCGGGATGGCCGCCGGAAAGCCCCTATCCCGAATTGAGGCGTATAGAAACCGAGCGGGCATGGGCGTCAAGCCCTTCCGACCGGGCCAGACTGATTGCCGACGGCGCAAGCATGGCCAGTGTATCGGGCGTGCATTTCAGGAGCGAGGTGCGCTTCATGAAGTCGAGCACGGACAGTCCGGAGGAAAACCGCGCCGATCGCGCGGTCGGCAGCACATGGTTGGACCCGCCGACATAATCGCCGATCACCTCCGGCGTGTGCCGGCCGATGAAGACGGCGCCCGCATGCCGGACCCCGTCGAGCAGGTCTTCCGCCGCCTCGCAGGCCAGTTCCAGGTGTTCCGGTGCGATGCGGTTGATCAGCGGCAAGGCATCGGCAAGCGACGCCACCTGGATGATGGCGCCGTAATCCGTCCAGCTTGCGCGCGCGGTTTCGGCCCGCGGCAGGGTCGTCAGATGCCGCTCGACAGCGGCCTCCACGGCATCTGCGAGTGCGGCATCGTCGGTGATCAGGATCGATTGGGCGGCGACGTCGTGTTCGGCCTGGGCCAGCAGGTCGGCGGCCAGCCAGTCGGGATCGTTTTCCGCGTCCGCCACCACCAGCACTTCCGACGGTCCGGCCACCATGTCGATCCCGACCCGGCCGAAGACCTGCCGCTTGGCGGTCGCGACATAGGCATTGCCCGGTCCGACGATCTTGTCGACCGGCGCGATCGTCTCGGTACCAAAGGCAAGTGCTGCGATCGCCTGGGCGCCGCCGACCCGGTAGATCTCGTCGACGCCGGCAAGATAGGCGGCCGCAAGCACCAGCGGATTGAGTGCGCCGTCCGGGGTCGGCACGGTCATGACCAGCCGGTCGACGCCGGCGACCTTGGCCGGGATCGCGTTCATCAGCACCGAACTGGGATAGCTGGCGGTGCCGCCCGGCACATAGAGGCCGGCCGCTTCGACCGCTGTCCAGCGGGTCCCCAGTTCGACGCCGATCGCATCGGTGTAGCGGTTGTCTTCCGGCCGCTGGCGCTGGTGATGCGCCTGGATCCGGTCGCGCGCGAACCGCAACGCCTCGCGCGTTTCGTTCGGCACGGTCTCGAATGCCTCCTGGGCACGTTCCAGCGGAATGACGAGCCCGGTCTCGGCGGGGTCGAAACGGTCGAACTGCTGTGTGTAGGCGATCAGGGCGGCATCCCCGTCGGTACGCACGGCATCGACAATGGCGCGGACAGCGGCGTCCACGTCTTCCGCGACCTCGCGCTTGGCAGCCAGCAGCGCATGGAACTGCGTATCGAAATCGTCGGCACTGTCGTCGAGGCGCAGAACCAAGGGGCGTCTCCTTCCGGGTTTTGGAACAGTCTTACGGGCAGGTGCGATGCGACGGTGGTGCGGACTTTGCGGACCAGCCGGTTCAGGCCTTGCCGGTTGCGTCCTCGGGCGTTGTCCCGGTCGCATCGTCCGACGCATCGTCGAGCCGGTCGCGGGCCATGTCTTCGGTACCCGACAGATCGTGCGACGGCATCGAATCCGTAACCCAGCTGGCACCGAGATCCGTCAATTGCGCCTCGATGCATTCGACTTCGAGCCTGAGGGCGCCGCCGCCGGAAAACACCAGTTCCACAATACCGGACGGATCCTCTACCCCGTTCGCGGTGAACCGCACCGACAGGAGGGACAAAACACCGTCTTTGGCATCCTGGCGTATGTTGTGCGACCGGACCCGCGTCACCCGGTCGAAATGGATGGCCGCCCGCCGTCTTTCTTTTTTCTCGCCGTCGTTTTCCCAGGCGAAGCGGTTGAGCGTGGCAAGAAAGCGGCCTTCCTTTTTCAGAAAAATCAGATCTCCGACCGTCAGCACGGCGTCCTGCACATGGGCGGACAGAACGTCAAGGTCGTCTTGATCCAAAGCGGCGAGCTTCAGCAGGTCCATCGCAAATTGTCCGTGAAAAGCTGGGTGGCACCCGACTTGCCTGTATCCTCGTCTGTTACACAAGTCGGTCGTGAAGGGCAAGGTTTCCTTGCCGCACTGCAAAAAGTGCGGGGCGCCGTGACGGCCGGTCGTGCTCGGTCAATTCAGGACGCGATCCGTTCGATCGCCGCGCCGCAGGCTCCCAGTTTGACTTCCAATTGTTCGAACCCGCGATCCAGGTGGTAGACACGATTGACGACCGTCTCGCCCTCCGCGACCAGCCCGGCAATCACCAAAGAGACGGAGGCGCGCAGGTCCGTTGCCATGACCGGTGCGCCCTTCAGGGTGTCCACCCCTTCCACAAAGGCCTTTTGCCCGTCGAGCCGGATACGGGCACCCAACCGGGTCAGTTCCTGCACGTGCATGAAACGATTTTCGAAGATGGTTTCGCTGATTTCCGATGTGCCGGATGCGCGTGTCATCAGGGCCATGAACTGGGCCTGCAGATCGGTTGGGAAACCGGGAAACGGCTCGGTCTCCATGTCGACCGCCCGGATGCCGGCGCCGTTTCTCTGCACGCGCACGCCCTGATTGGTCGCGGTGAGCGTCACTCCGGCGCGGCCGAGCACCTCGATCGGCTCCCGCAGAAGGTCGGCCCGGGCGTTTTCCAGAAGCACGTCGCCGCCGGCCATGGCCACCGCCATGGCATAGGTGCCGGTCTCGATCCGGTCCGGCAACACGGCGTGGGTCGTGCCGGTCAGCCGTTCGACGCCCTCGATTTCGATCCGGTCCGTCCCGGCGCCGCGGATCCGGGCTCCCATTTCTGTCAGGCAAATGGCCAGGTCGGCGACTTCCGGTTCGCGGGCGGCGTTTTCGAGGACCGTGATGCCCTTGGCAAGCGTTGCCGCCATCATCAGCGTATGGGTCGCGCCGACGGAGACGCGCGGGCAGCGATAGGTGCCGCCCGTAAGCCCGTCCGGCGCGGTCGCGATGACATAGCCGGCGTCGACATCGATGACGGCACCGAGCGCTTCCAGGCCTTCGATGAAAAAGTCGACGGGCCGCGTGCCGATCGCGCACCCGCCCGGCAGCGACACCTTGGCCTGGCCGAACCGGGCGAGCAGCGGGCCGATCACCCAGAAGCTGGCGCGCATCTTGGAGACCAGGTCGTAGGACGCGGTCGTCGAAATCACCGAACCCGCATTGAGCTTGATGGTCTGACCGGTCAGCGCATCCTGGCCGATGCGGCGGCCGCACAGCGTGTAGTCGACACCGAGATCGGTCAGGAGCGCGGTCAACTGGCGCACGTCGCGCAACCGCGGCACGTTTTCCAGGACCAGTGTCTCATCGGTCAGGAGGCTGGCGATCATCAGCGGAAGGGCAGCGTTTTTTGCGCCCGAAATCGGTATCGTGCCGGTCAGCGGTCCGCCGCCCGTTACCTTGATCTTGTCCATTCTGGCGTCTCGTCCCCGTAAAGATAACCTGTTTGCGCGCTCCGGTCGCCCCGTCCCTCGGAGCGCGGTGCGTTCTGTCCCGACGCGTACCAATATGCGAACCGGCCGTTTAGCAAATTCAGCGGGCCGCTTCACCCCCGAACGGCAATACATGATAAATTTCCGGCAGGTGTTGCAGATTCTCCCGCGCCTCAATCGGCCTTTTCGTCGCTGGAAGTGCTGTCCGCCTGTTTGCGTTGCCGGGCCTGGGCTTTTCGTTTTTTCAGGTTTTCCCGCAATGCCGCGGCAAGACGATCGGCACGGTCCGTCTTTGTCGCCAACCTTCCTGCCGCACCCGGCTCATTGTCTTGCCCGGTTTCAGGATTGTTTTTGTCGCGTGTCATGCCGCCTGTCTCCCCTTGGTCTCGTAGCCCGGCAGGGGCAGGGAGGCAAGGCGGCAAGGCGGGCAGAATGCAGTCACTCCCGCGATGCGCGGTGTTCCCCGTCCGCGGGCCCGGTGCGGGCAAGGCTGGCGCTCAGCACAAGCGCCAGCGTGGAGGCGACGAGTTCACCGCCGTCATCGGCCAGCGAAAGGACTTTCATCGCGACCCGCGAGACATCGGCAAGGGCTGCTTCCATCAGGTTGAAGGCGACGGCACAGAACCCGATGACGAGCATCAGGCCGGTCAGGATGAGCACGGCCGGTCGGTCGGGCCCTTTGACCGCGTGCACTGCCGCTGCGAGCAGGCCTAGAATGAAGACGCCGACGGTGGCAAAATAGGCTGCCTCGGCGAGCCCGCCTCCGAAGGATCCGTTGAACAGATTGGTCGTATCGAGGCCGGCGAGAGCCCGACCGGCGCGCTCGTGAAGGAGCAGGCTGTCGTCAAGCGCGGCATAAAAGAAGACCGACGCCAGAAAGGCAAAGGCGCGGTTCTGTCTTTGACGGGCGACCAGGGCAAGCAGCCCAGCGATCGCAAACAGTTTGGCATAGCCGTAAAAGGCCGACGGCCCGTATTCGGTGTCGAGACGGAACAGATTGGCGGCATCGTCATGGCTGAGCAGGTCGAGGTGTTTCGCCGCCGTTGCCAGCACATCCGAAATCACTGCTGCCATGTCGAGGGCGAGCAGAACGACCAGCAATGCCGTCACGCCGCCGCCCGCAAGCGCAGCCCGCGCATCAAAGGCCAGCACTGCGCGCAAATCGTCGGTCACGCGGCCGGTGAGAGACCGGATCGGGGTGTTTCGGACGGGAGACAGCGGCGCGTTCAAGGGCTTGCTTTGCCTAACCAATTGCCAGGTCGGCGCCGCCAAGAGATCGAGAAAAAATTTGATTTCAAGGGCCTGGACGTTGGCCGTGGCGCCGAGTTTCCTTAGCAGTCTATGGAAATGGCCGGTCTGTTGGAAGCGGACCGGCCGACAAAGTGAATCTATCGTAAACGGGCGTTGTGAGGCGCCGATGTGTCCCGGGGCAGGTCGCCTGCGCTAAACCGCTACATATAGGCGACAGACCGGATGTTCTGGCCCCACAACCGTTCCATCGATCCGAGAATCGTGGCGATGGTCGTCGTATCGTTCCGCGTTCCCCATGGATTGTTGAAGAAGCAGGTGTCTGCGTTCATGTCGATGCCGGTGATGACGACGGCATGCGTACCGACGCTTGTGCTGCTCGGCGCGAGGGTCGTCGTGTAATGGGTCAGGATGAAGGGCCCGTGGCGGCGGATAACGTCAACCAGGTAATCCGTGCCGGGCGACATGCTCGGGCCGATCGACCGGAAGCCGAGATCATCGAGAAGCTGATAGAAGATCGGCCAGGTCGTGGCAGGGTTCGTCATCGACGAGTTTGTCGTGTCGAACCCGTTGTTGATCTCGCCCACGGTAACCGAGCGGCGTTGTTTAAAGGACATCACCATGGCGGCGCAGGCGATCCAGCAGATCGGGTTCGGTCCCTGGCGCACCATCGGTACACTGTGCACGATCCGCACATTCGTGCCTGCCGGCAGCGGCGGCAGCGGCGGTGCCGTGCCGGGAAGCAATTCGTCCAGTTTGTGCATCGTGTTGCGGCCGGCGACCCCGTCGCGCCCGAGCGACTGGTCGGACTGGAAGGCGCGGACTTTTGTGACCGTCTCGTTGCCGTAGATGCCGTCGGGACTGCCGTATCGCCGGACGGATGCCGGCATCGGATATCCCAGATCGATCAACGCCTGCTGAACCAGGCGGACCCCTTCGCCGCGCGATCCGCGCCGGAGCGGCGGGTTGTTGTTCGAAGCGGCGACCAGGCTTTCGTTGTCGCTGAAGCGCGGCGAGGCAAGGACCATTTTTGCAACTCCTGGAACGGTCTGTCGGGGAAAACAGTTTTGGAAGAGTAGTTTCCGGCTTTCACATCAAAGTATAAATAGGAATGCAGAATATATATTTCTATATGTTTTGTTCGAAATGATATCGAAGTATAGAATTTCGTTTCCGCCTGTTGCGCTCAATATAAACTTCGCAATCAAATCAGTACTTTGGGGAATGCGAGCGCAAGTGAATGCATCATACCCGGTTTCACGGCGATCTTGGAAACGCAATGTCGCCGGACTCTCAGGTAGTGCAGATCTTAAGCTGAGAACCTTTGCGTTATGATCCTTGGCTTTAACTGAACGTCCACGCGTCGCACGGCAAGGAGTTCTTCCGATTGGACATCGAAAGGCGCGCCTGGCGGTGCGGTCACGGACGCATGCGCGGGCACGTTTCACCAGGAATCCCGGATGTCGGAAAAAACCCCCTTGCCAAACCCTGGAAAATCAGCCTAATTCCGCGCCAATCCGCCCGAAATCGCGCGAGCGCTGCCGTAGCTCAGGGGTAGAGCACTCCCTTGGTAAGGGAGAGGTCGAGAGTTCAATTCTCTCCGGCAGCACCATTTGGTCACAAAAGCCTCTTGTCAGTGTCGCAGCGGAGCATGCATGACGAATGTCGTCGGAGGCCATGTGCCGGGCATCGCTGCCATCGGGTTCGGCCTTTCATTATCTCGGCTTCCGCGGCACGCCGAAGCATAAAACCTGAAACGCCCGATCATTGAACACGCCCAGGAAGACTTGGACACCTGCGCGCTCGGCGAAGTGACTGACCTTACGGCGGATGGCGATGTATTTCTGGCAGTTCTGTCCGACAAGGCCGGCCGGTCCCGCATTGCGGCGGCAAGAGCTGGGTGCACGAAAACCGGATCCGGGTGACCGCCGGGTGAGAGGACGCATGACACTTTCCAGGGGCGTGAGCGAGGAGGTGATGCTCGATCGAAGGGCGCTGCTGTCCGGTCTCGCCGCATCGATCGGCTTGGCGCCCGGCCTTGCGCGTGCCGCCTTCCGTCCGGATCCCTGGCCCGGCTGCGCGCTCGACCTGTCGCGGGCGCCGGTGCGCACGCCCGCTGACTGGGACCGTATTTACGAACGCTATTGGGGCCCGCTCGGGTCGCATGGGCGCGACCAGATCGACAACATCATTCACGCCAAGAACGGTGTCTACGATGACAGCGAGGCCGTGTTTGCCTGGATCGTGCACTATTGGCTCCGCGCTTTTGTCGTCATGGCGGACCTGACGGGCGAGGCGCGGTACATGGACAGCGCCGTCTCGTTCATCGATGTGATCCTCGACAACACCGACGAAAAACGCGTGGCCCGCGGCGAGATTTCGGGCGGTTATGTGCGTGATCCGCTTTATCTGCGCCGCTCCGGCCGCGGCGGGCCGTTCTGGAAGCGCGGCGACTGGGCGAGCGTGCTCGATACGGGGCAGGTGATCCGCGGCCTGATGGCCTTTGTCGACGCGGTCTATCGGGCACCGGTCCGTTGGGCGGCCTATCGCGCGGTGGCCGATCGGGCCTTTGCCGCCGCGATCCGCGCGGCCGATGCCTTTGACAACGACTGGCAGGTCATCGGCGATACCGGCGCCTACCATTACCGGGATTCTCAAGGCAGCGGCCAGCTCGGCACGACCCGCACTGCCTTCAACCAGTCCGCCACGATGGCCGCGGCCCAGTTGATGATCCACGCATGGCGCCCGGATCCCGGCCGGCTGGACAAGGTCCGGCGCCTGGTGCGCCACTGGCTCGCCGACTATGCGGTGGAGATGCCGGACGGCGCACTGACCTGGCGCTACATCCTCATCCCGTCGAACACCGATCCCGAAGATGCCGGTCACGCCACGATCGATCTGAACTTCCTGGTGGCCGCCTTCCTGTCCGGCCGCACCGATCTGACGTCGATTCATATGGCCGGGCTTGCGCAAACCTTCCGGACGCGCCTTTACGACGGCGGCACCGGTCTCAACCGGTTTGTGGACGGGACGACCGACGCCGACTATGCCGAACATTTCAACGCCGGTTTCGGCTGGTTCGACCTCGCCCGCTTCGATCCCAAGATCGCCGAAATCGCGCTGACGATCTATTCCGCGCATTATCCGCCGGACGCCCCGGGCGGCACCTTGTGGGCCCGACCGATGCTCGGCTGGGCCAACCTGTTGCGGGCCGGGAGGGCGTGCGCCGGCTGATCGGGCAAGCCGAGGCCCTCATCCGGCCCGGTTCTTGCGTGTTCCGGCCCTGGAACGCCAAAACGAGCCGGAATCCATGGCCTTGACGACGCTAGCCGAACCGGATGTCCCGTTCCGGGACAGGACGAGCGGACTGACGATCCTGTCGGTCGCTGCGCTCGTGCTGGTTCTGTTGTTTGCAACCCAGTCGTTCAATTTCCTCTTTGCCGAAGCTGATCCGGAAGGCCTGGTGGAGCGGGCATCGGTGCGCGCCAATCCGGTCTATCAGCTGTTTGTGCTGGTGCAGATCGCGCTGGTCGCCGGACTGGCGTTGATCCGGGTGCTGACCCGGCCGCTTTCGGCTTTCATGCTCGCCGGCGGCGGTATGGTGGCGCTGGTGCTCGGATCCGTGCTGTGGTCGGTCGACCCGCGCACGACACTGCTGCACGGGCTGATCCTGACCTACCTGATCGTCGCGGCCTGGCTGTTCGCCTCCGTCCTGCGCCCGGCCGTGTTTCTGCGCGTTCTGTTCTGGATGATGGCGTTTTTCATCGCCGCGTCCTTCCTGTTCCTGGTCTTTGCCCCGGACCTGGTGACCAGCCCGCGCCACGACGCCGGCTGGCTGAGCAGCGACCAGTTCAAGGGCATCACGACGACGAAGAACCGGGCGGGCATGGTGTTTGCGTCCGCCTTCATGCTGGCGCTGCTCGGCGGCGGGCTTGGCATCGGCCGGTTCTGGCGGCTTTGTATCGGCGGCTTTGCGCTCCTTGGTGTCCTGTTGTCGAACGCGGCGACGGCGGCCGTTGTGCTTGTCATGGCCATCGTGTTCGCCCTGTGGATCCTCTATGTCCGCGTGCTGGCGCTTGAACTGATGGCGTTTGCCGGTTTCGTTCTTCTGGGGCTCGTGCTGGCGCTGCCGTTCATCGATTTCAGCAGCCTGCAGATCTTTGAGCTGATCGGCCGCGAGGGCACGCTGACCGGTCGCGACCAGCTCTGGCTGCTCGCCCGGGACTACTTTTCCGAACGTCCGTTGCTCGGCTACGGCTATTACGCTTTCTTCAGCGGCGATCCGTTTTCACCGGCCTGGTCGTTCTGGGAAAACTTCAGGTATTTCCTGACGGATTCCTTCCACAATTCGGCGGTCGACATGGCGATTTCGCTGGGCCTGGCCGGCGTCTTGATGTTCTGCGGCCTTTGTGCCGGTGCCATCGCGATCGCCTGGAACCGCACCATCGATGGCCCGTCCCGCTGCATCCTCGTGATTCTGGTCCAGATCGCGCTTGTGGATTCCATGACCAATTTCTCGATCCTGTTCCACAATTCCCTGCCGACCTTCCTGGTGCTCTACGCGTTTTTTGCAGCGGGCGAGCGTTACAGTGCGCTGCCGCTTGGGGCCGGGAGGCAACGGACAGCGCAGCAAGCCACCCTTGGCGCCGAAGGTGCGGGCGGGCGAGGTTTTTAGAACGCCGACCGAGTCGTTGAATCGAAAGAATCTGCGGTGACCTGGACCAACGTGAACTGCGCTCCGATGAGCCCGGTCTTGATGGTCAGGGTAAAGTATTGCGGGGATGTGCCGTCGTTTTCGAACCGCGCGACCCCTTTTTTGACACCGATCGAGGCGGGGCCCTCGAACTGTGCCTCTAACGTATGTCGGCCCTGGGGAACGCTGAACGACGCCACCTCGTCGTTGCCGAGCGTTCCGATCTTTTCGCCGTTCAGGAGGACGTTCGTCCGGTAGATTGCTCCGGTTATGCCTGTGTTCCGAGAGATGACGATGCTGTTCGGCCCGGCCTCGGCGATCACCTGATTGATGCCTTCAACAGTCCGCGTTCCCGAGCCCGCGCAGGCGGAAAGGGTCAGGAGCAAGGCGATGCCTACGATAAGTTTTTTCATTCAACTCACTCGATCTGTATTTATTGTTTTCAGGACGCTGTTCGTGTCCTGATTGTCAATGATTGAGAAGAGTTATCCGCATTTTTCGGTTATAGGTGGTGGTGGCCGGAGGGTATGCGCAGATACGGTCCACGCCGCCATCCAACGGCGTGTTGTTCTGTCCGGCGGATCCAGGATGTCAGGCGCCAGCGCGGGCGCTGGTGGGTCACCCGGTTAAACCGGGTGAAGACGCAGCAAGGGAGAAATGGGTGTGCTTGCTGGCAATCACGACGAGCCCGGAAAGCACCAATCCCTCCCTCCGTTCCGCCATCCGACGGCGTGACCAGCGGATCCAGGGTGCCGGGCATTGGCGTCGGTGTTGCTGGGTCACCCGGTTAAACCGGGTGAAGACGGAGCAGGGGAGGAACGGATGTGCTTGCTGGCAATCACGACGAGCCCGGAAGGTACCAATCCCGTCCTCCGTTCCGTCATCCGACGGCGTGACCGGCGGATCCAGGGCGCCGGGCGCCGGCGGTAGCGCCGCTGGATCATTCGGACAAGCCAGGTGAAGACGGGGAGAGGGGCTGAAAGGCGCCCCCTGTCATTGCTTTGCTTTGAAAGGACGTGCGGGCCGCTCGCCCGTCAAAACCTCAGCCCGTCCGGCGTATCGGCGCCCGTGTGGCCCGCACACGGCGCGATCGGGCAGGCTGCGCAACAGGAGCCGGATGGGCGGCGAAATTGTTTTCGACGGGCGGCAACCGGTCCGGCAGCGCCGGGCCCGGCTCTGCCGCTGGCCGCTGGCGCGCCGGAGCGGTCGCCGGGCGGGATGGCGCGTCTACCATGTGGACCTGCTGCGAAGGCACCGGAGCGGACAACAGCAAACCGCGCAGCAATGCCGTGCAAATACCGAGTCCCACGCCGACAATGCCCGCAAATGCCAGGATCAGCACGGACCCGAGGCCGGAGGGCCGAAGCGGCGGGATTGCCGCGGAAATGATGCGCGCCTGCATGGTGTTGACGTTTTCCTGCTCTCCGAGCTCCTTGGAGCGCAAGAGGAACGTCTGATAGACGTCCCGCCGGGCGCTGGCGTCGCGGGTCAGTTCGCGCAGCCGCACCCGGGCGTCGTTGGTGACGAAAGTCGATTGTTTGATCGTCTCGAGCCGATCCTCGATGCGCTGTTGTTCGGCAAGCGCGCGGTCGAGATCGGCCTCCGCCCGGCCGACGATGCGGGTCAGTTCCTGACCGATCTGCTGTTGCACGACCGCCACTTCCGCATCGACGGCGGCCATCGACGGGTGCGACGGCAGCAGGTCGGCAGCAAGCACCGAGCGGCGTTGCAGGGCGGTCGCCAGCCGGATGCGCAGGCCGGAAATCGTCGACGAGCCGAGCGCTTCGGGAATGTTATCGAGGTCGGACGCGGTCTGGCGGGCGCGCTGGATCTGCTCCAGGTTGGAACGCGCCAGCGCCGTACGGGCACGCGCATCGACCAACCGGGTATTGAGCTGTTCCAGTTCCTGCTCGTTGATCGGGCTGCCGTTGGAATCGAGAATGTTGTTGGCCAGCTTGTACTGTTCGATGGCGTTTTCCGCCGCCGTCAGTTCATCCCGCAATTCGCTCAGGCGGGCGCTCAGCGTTCCCGACGCCTGGCGGGCAATGCGTGACCGGGATTCGGTTTCCAGGTCGATATACGTCTTGGCGATCGTATTGGCGAGCCGTGCCGATTTCTCCGCGTCGCGCGTCTTGACGTGGAGATCGATGACGTGGCTGCGTTGCGGCCGGCTTGTGCTGACCGCCTTTTCCAGCTTGAACAGCGCCTTGATGGCCGGATCCGGACCCCGCGCCGAGCGGTTTGCAAACAGGCTGCGGATTTCCGACAGGAGGCCGTCCGGTTCGCCGACAAATTCGCTGTCAACAATCAGGTTTTCGCGCGAGACCACGTCTTTCAGCACGCTTTCTGACGTGAGCACCCGCATCTGGCTTTCCACCACGGCAACGCCACCCTCGCTCGACTCGGAGGGTCGGATCACGTCCCGGTCAAGCACCTGGACGCCGTTCGGGTAAATGAGGATTCGGGTATTGGCCACGTAGTGCCGGTCGCGATTCACGGCAAAGAGCAGTCCGGCCGCAATGCACGCCGCCGTGATCCCGATCACCAGCGTGCGTTGGCGGATCACTGTGCCGAGCACGTCCTGCAAGGTCACGTCGAAACCGCCGCCGGCCGACGTCGAGGTGTGCGTTTCCTGGTGGAGGGGCGGAGCGGTATCGCGGGAGGGGGCGGAGCGGTGTCGTGTCATGGCCGGGCCTACGCGTAATCCTCGCTTGTCTGCGGCTCGACGCCCCTGTCGGAAAAGGCGGTCGGCCGGATCGCCTGGGTGGCGAACAGCGCGAGGTAGAGCGGGTTCAACAAGAGATAACGGCGCCACAGGCGGCGTGGTTCCTGGGCCAGGCGATACAGCCATTCCATACCGGAATCCTGCATCCACGCCGGTGCCTGTTTCAAAAGGCCGGCGTGGAAATCAAAGGCGGCGCCGACTGCAATGGCGGGACATGGCAGGAGCCCGGCATATTCATGCACCCACACTTCCTGGCGCGGACAGCCGAGACCGACAAAGACGATTTTCGACCCGCTGTCGGCGATCTCCTGTGCGATGTGGTGTTTTTCGTCCTCCGTGCTGCGCCGGAACAACGACGGACGGCTGCCGCCGATGCGCAGACCCGGAAATTGCCGCGTAAGGTTCTCTGCGAGCGGGGCAAGCACTTCCGGACGGCTGCCGTAAAGGTAGATCGGCAGACCTTCTTCGGCCGCGCGTCGGCAGACCCGCAGCATCAGCGTCGGGCCGTAGACGCGGCTGCGCAGGCCGGTGCCGTGCAGTGCGTTCAGCGCCCAGCGGACCGGCTGGCCGTCGGGCGCCACCAGATCGAAGGCGTTCAGCCGCCAGCGGTGCGCCGGATCGAGCACACCGGTCATCACGCCGTGCACGGCGAGCGCCGAGACCTTGAACGGTCGGTCGTTGTGCGCGGCATCGATGATGGTATCGACGGCGGCCGCGTAGTCGACGGCGCTTATGCCGATCCCGAGAACGTTGCGTTTGCCGTGATCGATCATGACAGGATCTTCCGGGCCGCTTGAGGGGTCATGCCGCCTCGGTCCAGCGCGCTTTGTTGGACCGGTAGATGTCTTCCAGGATGCCGCCGATGTCGTAGCTCAGGGTCCAATCCGGGTAATGCGCCTCGAAACGCCGCGTGTCGGAGATCCACCAGATATGGTCGCCGGTCCGGTTGGTTTCGCTGTACTCCCAGGACAGGCGCCGTCCGGTAATGTCCTCGCAGAGCGCGATCGCCTCCAGCATCGAACAGTTCGACCGACGGCCGCCGCCGATATTGTAGACCTCGCCCGAGCGCGGCTTCTGGAAGAAATGCCAGAACGCATTCACAAGGTCGAAGGAGTGGATGTTGTCGCGCACCTGCTTGCCGTCATAGCCGAACACGGTATAGGCGGCGCCGGTCGCGGTGCATTTCATCAGATAGGCGAGGAAACCGTGCAGCGCGGTCCCGCTATGTCCGGGGCCGGTCAGGCAGCCGCCGCGAAAACACGCCGTCTTCATGCCGAAATACCGGCCGTATTCCTGCACGAGCAGGTCGGCCGCCGTCTTGGAGACGCCGAACAGGGAATGCAGGCTGCGATCGATCGGCATGGTTTCGTCGATGCCGTGGGCATGAAAGGCATGCGTCGTATCGATTTCGAACCGCCGGTCCTGTTCGACCAGGGGCAGGTCGTTCGGCCGGTCGCCGTAGACCTTGTTCGTCGAGGTGAAGATGAACGGCACGTCCGGCGTCGACTGCCGGCACGCTTCCAGAAGCACCAGCGTACCGTTTGCGTTGATGGTGAAATCGGCGACTGGATCGGAGGCCGCCCAATCGTGCGAGGGCTGCGCGGCGGTGTGAATGATCAGGGCCAGCCGGTCGCCATAGGTCTCAAAGACCCGCGCCATGGAGTCCTTGTCCCGGATGTCGGCGTCGATATGGGTGTAGCCGGGGCAATCCTTGGCAAGGGCCTGTCTGTTCCAGTGCGTGGAGGCGTCCGGACCGAACAATTGTGCCCGCATGTCGTTGTCGACGCCAATACTGTCATACCCGCGTCCGGCGAAGAAACGCACCGCCTCCGATCCGATCAGACCTGCCGAACCGGTGATGAGAACAAGATCCTTCATCGTGACCTCCGCCGCCTATGCCGATTCCAGCTCGACATGTCCGGACCGGACCAGGATGCCGTCGAAATAGTCGATCGTCCGGCGCAATCCCTCGCGCAGCGGCACTTTCGGCTCCCAATCGAGCAACTCCCTTGCCTTGCTGATGTCCGGACGACGTTGCAGCGGATCATCCTGCGGCAGCGAACGGTAGACGATGCGCGACCGCGATCCGGTCAGATCGATGATGGTCTCGGCGAGTTCGGCAATGCTGATTTCGGCCGGGTTGCCGATATTGATCGGGCCGGGACCGGCATTCTCGGCATTCATGAACCGGATCATCACCGTGATCAGGTCGTCGACATAACAGAAGCTGCGGGTCTGCGAGCCATCGCCGTAAAGCGTGATCGGTTCGCCCTGCAGGGCCTGGATCACGAAGTTCGAGACCACCCGGCCGTCCTTCGGATGCATGCGCGGACCGTAGGTGTTGAAAATACGCACCACCCGCGTGTCGACGCCGTGCTGCCGGTGATAGTCGAAGAACAGCGTTTCCGCGCAGCGCTTGCCCTCGTCATAGCAGGCGCGCGGGCCGATCGGGTTGACATTGCCCCAATAGGGTTCGCTTTGCGGCGACACCTTGGGATCGCCGTAGACCTCGCTGGTCGAGGCCTGGAGGATACGGGCCTTGGTGCGCTTTGCCAGGCCCAGCATGTTGATGGCGCCATGCACCGACGTCTTCACCGTCTGGACCGGATCGAACTGGTAGTGCACCGGGCTCGCCGGGCAGGCGAGATTGTAGATTTCGTCGGTTTCCAGATAGAGCGGCAGCGTCACGTCGTGCCGGACAAACTCGAAGCGCGTATCGTCCTGCAGATGCGCGATGTTGAACTTCGAACCCGAATACAGATTGTCGACGCCGATGACGTCGAGCCCCTTGCCGTCGCGCAAAAGGCGATCCGCCAGATGTGATCCCAGGAAGCCCGCGGCTCCCGTGATCAGGATGCGGCGCGTCTCGGGACAGATCGGTGTTGTCTTCGTCAGCATGGCTCACTCCAAGCAGAAGCGTGGCGCAATCGCCCCCACGGCGATCGAGCTAAGGCGGAGAACTTGGAGAATTATTAGGGATCTCGAATTTGAATGTCTTTTTTAAAGCCTGATTAACCTTAACTTCGTGACGGATATTTATTTAGAATTTTAATTATTAAGGATAACGCAGAAATATTGATGAATTTACTTAAAGTCTCCGTGTTCGCATGGCAGGTCTTGCGTGGCGTGATTTCGACAAATCACCGGGTGCTTGAGGCGGAGAGCGGGATTGGATCTGACATTCGATCAAGACGCCGTTCATCGGTCGCAATGCGTCTCGGGTGCGGTATTCGGAAGGGCGTCCGGTCCGGATTCTCCGGATGCCGGGTTTGACGGCAATCTCTACTCCCATGCCGCCTATCGCGAGGCTTACGGCCATAACCGCCTTGTGCTCTCGAATCCGCGTGGCGTCGCGTCGGCCCTGTTTTCGGACAAGCACTCGCATCTTGTGCATCTGGGACGGCTGGACGTTCTGACGACCGATGCGCTTCTCGCCCATGCGGCGGGCCTCTTCGATCGGACGAAAGCGCATTTCATACTCTTTGAAGACATTCGTCTGATCGGTTCTGATCTCGGCGTTGAGCCGCGTCTGCACACGTTTCGCTTCAAGGCGAATTGGCGCCGCGTGGTGCCGCAAGACGGCCGTTTCATGTCGGGTAAACGCGCATCCGACCTGCGTCGCAAGGCACGACACCTGGACAAGCATGTCGGCGGAAACGGCACGACCTTGAGCTTTGAACGCTGCCGTCCGGAAACGCTCGCCGCAGTCGCGACGCTGAACAGGGAACGCGTGGAAAGCACCGGCCGCGCTTATCACCTGACGGAAACCAAACAGGCGGCATTGCAACGGGTCTGTGCTGAGATCGGGTATGCAACCTTGCTGCGCCGTGACGACGACTTGATTGCCGGTGCAGTCGTCTGCATCGCCGGTACGCGGGGCTACGTCGTGCTGCTCGGCCACGACCGGCGCTACGAAAGATTTTCGCCGGGTCTTCAGGTTATAGCGTCCACGCTCCAGCAATTGCGGTCCCGGGGCTGCACTGAAGTGAACTTCCTATGGGGCGACAGCCGTTTCAAATCGGATTTCGGCGCGGTCCGCGAAGACCTCACAACGGTCCTTGTCCGGCGCAATACCACATCTTTAATGTCGACGGATCTCGGCATGGCGGCATTGCCGCTTGTCTGGGATGTGATCAAAGCCGCGGCGCGGCCACATCTCGAAAGAATGCGCGCAGCCCTCGCTGGAGGCTCTCTTTAACCCGAACGGCCAAGCCGCGGCGTTGCGAAGCTAGGTGAAAGGGCATGTGTTCGATCTATGGCCCGCACCACGCCGCCGCAAAAGTGCTGCGCCATGTTTTCGATCGTATAGGTGCTGGCCGCCTGCTTTGCGCCGCCGATAAGGTGGTCGCGCCAGGGATCATCGGTCAGGACCCGAACGACAGCGTCCGCATAGGCGTCGACCGAGTCGGCATCCTTGACACGGACCCCGTTGACCCCGTGCTGCAAGTAGTCGATTTCGGGCCCGTGGCCCGGCGCGTCCGTCGTAATCAGCGGACACCCCGCAACGAAGGTGTCGAGCACGGCCAGTCCGACTGCTCCAGGCAGCAGACAGGCCCGCGCGGCCTTAAGGGCGACGGCCTTGTCGCGCCCGAAGAGCGGGCCGGTGGCGTGGATGAAGGCATGCGACCGGGCGGCTGCTTCGACGAGGTCGGATTGCGGTCCCGAACCCACGACAACCAGTTGGAAATCCGGCACTTTTTTCCGGGTACGCTCAGCTGCCTCGATCAGGAATTCGATCCGCTTGTCGGCATAAAGCGACCCGACATAGATCCCGGTCCGGCCGGTACCCAGGCCATGGGCAGCGCGGAAGGCCGCGATGTCGTCTTCGCCGACAGCCGCAAGGTCCCGCTCGAGGGCTTCGGTATCGATGCTGTTGTAATTGATCGTGATGCGGTCCGCCGGATAGCCATAACCCGCCAACAGGTCGGCCACGCCGGGCGTATAGGCGAACCAATAGTCGACGCGTGTTGCCAGGAACCGCTTGAGTATCCTCGCAATGCGCGGATACCGGCTTGCAGCCGATGATTTCCCGTGGCCGAAAAACGCGACCTTGCGCAGGCCCAGAACGGACCGGGCCTGCAGCCAATAGTTCAACAGAAGTTTGTTTTCCTGACCGATGATCGTCAGATCCGCGTCGGCCAGATGCGGTCCGGCGGACTGCCAGAACAGACGCTGTCCGGCGACGTCGAACGCCTTGACCGGGACACACCGGGCCCAGTCCAGCTGCGCCGTATCGCCCTTGGCGGCCGCATCGCCGACCGGATCACTGAAGATCAGGCGATAATCGATGCCCTCGGCAGCAAGGAGCGTGCGTACCCGCTGGTGAAACGGGATGCGGTACTGGCTGAGCACCAGAGTGACGAAACAGACGACGGGACGATCGCTCATGCACTTTCTCCTCTGGTCAGGCCATCCGCCCGGGAACGGCGGTTTGGCTCCGTGGCATCCGGGCAACGGCGTGGCGGGCGATATGGGCACCGATCGCGGCCAACAGCACGGTCTGGGCGATGAGCATGGTGATCGGAATACCGCTGACGCCGAAATGCTCGATCAGCGGATAGACCAGCGCGATCGCCGTCAGGGACGAAATGACGTAGGAAACAAAGATGTCGCGCGTGCGTTCCACGACACGCAAGTAATAGAGCCAAACCATCCGGACGATGGTCACCGCATAGACGGCGGCAAAGATCCGGGTGTGGTCGGCATAGGCGACGAAGTCCGGTCCGAAGACCAGACCGAGCACCGGGCCGGCAAACACGGCCAGCGGCAGGATCAGCGCAAGGGAGGCGGTTCCGACGAACAGGGTCTGGATGCCCAGATAGCGCAGCAGGCCTGCTACATCATCCTTGCGCATTTCCTGCGCGGCCGTGCGCGGCATGAAGTTTTCCAGCGCATAGATCAGGAAATGCGTGGTGCCGAGCAGGTACTGACCGGCCCGCAATCCTCCGATCGCAGCATCGCCGAATTCCACGCCCGCGATCATCCACAACGCCTGTTCCTGCCCGATGGCGACCAGGAGCATCAGAAGCAGCCAGGAGGCGATCGGCCAGTGCCGTGCCACGACAATGCGCACCAGCCGCGGGCGGACCGCGTGACGCGCGCCCGTGCATAGGAATGGCAAAGCCGGCACGAGGGCGGCAAGCCCGAGACCGGCAAGCGTCGTCGGCACGTCAGGCGTCATACCGGCCGCGATGATCAGGCCGACCGCCAGCGCCATCAGCACGAGCCGTGCAAAGTCGAGCGCAACGGCGTGCTGCGGACGCAGCCGAGCAAACAGGATCCGGCGCACATGCGCCTGGATGTTCTGGGAAAAGGTCAGAAAGGCCGCGGCGGCGATCAGGGCCGTGTCCGCGCTTTCTCCACGCAGGGCGAAGAGCAGGACGACAAAGCCGGCGATCAGCAGCGCGCTGAGACAGCCGGTCATCAGTCCCAGCTGCTGGATCGTTGCGAAATAGGCTGGCGACCGGCGTGCCCGCGCCCCGGCCAGCGTCATCATCGGCAAGGTCAGGAAGTGCGCCTCGATGTTCGTCGTGAAGCTCGCCATCAGGAGGATCAGCGAGAACAGGCCGAAATCCTCCACGCCGAGCAACCGGGCCGCCAGCACCCCGATCGCGAAGTTCAGCCCGCTCACAAGCACTTGGCTCATGACCGAGGCGGTAACGTCGCGGTTAAGAAGGGCCTGTAGCCGTGCGGTCATCGGTTCGGCCTGTCAGCCGATGACGCTGCGTCCGAACAGCCAGCCATAAAGCCGGCCGTCGATCCGCAGATTGGTGAGGTTGTCGGCGAGCGACAAGTCGAACTTCCATTCCGTGCGGTGCAGCGCAAGCGGATCGATGAAGCCGGCACGGTGCTGCGCCGGCAGGCCGGTCGCAATCGTACGGAACCCGATCGAGGCGCAATAGGTCCTCAGCGCGCTGGAGAAATGCCGTCGCATGCCGAACGGAAAGGAAAAGTCCTGTACGGCGCGGCCGGTAAGCTCTTCCAGGGTCTGCTTGGAGCGCAGGATCTCGTCCGGCCAGCGTTCCGGGGGCAGGGCGGACAGCACCGGATGGCTGTGGGTATGGCTGCCGATCGTATGGCCGCGCTCGGCGAGCTCATACAGTTCCGGGCCGCTGAGCGTAACGCGTTCGCCGGAATGGTGGATCCGGTCGAAATAGCCGTCCATGTCCGCCGGCGGACAGGCATCGCGCAGGACACCGGAATTCACATAAAAAGTCGCGGTGACACCGCATGCTGCCAGCGCATCGAGGCTCTCGTACCAGGATCGGTAATTGTCGTCGAACGATACGAAGAGCAGTTTTTCGTCGGTCGCGCTGAAGGCGTAGGTCCGGCCATCGACAAAGCGATAACCGAGCGTGGCAAACGTCTTCATGGCGGCGCTAAAGGCCGGGCGGTCGGCCTTTTCAAGCGTGTGGAAATACACTGCGATCCGGCTCGGCAGCGTATCGCCCGCGACCGCTACATGGCTGCGCCGCAAGAGCTCGAGGACCTGCGCCTTCATGGCGACAATCCTGCCAGAGGCGTGACCGTCGCCGGCGCGGCGGCAGGGCGCTCGTCGATCGCCAGATGACCGAGCACACTGGCGCGAAAGATGTCCGGGCTGAAGGCGGACAGATAGCGTTCCCGTGCCCGGGCCTTGTCCCAGACCAGCTGGTCGGGATGGTCCAGATAGAGGCGGATACGGGCAGCGGCGGCAGCACGGATCGCGTTGCGATCGCCGATCGGAAGCACGGTGTCGCGCAGTTTCGGGCCGACCATCTCCGCCAGCCCGCCGATATCCAGCACGATCGGCGCGCAGCCATGCGCCATGGCCTCGATCAGCGCCACGGGCGCCAGGTCATGCTGCGACAGGTAGAGAAAGACGTCGCTGTCGGCCAGAAGCGTCGTCTTGCGGGTCTCGCTCACCCAGCCTGTCACGGTCAGGCGCGACGCCGGCAATCCCCGGTCCGCGGCTCGCTTTCGCACATCCTCGACGCTCAGTTGCGCCGTCGGACCGCCGATGATGACCGCCTCGAGATCGAGCCGGTTTGCGCCGAGTTCCGCGACGCAGTCGACAAAATCGAGCACCCCCTTACGTGCATCGAGGTTTCCGAGGAAGACGATCTTGAGCGGCAGGCCGCGATTGACTTCGGGCGCGCCGGGATCGGGCGCCA
>JANQQB010000482.1 GCA_028285165.1 Rhodobiaceae bacterium
TAGGTCAGTTCTTCCATGATGATCCGATTGATTTCCGCACAGTCTTCCGGCGACGGCCGGACGCAGATAAGGTCCCGGACGCCAAGCCGATCGGGATAGACCCCGCCGTCGACCAGCCATTGCGTACCGGTCAGTCCGAGGGTCCGCAAACCGCGTCGCACGGCTTCCTCCGCCACCACGTCGACGATGTGCAGCCAGGGCAGCGGCGAGTGCGGTTCGACACGGTCGAAGGCGGTGTGGATCGTGTTGTCGGGGCAAATCAAAAAGTCGGCACCGATGCGCGCCAGCTTGTCTGCGGAATCCAGCATGAGGTCCGCGACTCCCTGCCAGTCGCCGCGGAAAAGACTATCGGTGTAGTCGGCGAGCGACGGCGTGTGCATCGACACTTCCGGATGGGCATGGTCGCGGCCCAGAAGCGCCGGCCCTTCCGTGCAGATCGTCTTGTAGCAGAGCGAGGCGCCTTCGGCCGAACAGGCGACAATTCCGATATGGCGGGGCAAGGCGAATCTCCTCCGGGAGCGAAAGGGGAGGCAGGAGCGGTGACGATCAGACCTTTGCGGTCAATCGTCAACGCTGAAACTGGAAAGGTCGAGGTCGCCGCTCCAGCGCCAGGCGCCGAGAAACGGCTCGGCGCGCGTGCGCCGGCCATGCGGCATCCAGGCCGGATGATGAATGAAACAGCCGGGCGCCTGGGCGGTGTAGGGCGATCCGCCGACTGTCCATTCCGCCACGCCCGAGATCACAAAATAGGTTTCCTCGCCGCTGTGCCGCGAAACGGGATAGTCCGTGTCGGCGTTGGAGACCAGAAGCCCGACCCGGACCGCGTCGGCTATGCAATGCCCGTCCGGGCCGACCAGTTCGGTCGTATAGAGGTTCGCCGACACGTCCGTCGCAAGGCCTTCGCCTTCCCAGGCCGTCCAGTCGAGGTAATCCCGGCAGGACCAGACCGAAGCGGCCAGCGGATGGGCGCTCCTGTTCGCGCAGGTCGATTTCAGCACGGCATGCGGATCCGCCCGGCTGGTCATTCGACGATAGGGGGTGCGGCCGGCCGCGGAAAGGGCGTCTGCGGCCAGGTCCCCGCCAAGCCGGCCTTCGCCTGCAAAGACCTCGGCGAGCGCGCCGAGGAGGGCATCGAAGGAAGACCGGTCCGGCTGGGTCATCGAAGCGTCGCGACAGCGCCTAGTTCAGCGCCCGGTCGCCGGTATCGAAAATCTGTTCGATCGGCACCACGCAATGCTCTTCCAGATGTTCGGTTTCGCGCGCCTTCCAATCCTGCAGGCATTGCCGGGAGACCGGTTCCGGGATCGGGTCCGCCTGTTTGAGCGCCAGGATCCGGTCAATGCGGAAATGCCGGAAGTCCTGCCGCAATTCGCACCAGGCGGCGACGACCGTCGTATGGGCGAAGAAGATCAGCGACAGGGGCAGGACCGTGCGGTTGGACACCTCGCCGTCGGCCGCCTCGTAGACCAGGTCGATGTAATGCGGATCGCGAATGCAGCCGCGGACCGTTTCCAGATGGTCGTGGCAGGCGCTGTCCTGATAGAAATGCACGGTGCCCGGTGTCGTCGGGTTGGCGAGGCTTGCCGGCAGCACGTTTTCGATCTTGCGCATGGCCGATCGCGCTGATTTGCGCATCGCCTTGTCGCCGCGCTGGCCGATCATGGCCAGGCCGAAGCTGATCGCTTCCAGTTCTTCTGTGTTGAACATCAGCGGGGGCAGGTCGTAGCCGTTGCGCATCATATAGCCGATGCCGGCCTCGCCCTCGATCGGAACGCGCAGGGATTGCAGGAGCGCGACATCCCGGTAGATGGTCCGCACGCTGACTTCCAGGTCGTCGGCGAGCGACGCGGCGGTGCGGGTTGTGCGCGTCGAGCGCAGCAACTGGATCAGTTCAAACAGACGATCGGTGCGGGGCATGGGGGTATCCTCCGTATCGCGGCTTTGGGAGGCGATCTGGTTATCACGCAGGCGCTGACACCATATGTCAGGATGCTGTCAGGAGAATGTACGTCGGAATACGTAAGGCGCGCCGGCAATCCCACGCCTGACTGGTCACCGCGGAAGGAGCAGGCTAAACCTTGCCCCGCGCAGACGAGGCACCGGCCCGGCAGGCGCCGGACTGGAGACAGAACAGGCAGATTCCATGACGGACACGATCGACTATTTCTACACCCATGTATCGCCCTGGGCCTATCTCGGACATGCACCGTTCATGGACCTGGTCGCCCGCCACGGTCTGACGGTCCGGTTCCGGCCAGTAAGCCTGGCGGACGTGTTTCCGGAGACCGGCGGTCTGCCGCTCGCCAAGCGGGCGCCGGCGCGCCAGGCCTATCGCTGGATGGAATTGCAGCGTTGGGTCGACAAGCGCGGCGTACCGCTCAATTTCAAGCCGGCCTTCTTTCCCGCCGATCCGACCCTTGCCGATCGGGTGGTGCTGGCCCTCGCGGAAGACGGAAAGAATCCGGATCCGTTCGCCCGCCGCATGTTCGCCGCCTGCTGGGCCGAGGACCGCAATGTGGCCGATCCGGATGTGATCGCCGGCGCTCTCAGGGATCTGGGAGAAGACGCGGATGCGGTCATGCAGTCCGCACAATCCGACACCATCGGGTCGGTCTATGCGCAAAACGCCCGCGACGCCGTCGACATACCGATTATCGGCTCGCCGTGTTATGTGCGCGACGGAGAACCGTTCTGGGGCCAGGATCGCCTGGATATTCTGGAAGACGCGGTTCGGTCCGGCCGTCCGGCCTACCGCCCGCTCTGAGCGGGTCCTGCCGCAATTGCGCCATATTTGATGACCACCTGCGCATCACCAAATGGGGCGGTTCCGGACGGTTTTTAGGTACCTGGGGGCCCGGGGAGACAACCGATGAAGACGCCACTTTGCGCGCGATACCAGACATTCGGCGCCGGCCTTCTGGCTGCCGTCATCCTGCTGGCCGGGACGGCCGTCGGGAATGCCCAGTCCGAATCCGGCGTAACGCCGTCGGAAGACGAACGCTACACGGTCAGAAAGCTCGACAACGGCTACCTTCGTCTCGACAAGCAGACCGGCGACATGAGCCATTGTGTGAAGGATCATCACGAGGCCTGGACCTGCGTCATCCTGCCGGAAACCCGCACCCGCTACGAGGCGCGCATCGAGGCGCTGAAGACCGAAAACAGCTACATGAAGGCCCGCCAGGACGCGATGGCGGCGCATTTGCTGGAACTGGAAGAGACCCTGGACAGCCTGCGCGAGCGCCTGGCCGCCTATGAAGGCGACAGCGACCGGCCGACCGGCGAAAAGCCGTTCATCAGCACCGACGATCGCAAGCGTCTGAACGAGGCGCTCGATGTGGCCGAATCCATGATGCAGCGGTTTTCGCGCATGATGCGCGGCCTCAAGGAAGACGCGGAAAAGCTGACCTCAAAGGTCCCGGGGATCGGCGACGGCAAGCCAGAAGACCAATCGTCGGAAAGCCAGTAACCGGCCCTAACCCGCTTCAACGCCCGCAAGGGAATTGAGTGTCGCGCGGAAGTCTTCCGACAGCGGCACCGATTTCCGCTTGTTCAGATCCATGACGAGCCCCGCGCTGTCGACGATCACTCGACAGGCACCCGACCGGGCGTCGAAAATGTGGTGGCGAAAGCTGAACACTGTCCGGCCGGCCTGCATCCACTTCGAGACCACATGGATCAGCGTGCCCGCCGGGATCGGGCCGCCATAGGCGACACGCATTTCCATCGCCACCCGTCCATAGGTATTGGCGTCCAGCCAGTCCTTTGTCAGCGGCGACGCCTCCCAGACATGGGAGGCCGCGTTGGAGAGCGTTGCGATGACGAACCGGTCGTCCATGCGCCCTTCGGCCGTGCATTGCGCCGGCAGGACCCGCCCGCGCGCGGTCGTAAAGCCGCCGGCCTCCAGGATGTCCGCCGGTCTTGGTGTGCAGGCCGGTGCCGGATCGACGAAACTGCGCGGCATCACCATTCCCCGCAAATCGTCCGGCAGGCGCGGCATACTTGCCGTCAGCGCCTCCGGGAGCGGGGATTGCGGACGATAGACATCGAGCGCCGTCGCGGAGGTCTCCCCGCTTGCTTCATCGGTGAGTATGTGGACCAGCGACACCCCGTCCGGGCCGGCCTCCGCCAGGCCCGACGTCACGGTCTGCAGGTCGCCGACATGGCTTTCGCGGTGATAGCGGACTTGGCGTGCTCTGCGCGGTCCGAGCCGGTCGGAATCGAGCCCCGTCAAGAGCCGGAAATGGCTGTCCGCGTCCTCGAATCGGTCGAAATAGAACTGAACGTTGAGGTGATTGTTTTCGTCGCACTCCCAGGTGTTGACGAAGGTCTTCGAGGTTTCGAGCATGGTGTTCCGAAAGGTTGGGCAGAGGCAGGAGGATCAGGCCGCGACGACGGATTGCAGGAACCGGTCCATGCGGTCGCGGCTTTCCCGGGCGATCGTAATCGCGAAGGCCTGGAAGACATGGCATCCGCCGGGAAACACCGCAAGCTCGGCCGTATTGCCGGCCGCCTGCCAGCGCGCCGCCATGAACAGGCTGTCGTCGAGCAGGGCGTCTTTGGTGCCGACCGAAAACAGCGCCGGCGGCAGGCCGCCGAGATCGGCATGGATGACGGAAATGTCCGGATCCGCCGGATCCGTCCCGTCCGGGAGAAAACAGCCGACGAATTTTGTAATGTCGCGCGTGTTCAGCACCAGTTTGTCCGGACCCCAGCGGCGGGCGCTCGGCGTCAGGCTGAGATCGTAGCACCCGGCGACGAGATTGGCGCCGCAGAACGGTGTGATGCCGTGCCGGTCCCTGAGGCGCAGAAGCGTTGCGACGGAAAGATGCGCGCCCGCGGATTCGCCGCCGATGGTCAGCCGGCTCGTGCCGAACCGCTCCGGCGCGTTGTCGACCAGCCATAATGCGGCCGCCTCGCAATCGTCCGGTCCGGCCGGATAGGGATGTTCCGGGGCAAGCCGATATTTCACGGCAACCGCAACAAGGCCGTTTTTGTCGGCCATGGTCTCCAGCCGCGGATCGTCGTGATGCGGCGCACCCAGCGTCCATCCGCCGCCATGGATGTGCAGGTAGACGCCGCGCGCCGGCCCCTGCGGCCTGATCACCCGGAGCGCGATCATGCCGTCGACGCCGGGTATCTCGATGGTCTCGGCACGCGGGCTTAAGGGGTGTGTCGGAAACGGGCCAATGCCCTCTTCGCGCTTCTGGCGAACCACATGCGGCGGCACCGACCATTGATCGGGCAGGGCCGCGATCGCTGCCAGGAGTTGTGTATTGAAGGCAGCCGTCTCTTCGGAAACGGCGGCATCCAGAAACAGGCTTGCATCGGGAGTCATGGAGGGCACACGGACGGGGAGATGGATCAATTCCTTCTATAGCATCCCGAAACGGGTCGCGTGAGAATTTCCCGGCACGGGTTCCGGGCGCGCGGACTCTCCATGGTCTTTCGTGTAGCCTTTCTTCGGCTCCTGTGATCGGCCGAGATCGCATCCCCAGAAGTGAGTTCGAAAGACGTGAACATCGCTTACGCAAGAGGATCGCTGACACATGTTTCGCATTGCCTTGCTCGCAGCCGTATTTTTCGCGACATCCGCGCTCGCCGATCCGTTGCCCTCGTGGCGCACCACAGACGCCAAGGCCCGCATCGTCGCCTTTGTCGACAGCGTGACCGACCCCGATTCGCCGGATTATGTGACGCAAGCGGCGAGGATCGCGGTCTTCGACAATGACGGCACCTTGTGGGCGGAACAGCCGGTCTACTTCCAGCTTGTCTACGCGCTCGATCGGCTGCGCGAGAAGGCGGAAGCCGATCCGTCGATCCTGACTTCCGAGGCGCTCAAGGCGGGCGCCGAAGGGGATTTCGAGGGACTCCTCGCCAGCGGTATCGATGGCCTGCAGGAAGTGCTCGCTGTGTCCCATTCCGGAATGTCGGTGCAGGAATTCCAGTCCGATGTGCGGGATTGGATTGCCACCGCGACCCACCCCGAAACGGGAAAGCTCTACGGAAAGATGGTTTATCAGCCCATGCTAGAACTGCTGGCCTATCTGCGGGCCGAAGGGTTCCAGACATGGATCGTATCCGGTGGCGGCGTGCATTTCCTGAGAACATTCGCCGAGGAAACCTACGGCATTCCGCCGCAGCAGGTTCTCGGGTCCGCCACACCGACGGAATACGACGCGGATCTCCGGGACATTGTGAAACGGCCGGGCATCGCTTTTGTTTCCGACAAGGCCGGCAAGGCTGTCGGAATAGACAGCCGCATCGGCCGCCGCCCGATCTTTGCCGCAGGGAATTCCGACGGCGACTTCCAGATGATCGAGTACACGATGGCCGGGAACGGGCCGCGTTTCGGACTGATCGTGCATCACACGGACGCCGAACGCGAATTTGCCTATGATCGCGACAGCCATGTGGGCAAATTGGTGCGCGGCCTCGATGAGGGGCCCGGCAGAGGCTGGTTGATTGTCGATATGGCCAGCGATTGGGACCGGGTTTGGGCCGATGAATGACCTCGTGAGCGGGTTCGAACCCACCGATTGAGGCTATCGACCGGCGGTCCGGCAGCGATGACCTGCCGCCCGTTGCAACAGGAGGAGAACGATCAGAATGCGCCCCGGTTATCTCGAAGCCGCCGATGTACAGCCCATCGACACCGACGATCTGCCGCTGCGCCAGTTCATGGCGCGTCTTGCGATCGACACACGGAGGCCGAGTTTTTACCCGCTGACGCCAAAAATCGATGGCTGGCTGGCATCGACCGGCGTCGGCGACGGGCTCCTGACCGTCTTTATCCGCCACACTTCGGCTTCGCTCACCATCCAGGAAAACGCCGATCCCGACGTCCAGCGCGACCTGCTCGACGCGCTCGACCGCCATGCCCCGCAGGACCACCCCTACCGGCACAACAGCGAGGGGCCGGACGACATGCCGGCGCATATCCGGGCCATGCTGACCGCAACAAGCCTGACCATTCCCGTCGTCGTCGGCCGCATGGACCTGGGGACCTGGCAGGACGTCTATCTGATCGAACACCGCGCCCATCCGCACCGGCGTACCGTGACCCTGCATTACCTCGGCACGTGACGGAACGGCGGACTATTTCGGAAAGATCAGCGGGAACGTCTCGATCGGCACGAAAGTCTCGTCGCATTCCGGCTTGTCGCGGTATTCGATAAGTTCGAACCGCGGCACGCCGTCCTTGTCGCGAACCAGGCGGTGCCGCTGCACGGTACCGCAATCGGCCGCCGGCCGTCCGAGGGACACCGAGGTCAAGACGCCGGTCCCCGTGTTCAGCCGTGGTTCCATGATCGATGGTCGCGGGTCGCCATATCCGGGCGGAGCCGAAAATTGCATGATCATCGGGTCGACCGATCCGTCCCGCGGCCGAAGCGCAAACACCATCGATGACTGATAGGCACCAAGACGGCAGGGCACCTGCCAGATCTCGGTGTCCGCTCCGATCTCGTGGATGCTTCCCCAGACCGTGCTCACCGTCGCATGGTCGCAGTCGGCGATACCGCGCACCGCGCGAAGGACGTCCGCGGGGACGGCGTCCCACGTTTTGAAGTCACGGGTGGCATCGATTGTGAGCGGGGCAGGTTCGCCCGTCACAGGCAGGCAAGTGGCGACGATCGCCAGCCCTGCAATGAAAACGCGAAACGCGGTCAAGAAATCTCCTCGCAATTCGATGAGACCGGAAGGCCGGTTATCCTGTGCGGCGTGGTCATTGCGGTCCCGGCTCGGCAGATCCGTTCTGCCGGAGCAGATCGTATTATCCTATGCATACAACAAGCAAAGACGGGAAGTGGCATGCGCATCGTTCAGGTCGGTCTGGTGGTCCTGGCCCTCGGGTTTGTCGGGCTGGTGGTGTGGGCATCCCTTGCGACGCCGATTGGCGCCAGTTTCTCGGCGATCATTGCCGATCCCTGGGGCGTGGTGACCATTGTCGACCTCTATCTCGGGTTCATTCTCGCTTCGATCGTCATCTGGATCGTCGAGCGGGCACCGCTTAAGGCGCTGTTATGGATCGTGCCGCTCTACGGTCTCGGCAACGCCTGGCTTGCCGTCTGGCTGGTCGTGCGGCTGGCCCGGATCCGGTCCGCCATGGCGGGATAGTCAGGAGGATCAACCGGCCAGCCGGTCGGTGGCCCGAACAAGCGCATCCACCAGACCGGGTTCGGTCATCGCGTGCCCTGCGTCTTCCACGATCACAAGCTCCGAACCGGGCAATGCCTTGTGCAATTCCCAGGCGCTGCGCGGTGGCGTAACCGCGTCGTAGCGGCCATTGACGATGAAGGTCGGCACGCGCGGCAGAAGATGGAGGGTCTCGGCCAGGCCGTCGCCGTCGGCAAAGAACGCGTCATGCACGAAGTAATGGCATTCGATCCGCGCAAAGGCGATGGCATAGCGCGGTTCGACGAAGGCAGCGACGCGAGCCGGATCCGGGCGCAGCGACAACGTCGTCGCCTCCCACCGGCTCCACGCCTGGGCCGCTCGTTCGCACGCCGCTTCGTCATCGCCCGTCAGGATCCGGTAATAGGCCGATACCGGCCGCTCCCGGTCCGCGCCGTCGAGCGGTGCCAGGAAATCTTCGTAGGCTTCCGGAAACAGCGTCCCGGTGCCGGGTCCGTAGAACCAGTCGATCTCCCGGCGACTGGCAAAAAACACGCCGCGCAGAACAAGCGCGATCACGCGTTCAGGATGCGTGCGGGCATAGGCCAGCGCAAGCGTCGATCCCCACGATCCGCCGAATACCTGCCAGGCATCGATGCCGAGATGAAGCCGCAGCTTTTCGATATCGGACACGAGGTCCCATGTCGTGTTGTCTTCAAGGTCCGCATAGGGTTCGGACCGGCCGCAGCCGCGCTGGTCGAACAGCACGATCCGGTAGCGGTCCGGATCATGGAACCGGCGCAGCATCGGATTGCTGCCGGCGCCCGGTCCCCCGTGCAGGACCACGACCGGCACGCCGTTCGGATTGCCGCATTCCTCGTAATGGAGACTATGCCGGTCTGAGACGGCCAGGCGACGCGTCAGGCGTGGCGGCAGCGGCGGGTAAAGCGTTCTCTCGATCGGGGCGTTCATATGTTGCGGCAGATACCTCTCTTTTGGCCCGTATTTGATAAAGCGAAGCCGGACACGATCATCCATAAACCGACGATGATCGCCCCAAAAGCGGAAGGCGAGCCCGAGCCTTTGCCCTTCCGAAATACTGTCGTCAAAAGTACTGTCCCGCACAAGGGACCGGATTGGGAAGGGTGACTTGCGACCGGTCAACAACTCCGCCCTGGCAACGGGCACTTGTCGGAGAAAGACTGCCAGATAGCTGACCGGTGCGCCTCGAGCCTAAACCGACTAACGCTGCGGAGCGAACCGATACCGGTCTGGGCGAAATCCGAAAACCTCTCGAAATGCTCACTTGATCGAGATTGGCCGGCCACTCAGTTCTTTGTTGCGTAGACCGGCTATTCCGAATTTTTCTAACGAAAACTCAATGTCTTATTGTTTGAATAAATGGTAAAAAATACTCCCATTTTATCACAATTTTCGCTCACAGATTGATAAACAAAAAGCACTTGAAGTAAATTGGAATCGACTTCATACTTCTCTGAGGCCTCGCCATATTTTTTGAGGCAGAAATTTTTTTGAACATATTAATTGATCGGATTCCTTCAATGTTAATTGATGCGGTATCTGCCGTTTTGACACGGCTTGCGCCCAATGGTTGGTCTGATGTCTTCATCGACCACGGATTGGACATACACGCGACCGATTTGGCGGGTGAACTGTCTCGAGCTCTAGGTGGAATTGATAGAAGCCGGCCGGGTTTTGAGGATCTTTCGCCGGCTTGTGTGCGGGCAATCGAACCGGCCCAACCTTCTCGCAGTCTTTTGTACCATGCCCTGGCAAGCCCGTCAGTTCGCACCAACCGCGCTGGAAATCTGAGCGAATTTCCGACGCTGGCAGAACTCGACGTGATCGAGAATTACATCTACGCGACGGCTGAACGGAGCCTCGCGGACCTGGAGGTGCTGGCCCGACAGATACAAGCGCGCTTTAGCGGAGTCGCAGATGGCTCCCTTGCCGTTGTAGCGATGGCTTCAGAGTACCGAACAGCCGAGCGCAGCGTTCACGGCGGTCAAGCCGAAATGGCTTACTCGCGCACAGGTATCGCAAGGGCGGGGACAAGTGCCCCGAACTACGTTGGAGTGGCACGAAGCCATTGGCCTGCGTCTGGTGATCCGACCATTCACGTCGTGCCTGTAACCTGGAACGCCTATCTGTGCACCAAGGTCGTAACAGATCTGGACGATTTGCGGAGCAGCACGGGAATCGGCCCGGCAGATCCGGTAAGCACCGATATTGATCAGAGTTTCTGGGTGCCGCTTCACAAGCTGTTCGATGGAACAGAATGTCTGGTGCATGAGCATGTCGCGCTGAAATGGGGACACCATCACGAGAACACCAAGATCGCCCGTATACACCAATTTCTAGAGGCGATCGGGGAAGAATCGAAGGCAGATCAGGACATGACCGTTCCGCCTTTCAGATTCACAGATGATCTTGCCGAGTTTGCAGTGAGCCCGGACCTGCCACACGCAACGATACTGCCGATCGCGCATGCCAATTTTGTCGAACTCGCAACGGATGCGGCGGGATCACCAGTTACTTTCAAAGTCCCCAAGGCAAAGATGACGCCGAATGGACGTGTAAGACTTTTCTGGAGCAGCCTGGAAATGCGCAATTTTGGTGCTGAAGGCAATCGGCCCGCTCCCGAATATGTTCACATTCGACATACCATCGACAGCAACGGCGATATCCAGTCCTTGAACGACTACGACGATCTGATGGATCGGATTGGCGAGGCAGGGTATGAAGCCGTCCACTACCTCGACTTCACCGGCGCCGGGTTCGTGACGGTTCGGCAAACTGGTCTGTCCGAGGACTTTGATGTCAAGGCTGGTCACAGCGTGATTGCCGCGCCGGACTTTTATCCGTCCGTGGATCAGCGCCAGGTACGCAATTGGCACAGAAATCTGCTCATAACCGAACCGGATGTCGCAGGCTCTATCGGATGGGACGGACATCTGGCGCCTCTCTCGGCTATTCGATTGCCGGCCAATCCTGCAATTGAAAATGCCGGCGAGACACCATTTGCACGCGTGCGGGATGACGGCACCGAAGGCACAATCAGTGCGGTGATCTCAATCCCCGATCAAGATCGGCCAAGCACACCGGTCTCTCGAAGAGCAAACATTGCCCAATGTTCGGTGCTGCCGGATGCGGCTGCCGGTATCTTTGCGCCGGGCTGGGCGATTTCGACGGACGCGACTGATGGGCGGCGCCATCTTGCCGCCTATGGACTAGGAAGTCCGTTTCCGGAAGATTCCAAATTGTGCGCGGCACTCAGTGCGTTCTGGCCGGCCGCCGCCCCGGATACTACCCGAACATATTCGCCTGGTGGCAATTCCGTCGCCCCGATGATTGATGACGAACTGACAAACAACACGGCTTGGGATGGGATAAACGGCCTGACGCTTTCTGCGGATCGAACAAGCGTCGAGTTTCCGGACCGGAACTACGCGGACTATGTGGAGAGTTCGCTGAATGGAGAGTTTGACATCCGCCTAACGGCTGCGGTTACGTTTGACGAGTATGTACAGCGGGCCAAAAGAACCGCACAGGTTCGCCGTTATCTTGCCGAAAACCCGGATCTGGGGGCTACGAATTTCCTGCTCGCTTCGTTCTCTACGATCCCTGAAGGCGATCAGGATCTCCTTGATATCCAGACGAAAACGGGTCGGGCGCTGCAGGGCGGGGCGTATCGCTTTCTGATTGCCACCCTATCTGACTCCAGCCCGAAGCCTGGCGACCGACGCCGCCGGACCGCCGCGGTTAATGACTTACTAGAGATCGTTGCGGCAGAAAATGGCATCGCACACCGTGACACAGGCGATTGGACGACTTTCGATCCAATTCTGTTCGTGTGATGCAGACCGACGTAATCGTGCTCGGAGACGGCATTGCAGGATTGTCAAGCGCTGTCCTTGCCCGGCAACGCGGCTTAGGTACCGTAGTGGTCGCATCCTCTCGACCACCCCGTCAGGGGTTCTACGTTGTGCTCCATCCTGGGGCCGAACCGGTTCTCGACATGCTTGGAATTGCCGAGCAGGTCGCAAAGCGATCGGTTTCCCGTCCTTCAGGCTATTGGCGTCAAGATCCCGACAGTCGCGAATTGGTGGCGTATGGAAGTGACGAGAACGGTCCTTGGCAGGGCTATGTCGTACAGGAGCGTGATCTCGCTGACCTTCTAACGATCCGAGCAAAACAGGCTGGTGTCACCTTCGAAGGATCCCTCGACGACACTCGGGTCAATGTGCGTCAATCGGTATTGAGGGGGGTCGAAGTCGGAGGCGAATTGGTGCGTTCAGGCCTTCTGATTGATGCCAGTGGGGGGCGCAGCCTAGTCTCTAGGGCGTTGGGGCTCAGGTTTTTGTATGGCTCGCCGCCGCTGATTGCAAGGTATGTAAACCACCGCTCTAACGTTGATGCGATCCCGGCATTCAAGGCGGTGCCAGACGGCTGGAATTGGAGCATGAGGATCCGTTCCGGGTGGGCATCTAAGGTCAGTATGTCGATCACGACAAACAAGTCGCGTGCCTATCCGGGGCGGGGATACGATGTGTCGTGGCGCTATCTGCCCAAGTGCGCCGGCGCGGGATATGCCGTCGTGGGCGACGCTGCCTTGCGTTTGGACCCAGGGTCGGGCTCGGGAATGTTGCGCGCCATGATCACTGGGATAAAAGCGGTCACAACGGCATACCATTCCGACGGCTGGCGTCACTATCGCCAGTGGATCTCCAATTGGGTCCGTGCAGACGGCCGGAAACTGGCTGACATCTACGGCGCGAGACCTTTTCGGGCCGACTGGCCTAAACAGCACAGCTGGAGTGAAAGGAGGTTGCCTTTTTATTGCTCGTAAAGATTGCCATTCTGTAGATTTTGCTCAGTAAAACAAAGTATAAGAAGCCAAATATTTTCATTTAAGTTTCAAATCAAACATTTTCTAAATAAAGGTATATTGTAATGTCCCATCAGAAAAGCTTCGGTGAGTCTGTACTTGCGCCTCGTTCCAAGTTTTATCAAGGCCCATTCGGTCGTATCTGTCCTAACCTCGATCCGTGGACGCCGGCGGGCACATTGGAAGAACAGGACGAATTCTTCCTGAAGTTCGCTACGAAGGAAATGGTTGAGCTGCCCGGGGTCAGTCCGGCGGACATAGCAAGCGACCCATCGGCGATTGAAGAACTGGAGACAAAGTTCAGTTCGCAGATTCCTGCGGGATACACGTATTTTGGCCAGTTCATCGATCACGATATCACCTTGGACACGACACCGCTAACCGCGAGGCAGGTCGACCCGGACCGGATTCTGAACTTCCGCACGCCGCGCCTTGATCTGGACTGTGTCTATGGCAGGGGCCCGAATGATCAGCCGTATCTTTACGACGAATGTGACAAGCAAAAGATGCTGGTCGGCAAAGTTCCGGATACTCAGCTGCGTGACCTGCCCCGAAACGCGCAAGGCCGTGCCCTTATTGGTGACATGCGTAATGATGAAAACTCGATTGTCAGCCAGCTGCAACTTGCGTTTCTGTTAGCGCACAATGAACTGGTGGACCGCGCGCGCGCCGAGAAGAAAAGTGATGCATTCGCCGCCGCGCGCAAGACGTTGACACGGCTCTACCAATGGGTGGTTTGGAACGATTTCCTCAAGCGTATCGCGTTTGATGAGGTCCATCGTTGTGCTCTGAATCTGGAAGACCGCTGCGGTGGAGGCAAGGTATGGGCGCTGGGCCTGGACCATGTTTACAAGTGGAAGCATCAGCCTTTTATGCCGGTTGAATTTGCCGGTGCGGCCTACCGCTTCGGTCATTCCATGGTACGCAATTCCTACCAGACCAATGCCCCGCATCGGGGCTTCGGCAGTTTTGCACCCATCTTTGACAATACAGGTGCCGGAGATCCGGATGATCTGCGCGGTTTCAGGCCCATGAAAAAGGACAACGTCATCCAATGGGATTGGTTCTTGCAGATGACGAGTTCTGCCCCCGGGTTGTTCCCGCAAATGGCACGTAAGATCGATACCAAGCTGGCAAATGCGTTGGTCCATCTTCATGAGGGCCCAGCTGGGGAGGCGGACAATGTTCTCGCATTCCGCAATCTCAAGCGCGGAGTTAATCTCGGATTGCCCTCGGGTTTGGACGTCGCTCGCAAGTTCTGCCTGGAACCGGTAAGCCTCACAAAGGACGAGCCGGAATCGCTTTGGTACTACATCCTCAAGGAAGCTGAGAAAATGCCTGGCATCAGTGGAGGTGAGAAGTTGGGTAGTGTCGGTTCGACCATCGTATGTGCGGTCTTTGCCGGACTGCTAAAGGGCGATCCGTGCTCCTACTTCAACACCGACCCCTGTTGGACGCCGAATGACGATGACCTGTTGAGGCAGGGTGAGGACAACATCGACGATAACAACTGGACACTGGCCTCAATCATAAGACTTTCAGGCCTTCCGGTTGATGACGCCGACGTGACCTCACAAACTTGACGTGTGCTGGCTGTGTGGCGTTGGTTCCGCCACACAGTCATATTGCACAGCACAAACAAGCGCTGGCGTCCTATTCGGTTTTCTCTCGGGACGCCAGCCATGTCCAAAAGTCGCTGATCTCACCGGCCAACAAGAATTAAGCTACGTATTGTGATCGGTTTCGCGAGTTCCACGTTCGTCGAACGACCTGACAATTTCCGGGAACACGCATCCCGGTCTTTGCACCATTTTCTCCCGATGCTCCAATCAGGAGCCTTGAGTGACCCGACCCTATCGGGGAGGAAGCGGTGTTCGCGTCCTGCTGGAAAAAGTCCTGACGTTGGTGTGAGGCCTTCGTTCGTTTGTGGCTACGCTCGCGGCCCGGTCGTCGATCGCCGCACGAGGCTCGTCGGCAGGATGTGATGCTCGGGCCCGGCCTCACCGGGATCTGTAATCGACTTTGCAATCAGCTTTGCCGAGATCGATCCGATTTCGCCGATGGGTTGTCGAACGGTCGTCAGTGACAGCATGCTCCAACTGGCCATCGGAATGTCATCCACCCCGATGATCGATACATCGCCGGGCACGTCGAGCGCCATCTTGCGGGCCGCGTCGAGCGCACCGATCGCGATCACGTCGTTGGCACAGAAGATCGCCGTCGGCCGATTGTCGCGGCGCATGAGGCGCACAAAACCGGAATAACCGCCCTCGTGGGTGAAATCGGTATGCAGCAGGAAGTCCTCGACGAAAGCCACGCCGCGGCTGTCCATGGCGGACCGTGCACCGTTCAATCGGCCGCGGGACGTCGACGTCGTGGACGGCCCCATCAGAAAACCGATCTGGGTGTGGTTGAGATCGATGAGATGCTGTAGGGCTTCGGCGCCGGCAGTGAAATTGTCGCTTTCGACGACGGTCAGGCCGTCTTGAAGACTGGAGCGGATGGCGAGAACCGTCGGGACCTTCTGCTCCATGAGGAATTGCGTCATCGGCGATCCGATAATCGCCGTCGTGACGATGACACCGTCCAGCATGTCAAGCAATGAGCGCAGCTTGCGGCTCGCCCGATCCCGCGTGATCTCATCGATGATGAGCACCATGTCGAAACCGAGCTCATCGAGTTCGTTGTGCAGCCGGTCGACCAGATAAGGGTAAAAGGAATTGTGCAGGGCCGCGACGACGACGCCGACCGCCCCGCGTCGGCCGGTGTCGCCGGCAGGTCGCTTGCGTGTTCGTTCCGTCAGTTCGTAGCCGACCTGCTCTGCAGCTTTCAGAACCTTTTGCCGGGTTCTTTCCGCAAGCTGTCCGTTCCCGGCCAGCGCGCGCGAGGCGGTTGATTCCGCAACGCCGGCCGCAAGGGCCACATCGCGCAGCTTGACTTTCATAATCGTTCGTCTCCAGCCATGGCATGCCGTACGCCATTTTCGGCAAGTTTCCGATTTTGTTCAACCCTTGCGGCAATTTCCAGGAACGAAACTGACAGAATTGCCGAGGATTCCGCTGTTCCGAAGGCTGTCGTGAAATTTTTTGCCGAAATTGGTTGACAGTTTTCCGCAATTTCCGCAATATTTCGGAAAATATACGCAAGCAGGGAGGAAAGTGCGGCATGAAGACCGTCGGTCACGTCATCGGAAAGGCGCTCAAGGCATACGGCGTCCCCTACATCACAGGGCTTCCAGGCCACGGAAACTGGAACCTCATCGACGCATTCAACGATCCCGGCTCGGACGTGCCGGTCATCCAGACGATGCACGAGCAGGCAGCGGTCCACATTGCCGACGCGCACTTCCGGGCGACCGGGCAGCCGATCGCCGCCTGCACCTCCATCGGTCCGGGCGCGGCAAACACCGTGATGGGTCTTGCCAATGCGTATTGCGACTCGACCGCGCTCTTGCTGATCACCGGTGCGGCGTCGACGCATATGCGCGGCCACGGCGTGATGCAGGAAATGGATCGCGAAAACACGCCGGATTTCGTGCGGGTCACGCAGCAGGTCACGAAACGTAATTTCGACATGATCCGCCCGGACCAGGCGCCCTTCATCATGCACCGGGCGTGGAACGCCATGCTGACCGGCCGCCCGGGCCCGGTGCACGTGGACATCCCGCTCGACGTCCAGTCGGCGGAGACGGATATCGACGTTCAGGACCTTGAAGAGCGTATGCCGACCGGCCGGCAGCGTGCCGATTCGGTTGCGATCGACAAGGCGATCGAGTTGCTTCTGTCCGCCGACCGCCCGTGCATTGTCGCTGGCGGCGGCGCGATCACATCGAATGCCAGCCCGGCGTTGAAGCGCCTCGTGGAGCGGTTGGGTGTTCCGGTCGTCTTCACGTGGAACGGCAAGGGCGCGCTTCCGGAAGACCATCCGATGAACGCGGGAACCGTCGGCTGGCCGGGCTCGCTGACCGGCAACACGCTGGCGAGCGAAGCGGACGTGGTCATGTCGCTTGGTTGTCGCTTCACCGATTGGTCGGCGTCGTCCTGGCGCAAGGGTGTCAGCTTTTCGATCCCTCAATCGAAGCTGATCCATGTCGACATCGATCCGCGCGAGATCGGCAAGAACTATCCCGCCCATGTCGGCATCGTCGCCGATATCTCGCTGGTGCTTGAAGACATCGACGCCGGCATTTCCGATGAGCAGGCACGCAAGGCCTATGAGCGCCGCTCGGCCCATCACGATCACCTGGCAAAACTCTGGGCGGAATGGGACGAGATCCAGGCGCCGCGCCGGAACTACGACAAGATTCCGACCACGATGCTGCGCACATTGAAGGAATTGCGGGCGGTTCTGCCGCGCAACGGCATCGTGACGGTCGGTTCCGGGCATCCGCAGAGTTCGACCAAGCAGGATTTCCCGATCTACGAACCGCGCACGCATCTGACGCCCGGCAGCTACTCGCCGATGGGCTTCGCGCTGCCGGCGGCGATCGGGGCAAAGCTTGCCAAGCCGGATGCGCCGGTCGTGTGCATCATCGGCGACGGCGACTTCATGATGTGCATGCAGGAGCTGGCGACCTGCGTGGCCTACAACATCCCCGTCGTGTTCCTCGTTCTCAACAATTCCGGATACATCTCCATCCGGGACGGTCAGGACGCGCTGATGGGCCGGAACATCATTTCCGAGTTTTCAAAGCCGGGGAACAACGAGCCCTATTCGGTCCAGTTCCCGGCGCTCGCCAAGAGCTTCGGCTTCGACTTCGCCACCCAGGTTCAGGCCGTCGACCAGATCGGCCCGACCATCAAGGCCGCCCTTGAATCCGGCGGACCGGCGCTTGTCGAAGTGCCGATCACCCGGGATGTGTCGATTGCCGCCTCGAATGTCGTGGGCTGGTGGGATTTTCCGCCCGTGCCGACCGCTCCGGACGCGGTGAAGGCGGATTATGCCTCCGGTCTTGTCGCCGAACAGCACCAGGGACGCGACACCACGAACGTCAAGATCGTCGAGGCCGAAGGCGCGGTCGGCTGAACTCCGACACGCCCGTGCCCCGCATCGCGGGGCACGACCGAAATCACAAAAGAATCCCCATGCCATGACCAAAGGGAGGACCTGTCATGACTAAACTCGTGCTCGCTGCAGCGACCACTTTGGCGATCACCGCCGCACCCGCCTTGGCCGACTATGATGGCCTGCCGCGGACATTCCTCTGGAATCCCAACTTCAACAAGGTGATCGATACATCCGAGTACAAGGGCGAGGGGCCGTTCTCGATCGGCTTTTCGAACGCCTCGCAGGGCGACGGTTGGCTTGGAACCTTCTTCCACTCCATCCAGTACGGCGTGTCGCAGAACAAGGACCGGATCAACCGCTTCATCGTGACCGATGCAAACGGCGATCCGACGAAGCAGATCTCCGACATTCAGGATCTTCTTGAGCAGGACATCGACCTGCTGCTCGTCAACCCGGCGACTGCCGACGCGCTCGACCCGATCCTCGGCCGCGCAATGCGCCGCGGCGTCCCGGTCGTAACGGTGGCCCGGCGCGTCGAAAGCGACGAGAACTTCGTCAGCTTCGTGACCGCGTCCGATACGGCGCTGGCGCGAATGAGCGCCACGTGGATGGCCGAGACGCTTGGCGGCAAGGGCCGCGTCGTCCTTCTGCCGGGTCTTGCCGGCGCCTCGCCTGCGGAAATGCGTCTCCAGGCGGCCAAGGAAGTCTTCGCCCAGTTCCCGGAGATCGAGATCGTCGATACCCAGTATACCGGCTGGAGCCCTGCAAACGGGCGCCAGATCATGGCCGCTATCATTCAGCGCGAAGGTGCCGACACGATCGACGGCGTGTGGGCGGATTCCGGCCTTCAGGGTTCCGGTTCCGTCGAAGCCTTCCTCGGTGCAGGCGTCGTGTCGGGCGATATCCCGCCTCATACCGGTGGCGATCTGAACGCCATGTATCAATTGGCCCACGAACACAAGTTCCCGTTTGCCGGCATCGACTACACGCCGTCGATCGGCGCGGCGTCCGTCAACCTGGCGCTTGATGTGCTTGCCGGCACGCCGGTTCCCCAGCGTCTGGATGTGAACTTCCAGGTCGTGATCTCGGAAGGCCATGAGACGGCGTCGATTTCGGCCGACGTGCTCCTGAAAGACTACGTCGCACTCGATCGTCCGGGCGAGCTGATCATGGGGCACGGCATGGGACCGGACTACGATCCGGCGACCTTCTCCGTCGCGTTGCCGAACTAGGCGTCCCCTCCCGCGCACGGTCCCGTCCCGATTTGCAAATGGCCTGGGGCGGGACCACCCCCGACACCGGTTTTAACCGAAAGGGCGGACAATGATCAGGCTTGAAGGCATCACCAAGGTCTTCCCCGGCGTCAAATCTCTCGACGCGGTCGACTTCGAGGCAACAGCCGGTGAGATCCATGCGCTTCTTGGCGAGAACGGCGCTGGCAAGTCCACGCTCATCAAGACCATGGCCGGCGCTTATATCCCCGAGGCAGGTACGATCCATTTCGATGGCGCTGAGCGCCGCTGGACCGCGCCGAAAGAAGCCAAGGACGCGGGGATTCACATCATCTATCAGGAGCTTATGCTCTTTCCCGAGCTGACGGTTGCTGAAAACATCTTCATCGGCGAGGCACCTCGGACGCGATTCGGAACGATCGATTTCGGCGCCATGTTTGCCCGCGCCACCGATATTCTCGATCGCCTCGGACATCACCTCGACCCCCGCGCGCTCGTGAAGGAATTGAGCGTCGCGGACCAGCAAATGGTCGAGATCGCCAAGGCCCTGGTCGGCGAGACGAAGCTCCTCGTTCTGGACGAGCCGACCGCGGTCATCTCCGGCCGCGAGGCCGAACTGCTGTTCGAGCGCATCAAGCGCCTGCGCGACGAAGGCGTCTGCATCATTTATATCTCGCACCGTCTGGAGGAGATCTTTGCCATCGCCGACCGCGTGACCGTCTTGAAGGACGGCAAGCTGGTTGGCGTGCGCACGATCGACGAACTGGATCGGGACAGGCTGGTTTCGATGATGGTGGGACGCGATCTCGCCGACATCTTCCCGCCAAAGAAGGTCCCGCCCGCGGACGCGGCACCCGTGCTCACGGTGCGCGACCTGCGCGCACCGCCCAAGGTGAAGGACGTTTCCTTCGATCTCTATTCAGGCGAGGTGCTCGGCCTTGCGGGCATGGTCGGCGCCGGCCGTTCCGAAGTGGCGCATGCGATTTTCGGTTCGATGCCGCGCAGTGATGGCGCGGTGACGCTTGGCGGCGAGGCCTTCAACACACCGACACCGCGCGACGCAATCGACCGGGGGCTCGGCTTCCTCACCGAAGACCGCAAGGGCGAGGGGCTGATGATGCTTCTCAACATGGCCGCAAACGTCTCAGCCCCTGTCTTGCCGGAATTCACGTCGGCCGCGGTTCTCAATCGGGCAGCGGAAGTGGCTGCTGCAGAAGACGAGATCAAGCGGTTTCGCATAGCGATCCCGGGACCGACGTCGGGCGTCGACAAGCTGTCCGGCGGAAACCAGCAGAAGATCCTGTTTGGTCGATGGACCCGGGCCTGCCGACGCGTGCTCATCCTCGACGAACCGACCCGCGGTGTGGATGTCGGTGCCAAGGTCGAGATCTACGAGATCATTCGCAAGCTTGCCGACGAGGGGGTCGGCATCCTGGTGATTTCATCCGAACTTCCGGAGGTCATCGGCTTGTGCACCCGCGTTCTTGTCATGCGTGAGGGCGTGATCACCGGCGAAGTAAAAGACGACGGGATCACCGAAGAAAACATCATGCGCTACGCGACAGCAGCGCAGGCGGCTTGAGCGGGGGAGGATCTGCGACATGGCCAGCATGGATGTAACAACTCCGGGCAGACGATTCCGGGTGGATCCGTCGCTCATCATCGTGACCGTGCTCCTGGTCGCGGTTGTAGCGGCCGGCATCGTTCTCAGCGACCGGTTCGGCACGATCCGCAACTTCACGAATGTGCTCGAGCAATCCGCTGCGCTCGGCTTTGCAAGCCTTGGTCAGGCGCTCGTGGTCCTGATCGGCGGCATTGACCTTTCCATCGGTGCCGTGGTCACCGCGTCGACGATCCTCATGGCCGGCGTCGTGGACAACAACCCGCACCTGATGATCCCGATGATTTTCGGCATTCTTGCCTTCGGCGCCGGCATCGGATTCATCAATGGCTACATCACGATCAAGACGGGCGTGCACCCGCTGATCGTGACGCTTGGGACTGCCTCGATCCTGAACGGCTTGGTGCTCGTCTACACCCTTCAACCGACCGGTGGCGTGCCTTTCTGGTTCGAAGAATTCGCTTATGGCCGTATTGGCATCCTGCCGATCTCAGGCGGTGTCATGCTGCTCTGCTTCGCTCTCGTCTGGGTGTTCTTGAACTACACCGAGACCGGTCGCGCCTTCTATGCGGTTGGCGGCAGTCCGGAAGCAGCACGCCTTTCCGGTATCCGCACCGACCGCATCATCGTGATGGCCTATTCCGCGTCCGGTTTTTTCGCCGCATTGGCGGGGGCCTATTATGTGAGCCGCACCGGTGTGGGCGATCCCCGGGTCGGTGATCCCATTACGCTTGCATCCATCACACCTGTGATCGTCGGCGGCCTGCTGCTTGGCGGCGGCAAGGGAAACATCCTGGGTGTTCTTCTCGGCGTCTTCCTGCTTTCGCTTCTGAGCAACCTTTTGAACTACATGAACGTTTCGACCTTCATCCAGTGGGTCATCCAGGGTCTCATCATAATCGTCGCGGTCTCGATCTATGTGAACAGGGGGAAGAAGCTATGACCGATCTGTCTGTCAAAGCCGACGCCCCCGGCATGGGCGTCAACCTCAGACGCCTTGCCGTTCCGGTCGCGCTCGTCGCGCTGGTCGCCATCGCAACGGCTATCCAGCCGTCCTTTCTCGCACCCCGCAACGTTCAGGATATTCTGACCCAGGCAGCGCCGCTCGCGATCGTCGTTCTCGGACAGGCCTTTGTTGTGCTGGTTCGCGGGCTCGACTTGTCGGTCGCCTCCCTCATGGCAACGGTTGCCGTGCTGGCGACCGCGTTCAACGCGACGTCCGATGCGATGATCCCGGTGATTTTTGTGGCCGCGATCGCCTTTTCGGCCGTTGTCGGTCTGATCAACGGCCTTCTTGTTACGAAACGGAACGTCTCGCCGTTTCTTGCAACACTGGCCATGATGATCGTCCTGCAGGGCATCCGGTTCTATTACACCCAGGGCGCGCCCTCGGGGTCCCTGCCGGACGGGTTCCGTTGGCTCGGCGCGGGCAGCATCGCCGGCATCCCGGTGAACATGATCGCATTTGCGCTGATGTTTGCTGGTCTCGCCTGGCTTCTGCACCTGAGCGCATTCGGCCGGAAGATCTATATTGTGGGTGGAAACCCGACGGCCGCCGATCTGGTCGGGATCCGTTCCGATCGGGTGATCATTGCGTGTTACGTGATCTGCTCGATCATGGCGGGGCTTGCCGGTCTTTTCCTCGTCGGCTTCGTCGGAACCGTCGACAACTGGGTCGGCCGCGGTTACGAGCTTGATTCCATCGTCGCCGTCGTCATTGGCGGCGTGGCTTTGAGCGGTGGTGTCGGAACGCTGTGGGGCGCGGCAGCCGGCGCGCTCATTCTGGTACTGCTTTTCAACATCGTCATCATCCTGGGCCTGCCGGTCCAGGCGCAACTCATCATCAAGGGCGTGATCATCATCGTGGCGGCCGCGCTGTTTGTCCGCGCCCAGAAGCGCTGACCCGGACCGCAAACCATCAAGGGGATCTGACCAATGGCCATCACTTATCTCAAGCGTGGAAAGTCCGAGGCCGACCGTGCCGAGGACGATGCAAAAACGCGGGCCGTCGTTGAGGCGACCCTCAAGGACATCGAAAACCGCGGCGATGACGCGGTCCGGGAACTGAGTGAGAAGTTCGACAAGTACTCCCCCGCCGCGTTTCGCCTGTCCGCCAGCGATATCGAGGCGATCACGTCCAAGGTGTCGACACGGGAAATGGCCGATATCCGTTTCGCGCATGATCAGGTCGTCCGGTTCGCCCAGGCGCAACGGGAGTCCATGCTGGACATCGAGGTCGAAACGCTGCCGGGTGTCTTCCTTGGCCACCGCAACATTCCAGTACAATCCGTCGGATGCTATGTGCCCGGCGGCAAGTTCCCGATGGTGGCATCCGCGCACATGTCGGTCGCAACGGCCAAGGTCGCTCAGGTGCCCCGCATCATAGCCGCCACGCCGCCCTTCAAGGGCGAACCGAATCCGGCCGTGATTGCCGCCATGAAGATGGGCGGCGCGCACGAAATTTATGTGCTGGGCGGCATCCAGGCGATCGGCGCCATGGCGCTTGGGACGCAGACCATCGAGCCCGTGCACATGCTGGTGGGTCCGGGCAATGCCTTTGTCGCCGAGGCTAAGCGGCAGCTCTACGGCCGGGTCGGCATCGATCTGTTTGCCGGTCCGACGGAGACGATGGTGATCGCCGATGAGACGGTCGCCGATTCGGAAATCTGTGCGACCGACCTGCTTGGCCAGGCCGAACACGGCTACAACAGCCCCTGTGTCCTCCTGACGAATTCCAGGAAGCTCGCCGAACAGACGCTGGAGGAGGTCGAGCGGATCCTGGGCATCCTGCCGACCGCCGAGACGGCGCGCGCGAGTTGGGAGACCTATGGCGAGGTGATCGTGTGCGACACCTATGAGGAAATGCTCGATCAGGCGAACGAGATCGCGTCCGAGCATGTTCAGGTCATGACCGATCGGGACGATTGGTTTCTTCAAAACATGCACAGTTACGGTGCGCTGTTTCTCGGGCCGCGCACGAATGTCGCCAATGGCGACAAGGTCATCGGCACCAACCATACGCTTCCCACCAAGAAGGCCGGCCGGTACACCGGCGGGCTGTGGGTCGGCAAGTACATCAAGACGCACAGCTATCAGCGGGTGGTCACCGACGAAGCGGCGACGATGGTGGGTGAATACGGTTCTCGCCTGTGCATGCTGGAGGGCTTTGTCGGCCACGCGGAGCAATGCAATGTCCGGGTCCGTCGCTATGGCGGGATCAACGTGCCCTATGGCGAAGGCGCGCCGTATCGCGATGCGGCGGAATAGGTCATCGCATTCGCCTCTCTATCCCGGATTGGCCGAGCGATGGCGTTCCGATACCAGACGACGATCAGCGACGCGTGGATCGACTACAACGGCCATATGCGGGACGCATATTATGGCCTCGTGTTCAGCCTTGCTGTCGATTCCCTGCAGGATGAGGTCGGTTTCGATGAGGCCTATCGGAAGCGGACCGGCTGTACGATCTATCTCATCGAAGATCACCGCCATTACCTGAGGGAGGTTGGCGCCGGACAGCGTGTTGTCGTCGACACCGACATTCTTGCCGTCGACGAAAAGCGCTTTCACTTGCACATGGTGATGAGATCCGGCGGCGAGCCGGCCTGTGTCGGCGAGTACATGGAATTGCACGTCCGGCAAAAGCCGGTTCCGCGAGCCATCCCGATGCCGTCGGATATCCGGTCGATCCTTGAGGACCACAAGATAACGGAACCGGCGTTGGCGTCTATCCGGTTTCGCGCCGGGCCAATGGCGATCCGCCGGTAATTGAGACCCGTGTTCAGCGCATTCCCGACGGCCAACCGTCCAACCACTATCGAAAATCCGGTTGGCGTCATCAGTGCGCGATCATCTCCTCGACCGTCAGGTTGAACCGGTTCAGTGCGCCTTCGAACCGGCCGAACAGGTGGCTGGGATTGCCGCGCGAGGCGAAGCCGGTCTGGATTTCCTCTCCCAGTTCGAAATCCTCCATCAGGGCTGTGACGGTGATCTTCTGGTTCTTGTCCCAATGCGCCTGCATCTCATCCGTCTCGGGCGCCGAGCGCGGGACGAGGGTGGCCATGCGCATATGCGTAAGCGCCTCGGACACGGGCTCGAAATGGAACCACATGACATGGTCCTGCTGCACGAGGAGTTGGGTGTTCGTCATCAGCGTGATGACCATGTTTGCGTCCCGCCGGATCTGCCATTGATCTTCCGGCACCGCACGCAGGTCGGGCATGGAAATGCGCGGCAGGATCGCCCGCATATGCGGCCCGAACATCGTGTAAGTCAGGAGGTTGTCGGGGAAATAGGGGCCGATCGTGTGCTTGTGTGCGACCCGGAAGTGATACGCCTCCATTCCGCCTTCCATGAGCAACTTCCAGTTCGCCGCGATGTCGATTTCCTCCAGGGCGGCAATGCGGTGGTCGGCGAGACCGATCCAGTTCAGGTCATCGCCGAGACCGGCAAGCCAGGTGTCGATGTCAGGCATGTCTGCGGCGTCCGGGTTGGCGATGATCCAGATAAAGCCATGCGCCTCGGCTGCAGGCAGCCGGCGCAGGCCGCGCTCGGCGCGGGGCAGATCCGGAAACCCTTGCGCTTCATGCGGTACGCCGCGCAGGTCGCCCTCATTGGTCCAGCTCCAGGCGTGGTAGGGACAGGTGAAGACCCGCTTGCAACCGGTAGCGTTGCGCTCCAACCGCGCGCCGCGGTGGCGGCAGACGTTCAGGAAGGCATGCACTTTGCCCGCGTCGTCGCGTGTCAGAAGGACCGGCAATCCAAGGAATTCCTTGGTGAGAAAAGCCCGTGCGCCGTCCAGTTCCGAACTCTGCGCCGCGATCACGGGCTTGCGCCTGAAGATCATGGCGCGTTCCCGTTCGAACCGTTCCGGGCTCGCATACCGCGCGATCGGCGAGTGAGCGATCGTGTCGTCGAGAAAGGCGGAGTTTTGATCCGCAAGCCCGATGATCTCCTTGATGAGCGCGATTTCGGTTTGCCTGTCCATGATGGTTTTTAATCTCCTTACCGATCGGTAAGATACATACCGATTGGTAAGCAGTCAAGCGTGTGGTACGCCCCGTTGGCAGGGGAGATATCGGAATGAACAGGTCGGAAGACCCGCGCGCGGGTTACCTTGCGATTGCGTCGACGAAGTTCGCCGCCGACGGCTATCACGGCGCAAGCCTTGCCGATCTGGCCGGCGCCGCGGGTGTCACCAAGCAGGCCTTGCTGCACTTCTTTCGGACGAAGGAACGGCTCTACGCTGAAGTCCTGACCGAATTGGCCGAGCGGCAATGTGCGGAGATCGATGCGGCCGCGCGGCCCAACCCGGCCGATCATCTCATCGCGTATTTTGCCCGCTTCCGGACCTCAGCCCTATCACGCCCGCAAGATGTCAGGCTCGTGGTGCGGGCGCTGCTGGACAGCGATGAAAGGGCACGCACCTGGCCGATGAAGCCCTATCTCGACAACCTGATCGCGTTGGCACGACGCACACCTGGCGGACGGAACCGCTCGACGGCGGAGATCCTGGCGTGGCTGTCTCACATCATCGGTGCGATTCAGTATCTGGCCATATCGTCCCCGGCGATTTCAGGCATGTATGGAAAGGACGCGGCCGCTGCGGTGGAAGAGCATTGTGAAACCATTCTGGCAGAGGCCGTGCGCACTTTCGTTGCATCGAAGGCCGGCTGACGGATTTGAACGGGCTGGAAGGTCTGAGGTTCCGATCATCGATTCCTCCGGTAGAGATCTCGGGACCCGAAACAGCTCTTGGTGCCGGCTCACAATACCGTCGCCGAAAGAGGCTGGCCTTCGTTTTAATAAGTCTCGCTACCGAACGACCTGGATCACCGTTACGACGGCCGGCAGCGACAATAGACCCGTTGCCGCAACCCAGATCCATAGGGAGGCCGGCGTGCTCTCCGCCTGACCCGCAATCCGCTCGTAAAGCGCCGCCGGTATGCCGGCGACCATGATCACGATGGTCGCGGTGAACAACGCGGCGACCAGCACCAGCACGGCAGGTGTGGCGAGGAAAAACGCCGGCAGAAAATTTCTTAGCCACAGGCCCATGATCGGCGTGAGCGGCGAGAACAGGCCGGACAGGATGCCGAAGGCCAGGATGCCGATCAGATAGGGTTGCCGGTCCATCATCCTGTTGTCCCCGAAACGAGGGGCGGGATCAGGTTGTTGGCGGCCATCACCATGAAAAACGCGACACGCAAGAGAAAGATCCACAGGAACGTGAACAAGAGCACGATCCGGTGCGGAACCGCAGCCGGCGTGATGAAACGGACCGGCCGGACCGCCGGTTCGGTGATCGTAACGAAGGCACGGAAGAGCACGTTGGGCGCATTCCGGGGAAACAGAAAGGACAGAACGAACCGGCCGAGCGCCATATACATGAGGATCGCAAGCAGATAGTTCGGGACGTGGAAGATCCAGTGGTCGAGGAGGGCGGTCATGCGGGTCCGGGGGCGTGCCTGTTGCGCATCGTTCGAAGTCCTGACACAGGACATGTCGCTTGGAAAGCCGATGCCGCGGTCCCCCGCTTCCGCATGCGAGCCGGGGGTCGCGCGTGGCGGCGCGGACGGGGCTTGCAAGAGTTCGATCTATTGCGCCGGCCGCAGGTCCCCGTCCCGCGAGACGGTGGCGCCGCGCGGCCGCCTTATGGCACGCACAAGGAGCCGCATTTCCTCAGACGGCGCCGGTGTTATCAGCGACACGCCTATCATCACGGCAAATCCGACCGGCAGCCCGAAGATCCCGGCGGAAATCGTGGCGATCCCGAAAATCGGGTCGTTGGCCAGTCCGAGCGGTGCGGGTCCCGTATAGATCAGATAGGCGAGAGTCGTGCCGAACCCGGCGATCATGCCGGCAATTGCGCCCTCGGTCGTGCACCGTTCCCACCAGATGCCGAGCAGCAGCGCCGGGAAATTGCCCGCCGCCGCAAGCGAGAACGCCCAGGCGACCAGATGCAGGACATCCGGCGGAGCGACGACAGCGGTGATCGCACCGGCAATCGCGATCGCCAACAGAACGAAGCGGGCCGCGACCAGCCGTCGGCCGGCCGGCGCATTCGGATCGAGCATCTTGTAATAGACGTCGTGCGAGAGCGCGTTGGACATCGCCAGAAGCAGACCGTCCGCGGTCGACAGCGCCGCGGCAAGCGCGCCGGCGCCCACCAGTCCGGTGATCACGTAGGGCAGGCCCGCGATCTCCGGGGTCGCGATCACCACCACGTCCTCGGCAATCCAGAAATCGGCAAGGCGGACGACGTCGGTGCCAGCCGCCTGACAGGCGGCCGTCACGGCTTCGAACGACCGCGCGGCCGCATCGCAGATCCGCACCTTGTCATTGCCGCCCCAGACATAGATCCAGTCCGGCAGGTTGCCGAAGGGCTGACCGATAATGGTCTGGTAGATCTCCAGTTTCACAAAAGCGGCATAGGCCGGCGCCGTGAAGAACAGCACGACGACGAACAGGAGCGACCAGCCCACCGATTTGCGCGCCTCGCGCACGGTCGGTGTCGTGAAATAGCGCATCAGCACATGCGGCAGCGAGGCCGTGCCGACCATCAGGCACAGGACCAGGGCGAAGAAGTTCACCGGATCGGTGGTCGCATAGGGCGTGAGATGCGGTATCAGCGTGTCCGCGTCGGCCAGTCCGTTCGCCAGCATCTCGCGTTCGCGCGCGGTGATCTGTTGTAGGGCTTCCCCATACATGAGCTGCGGGACGGGCACGCCGGTCACGGTGTTCGACATCATCACGACGGGCGTGAGATAGGCGATGATCAGGACGATGTACTGGGCGACCTGGGTCCAGGTCACGGCCCGCATACCGCCGAGGACCGAGCAGAAAAGAATGCCCGCCATGCCGACGAACACGGCGTAGGTGTAAGGAATATGCAGGAAGCGTTCGGCGATCAGGCCGGTCGCCCGCATTTGCGCCACGGCATAAAGGAACGACGCCGAGAGCAGCACGACAATGCCCAGGAGGCGGGCGAGGTTCCCGCCGAACCGGGCGCCAAGAAAATCCGGAACGCTGTAGGCGCCGAATTTGCGCATGTAAGGCGCAATCAGAACCGCAACCAGCACATAGCCGCCCGTCCAGCCGAGAAGGAAAGCCAGGCCGTCATAGCCCAGGAGATAGAGCATGCCGGCCAGCGCCAGGAACGAGGCGCTGGACATCCAGTCCGACGCGGTCGCCATGCCGTTGTAGAAGGCCGGCACCTGGCGTCCGGCGACGTAATAGTCCGAGACCCGCATGGTACGCGACAGAATGCCGATCCCGGCATAGATCACGAGCGTGAAGCCGACGAACAGGAAGCCGAGGATGGTGTCGCGTACGCCGACGGCTTCCAGGATTCCAAGCAATACGATGAAGGCGACGAAGCCGCCCGAATACATCAGGTAGATCTTGCCGAGATTGTTGACGAAGTCGGAGCCGCCGCCCTGTTGAATTGCCATGGCCGGGTCTAGTCCTCTTCGGCGACGCCGTGTTCGCGGTCAATCGCGTCCTGTTGGCCGCAGAACCAGAAGATGACGATCACGAAGATGACCAGCGACCCTTGCGCGGCCATGTAATAGCCGAGCGGGAACCCGTAGAACACGAACGCATTGAGCTGGTTGACGAAGAGCGGGACGACGAAGCCCGCGACAAACCAGACAGCCAGGCACACGATCATCAGGATTCTGGTCCGGGACCACCAGGTCGCCTCAATCGATGACATTGTTTCTAAACCTCCCGGGTGGGCTGAACTGCCTCTACCCGATGCTCTAGGGACGGCATTGCGGCCGTCTTTGGAAAAGCCGCGCGCCGGTCTTGTGAGGGCGCTGGACCGCGAGCGGATTACCATGCGGTGTATCGGATGTGTAAACCCGGCCATACGCAAATCGAATGTTTCCGATTTGTCGCGAAAAGAGCAACAGCGAATCAGCGCATTCGATTTCGAACCCTCAGATTTGCGTGACCGAACGATCGGATATTCGCTGTGGAACAGTGCCATCTGAGCGCGCAGCAGATTCTGACATCAGAAGTTATACTTGCGTGCGCTTCGCAGGCTGATGATAATCGGCCGGCTGGGCACGGGGTTCGACGGACAGTTGCTGTCCGCAAACAAGGGTGTCAAAAAAGGCGTACGAGGCCGTCACCAGGCAAAAGAACGGCTGGGGGAATTCGGGAGAGGCTGGGATGGCGGACACGGACGCGACCCACAAGTTTATCATCGCGGACGACCATCCGCTGTTTCGCGGCGCATTGCG